>JAUNNP010000048.1 GCA_030531385.1 Eubacteriales bacterium
ATAAATTCCATGTCGGCTTATTCTGGGGTGGAATTTAATTTTACAATTTATATTTAAAATCTAATTAGAATCAAAGGTCACACCTTGCTTGTAATAAGCGATAAAATGTGGGATAATAAACGTCAGATAAGCTTTGTGTGTAATTTTATGAAAAGCTTCGCCGGCACATAAATTTAAGTCGTCGCGAAGTAAAGCCAAGCGGCGGTAAAGGAGCAGGCCTACGAAGATCCTGATTGTAAGTGACAGTCACAGAAAAGACGGGAATGTGCAGCTGGCCATAGAGCGCGAGCGGCCCTTTGATATGTTTATACATCTTGGGGACAGCGAGGGCAGCGCCTATCTGCACAGTCAGTGGTGTCTTGAGCAGAATAAGGACTGTGAGCTGTACTTTGTAAGGGGGAACTGCGACGGCTTCACCGATCTTCCGGGTGATCTGGTAGTTCAGCTCGGAAGTAAAAAGGCATTCCTTACGCATGGTCACAGATACACCGTTTCATATGGCCTCAGCGACCTTGTGGAAAAGGCAAAGGCTGAGCATTGTGATATTGCGATGTATGGACATACACACAGGCCCACGCTGGCTGAGGTATACGGCGTGACAACACTCAATCCCGGCAGCATTTCAGAGCCCCGGCAGAAAAACGGATATTTTACATATATGGTCATCACTGCCGGTGATGACGGCACTTTGGATTTTAAGCACAGGATATTGCAGAGAGATATTTAAAGAGGAGAAGCTGCTATGTCTGATAAAATGACTATACTTGTAGTTGATGATAATGATATCAATATGGGGATCCTTGAGGAGACTCTTAAGAATGAGTATGACATTCTTACGGCTGATACAGGAGAAAAGGCGCTTGAAATATTAAAGGAGAAGCGTGATGATATTACGATCATGCTTCTTGATATCATACTCCCCGGTATCAGTGGCTTTGAGGTGCTGAAGGAAATGGACAAGCATGACCTGCTTGAGGATATTCCTGTCATTATGATCTCATCAGAGCAACCAGGTGTCTATCAGCAGCAGGCGCTTGAGCTTGGAGCTTCGGATTATGTGATCCGTCCGTATGATATGGCATTTTTAAAGAACAGAATAGCCAATAATATTTCGCTTCACGGTCTTCAGAGAGCACAGATCTCACAGCTTAATCATATGGCTGACGAACTCGGAAACAGCCTTGGCGGGAGAAAGCTCAGCACTCCCGAAATCATGGACGGACTTCAGAAGCTGACTATGATCTATGATATCGTGCGTCTTGTCGATGTTAACCAGATGGTATCTTATACCATGACCCCTGACGGTCACATACGTGCTGACGATCATAACTGCTTTGAGGTATGGGGCAAGACTGAAAGATGCGAGAACTGCATCTCAGCTAAGAGCATAAAGGATAAGGGTAAGCACTCCAAGTACGAGTTTATCGGCGACAGCATTTATCTTGCTACCGCAAAGTATATAGAGATAGGCGGAGTACCGTTCACTCTTGAGATGGTATCAAAGGCTGATGATACAGTATTTCTTGATGCCATGGGCAGGGAATCACTCATAGAATCAGTCCTTGCACAGAATAAGAAGCTGTACGTCGATGCACTTACCGGGGCTTACAACAGAAACTATTATGAGGAGCAGCTCTCAAGCCTTAATATAAGCGCACTCGCCGTATTTGACGTGGATAAGTTCAAAGGAGTCAATGACACCTATGGTCATCTTGCGGGTGATGAGGTGCTTAAGACCATTGCGCAGCTTGTAAAGAGCAAGATCAGATCGACAGACGCGCTTATCCGCTATGGCGGAGACGAATTCCTGCTTGTATTCGCAGGCATTAATGAAAATGTACTTGAGTCCAGACTTGAGCTGATCAGAAAGAGTGTCGACGAGTATAAATTCGAAAACTATCCGGATATGCACGTGACCTTAAGTATAGGAGCTGTAATGACAGACAGATGTGACCCGGCAGCGATCGCTGCGGCCGATGAGAACCTGTACAAGGCTAAGGAGACCAGAAACACAGTAGTAGTATAAGCCTGATTCAGCTTAAAAAAGCATGACGATACCCCTGCCGGATAAGGCGGGGGTTTCATAATAATTATGAAAAATAATGTAAATTTCTATTATTGCGATGTAAGCGGAATTGAATATGACGCCGGCGAGGTGAGAGCCTTAAGTGAGCTTATCGGCATAGAAACGCCGGACTTTCGTTATGCGGCTGACACTGTAAGGCATGTCACGGGGCTGCTGCTTGCGGAGCTTGCCTTAAACCGTTTCCCGGATCGTTCTGAGCGCGGGCAAAACAGTGGAAGTGCGGGAAATGCCGGCAGTTTCAGGTTCTTTAAGCTATCGCAGGAGAAAAACCAAAAGCCAAAGCTTTCCGCGGTAAGCATTGGCAGCAGAAAAGACGGGATCGGCAGGATGCCGGGGCAGAAAATAAAAGGCATGCCTTATGTTGATTTTAATATCTCACATTCCGGGGATATCGTGATCTGCGCCATAGCGGACTGCGAGGTCGGGGCTGACATAGAAAAGCAGGAAAAGGACATATCAAAGGTGCTTTCGCATTTTTGTTCTGAGGTGGAGCGGCTCTGGCTCGATACGCATCGCAGCCTAAAAGAACAGTACAGCCTCTGGACCTTAAAGGAGAGCTTTTTAAAGTGTACCGGTGAAGGTATGAAGGACATAAGGACCATGCCGCCGCTCGCGGATAGCAGCGGACTTAAGAGCAGGGCGGGAGACTATGAGCTTAAAAGCCTTGATATAGCGGAGGGGTATTCTGCGGCGCTTTGCGTGAAAGGGACCGCCGGAAGCATTTCCATAGAGGAAGTTAAAGCCGCGGAAATAATAAAGTTCAAACATGGAAGATAAACGAATATATACACTTGCAAAAGAAAAACCGGTGGCGGCAGTGCTGAAGATGGGTGTACCGGTGACCATGGGAATGATGTTCATGGTCGTATATAACCTGGTCGACACCTATTTTATCGGGCAGCTGCATGATGACGCGCAGCTTGCGGCGACTAATCTTGCCTACCCCATCATGATGATCACGATAGCCATATCCGGCATAGTCGGAAACGGCGGAGCATCGTATATTGCAAGGTGCATGGGAGCGGGTCGCGAAGATGAGGCGAGGCATACACTCACCATCGGTTTTGAGATGATAGCGATAGGCTCTCTGCTCATGGCGGTCCTTGGCATTTTGTTCCTGGACCCGATAGTCAGGATACTCGGAGCCAAAGATGCGACCGTGGAATATACGAAGCAGTACACGGCTGTCATGTTTTTGGGGTCACTTTTTACGATGGGAAACTATGCCTTCGGGCAGCTCCTTCGCTCTGAGGGCTCTACGACCAATTCCATGGTCGGCATGCTGACCGGAACGATAATGAATATAATCCTGGATCCGATCTTTATTTTCACACTGAAGCTGCAGATACTTGGCGCGGCAGTTGCCACTATTCTTGGAAATGCTGCCGGCATGGCGGTCTTCATTTACTGCTATGCGTCTAAGAAATCGCTGCTTCAGCCGTCTGTAAAAATGCTGGCCTTTGACAAAAGGATCGTTGGCGAGATCATGTGGGTAGGGATACCGCATACCTTAGAGCAGTTCTTTTCCACAGCAGCCATGATCGTGAATAATAATCTGGCAGCCGCCTACGGCGAGCTGACCGTGGCGGCCATGGGCATTTCGGGAAAAATAATGAGCTTCGGAAGCTATATCTATCAGGGTATAGCAGCGGGCTGCCAGCCGCTCATGGGATATAATTACGGTGCAGGTAACTTTAAGCGTTTAAGGCAGATGATAAAGTCCGGCATAGCGGTCACGACGCTTGCGGAGCTTGGAGTCATGGTGATATTCGGGATAGGGGCGCCGTGGTTTATAGGCTGCTTTTCCATAAATCCGGAGGTGGTTTCCACCGGTACCGTGACGCTTCGCGCCGCGATGTGGATGCTTCCTTTTGTTGGATCTACGGCCATCGCCCGGAATATGTATAATTCGATAGGAAAGCCGTTTTATTCATTTGGAATAACGGTCGTAAGGCAGATAGTACTGTACATTCCAATGCTGATAATATTTGATCATATGTGGGGATACAGGGGACTTATACACGCACAGCCTGTGGAAGAGGCTGTGTGCATGGTCTTTTCATTGATCATGGTTTTTGTTACACTTAAGATGTTTGAAGCGAAGGAGGAGGCATAACAATGGCTTGCACTTATATTGAAAATGAAGCTGTCAGGATCTGCGTGAATCACCACGGGGCTGAGCTCGTCAGCATTGTCAGAAAGAAGGACGGCGAGGAGCTGATGTGGTGCGGTGACAGCGCTTACTGGGGCAGAGTTTCGCCCGTGCTTTTCCCGTTTGTAGGAAAGCTGAACGGGCTTTCATATTCCTACGGCGGCTCTGTTTATGACAGCGTTCCGCAGCACGGCTGGGCCAGAGACTGTGATTTTGTCCTTACGGAAAATGCCGGAGACTCGCTGTGGTTTGAGCTTCGTCCGGATGAGGCGTGGGCCGGTCGTTATCCATTTAAGTTTTTGCTAAGGGCAGGTTACCGCCTTGAGGGAAGCAGCGTCCATGTTATGTGGAATGTGATAAATGAAGACGATAAGGAGCTTTATTTCTCAATAGGCGCGCATCCGGCCTTTGCTGCTGAGGGCGGACTTGCGGGGTGGAAGCTCGACCTTAATAACGGTGCCGGTGAGCTTACATATCAGCTGATAAATAAAAGCGGCTGCCTTGCCAGGGAGAAGTATACAAAGGAGCTCGAAGGCGGCTGCCTTGCTCTTTCGGATGAGCTTTTTGATAACGATGCGCTTATACTTGACGGTAAGGGAATCAATACAGTCGCACTTATCGATCCGAAAGGAGTTAAGAGGCTGCAGCTTCGCTTTGACGCGCCGCAGCTCGGTATATGGTCGCCGGTCGGAAAGCATGCGCCTTTTGTATGCATAGAGCCGTGGTTTGGACGCTGTGATGCCGAGGATTTTACGGGTACATTAGAGCAGCGTGAGTTTGGAAATCAGCTTGCACCGGGGCACTCCTTTAATAAGGAGTACGTCATCGACTGCTTCGACTGCTGAGACTTTGGCACAGCTTAAATAAGCGGACCTGGGTAATGATGGGAGCAAAGCCTGTAAATGCTGTTTAATTCTGTAAATTTCCTAATATTCTTTCCCATAGTAGTGTCGGTGTATTTTCTGATACCCGGGAGACTGAGGCAGTACTGGCTGCTTATGGCAAGCTATTATTTTTATATGTGCTGGAATGCCAAATATGCGGTATTAATCTTCTTTTCGACCATGGTCACCTGGGTGAGCGGACTGCTGCTCGACCGCTGCAGGGACGGCGGGAGCGACAGCGGTAACGGCGGCTGCAATAGCAGCGAAAGCGAGGGCCGGAAAAAGCTTACAGTCCGGAGGGAGCTTATAGTTGCGGGCAGCTTTATCCTTAACTTAAGTGTGCTTTTCTGGTTTAAATATGCGAACTTTGCGTTCGATACAATGGAAAAGCTGTTCTCAGCCGTACATATCACACTGCAGCTTCCGGCTGTGGATGTGCTGCTTCCCGTTGGAATATCATTTTATACCTTTCAGGCGCTCAGCTACACCATGGATGTATACCGCGGTGAGATCTACGCCGAAAAGGATTTTTTCAGATACGCACTTTTTGTTTCTTTCTTCCCGCAATTAGTGGCGGGACCCATCGAGCGCTCCAAAAATCTCTTAAGACAGCTGGCAAAGACAACTGAATTTAATTATGAGCGTGCCCGCGAGGGCATGCTTTTGATGCTTTGGGGATATTTTCTGAAGCTCGTGCTTGCTGATCGTATCGCGATCTTTGTGGATACTGCCTATAACAATTATGCAGTTTATACAGGCTGGTATCTCGTTGCGGCGACCATGCTTTTTGCGATGCAGATCTACTGTGATTTCAGCGGCTATTCGGTTATCGCCATTGGCGCGGCAAAGATACTCGGGATCGATCTTATGGAAAATTTTGACGCGCCTTACCTGTCGAATTCAGTTGCAGGCTTCTGGCGTCACTGGCATATCTCGCTTACCTCCTGGTTTAAGGATTATCTCTATATACCGCTTGGCGGAAGCCGGTGCGGAAAAGTAAGAAAGTACATCAATAAGATGATCGTTTTTCTCGCAAGCGGACTCTGGCACGGAGCGAGCATTTCGTTCGTGGTATGGGGCGGCCTTAACGGCCTGTACCAGATCATTGAGGAACTCGGAGCTGAGCTTTTGAAGTCTGCGAAACCTAAAGCAACGGTAAATGCTGCTGCATCAAAATATTCAGGCACCAGGACACCCGGTGATCCCGGATGGATAGGTGCGGCGGCAAAATGGCTTCTTGGCTGCATCATAACATTCATTCTGGTTGATTTCTCCTGGATATTCTTCAGGGCAAACGGCTGCCGCGAGGCCCTGCTCATAATAAGGCATATGGCGGATCTCAGACTTCAGGGACTGTCAATGCTGACGGACGGTTCGCTTTACCTGTGCGGTCTTGACAGAGCAAATTTCCTGCTCATGCTGGCGGCTCTTTTGGTGCTGCTCGCGGCAGATATATGTAAAAAGCGGGGAATAGTCCTGCGCAGGGTCGTGCTCCGGCAGGTACTTCCCGTAAGGTGTATATTATTTACGGCGGCAGTATGTGCGGTCCTAACCTTTGGCGTATGGGGCCCGGCATTCTCAGAGGCAAACTTTATTTATTTCCAGTTTTAACTATGACAGATAAGCAGAATATGGACAACTGCATAGAAAATGAGGGCGGAAGCGGGAGCGTAAGCCGCGGCGGGCATCCCGGAGGCGCCGTGCGCGGGAAGGTCTTCCTCATCCGCGCGGCAGAGTGCTGCCTTACTGTTTTGCTGCATATTTTTGCGCTTTGGTTTCTCACGAGGCTCTTAGAGCGCAAGGAGGCAAGGACCAAGTACGAACCGTTTTTTGCGGAGGAGCAGGATTTTGATGTGCTGTTTCTTGGTTCGAGCCATATGCTGAATGCGGTCCTTCCGATGGAAATGTACAGCCACGATGGTATAGTTTCTTATAACCTCGCGGGCTCAGGAAACTTTCTTCCAACTACCTACTGGGTGCTTGAAAACGCGCTGGACTATACCACACCACAGGCTGTGGTGGTCGACTGCTACTTCTTAAATAAGGATTACGCGATAAGAAACGTATCCCAAAACCACGTGTCCTTTGATGCCTTTCCGCTAAGCCGCAATAAGATCCGCGCAGTAAGAGACCTCTTAAGCTATGACGCTCCGGTCGAGGAGAGCGAGGCAGCTGAGGCCGGGAACCTTACGCCGCTTAATTTTCTCTGGGACTATACCGTATACCACAGCCGATGGAGCGAGCTTAATGACGGTGACTTTAATGTTTATATCACAAGAGAGCTTGGCGCCGAGCCCGTCTTTGGTGTTGCTGTGCCGGCAGAGCATGTGCAGCCGGGGGCAGCTATGGCAGGAGTGGGATATGAGTCCACACTTGGCACTGAGTATCTCGAGCGCCTCATCTCAGATTGCAGGGCTCGCGGTATCAAGGTGCTTCTTACCTATCTTCCTTTCCCTGAAAATGCCGATGACCGCAGCGAGGCTGCCCTTGCGGGATGTGTGGCACGGGAGCAGGGTGTGGATTTTCTGGACTTTTATGAGCTTTCCGATGTGCCGGGCGGGAATATAGTGAATTTTGATACAGACTGCTTTGATCCTGACGGACACTTAAATGTTTCCGGGGCGAGAAAGGTGAGTAAGTATCTTGGAAAATGGCTGAAGACTAATTTTGATATCCCTGACAGGCGCAGCGATGCGGCATATGCAAGCTGGAATGAAGCGGCAGAGAATTACCGGCTTTTAAAGGTAAACACACTTAAGGAAAAGACAGAGCTTGATACCTACCTCATGACCGCAGCCGACGATGATTTTGAAGTTCTGGCAGAAGTAGGGGATAAGCGTGTACTTGAGATACCGTATTATCATAGACTTTTGAGGAATCTTGGCGGCATAACCGGAAACTCTGTTGAAACGGTCTCGGGCGACGGCATTCATATCATGGTGGTTGACACGGAGAGCGGAGAAGATGCTGACGATGTTATTTTTACATTAAAAGAGCCTGATGAGGAGGAACCCATCAGGCAGCTTGTAACTGAAAGCATTAACAGATAAAATCAATAGATCTGTCCGTTCTGGACTTCCTTGCGGCCGCCGTCAAGGACCAGATCCACTCCTGTGATATTAGAGGACTTTTCCGTAGCAAGAAATACGATCGCGTCGGCAACCTCTTCAGGTCTCGTAACATATCCAAGAGGAATAGACAGAGATTCTTTGGCATCGGCTGCGGCTGCGTCAAAGTCGGGGTTATCTCTGTGCCATGCGGTACCTGTTACGATACCCGGTGAAACTGTGTTGACACGGATCTCAGGTGCGAGTGCCATGGCAAGCCCCTTTGCGGTATGAATGAGGGCGGCCTTGGATGCCCCGTAAGGAATCGAACTGCCGCTTGCCTTTACACCTGCGGTGGATGCCACGAGAACTATAGATCCGCCGCCGTTCTTTTTCATGATGCGCGCTGCTTCTCTGCAGCAATGGAAGCTTCCTATCAGATTTACTTTAAGAAGCTTTTCCCAGACCTCATCTGTAGCGGCATCCAGATCACGGAACTTAATATACTTTGTGGTTCCGGCACAGCTGACGAGAGTATCGATTCTTCCAAAACGTTCTTCGATTTTAGAGAATACTTCCCTGCATCGGGCATCATCGGAAACGTCCGCCTGGAATATTTCACAATCCACGCCTGTTTTAAGAATATCCTGCTTTACAGCTTCAGCCGGAGCCGCGCTTGAATTATAGACGATCGCTATAGAGTATCCTTCTTCTGCAAGCTTTATGGCGGAGCATTTTCCGATTCCTGTACCTCCGCCGATAATAAGTGCTGTTTTATTCATGTGAACCTCCCGTAATCATACATTTGAAACCATCGATCATGCATTTGACAACCATATCATTATTATATAATATAAAAATACTTAAAGGAGGGGAAGAAGATGAAATTCAGAAAAAAAAATGATAGTTGCCGCTGCTCTTGCCGCAGGTCTTATCGTACAGGCTGCAATGCCCGCCATGGCATTTTATCAGACACCATCAAACAAAAAGGGCCTGCTTATTTCACAGCAGTCTAACCAGTGCCTCAGTGATCTTTCCGAGCTTGGACTTGGTCAGGTAGTTGCAAACATTGGAACCGATGTGAATATCAATGCATGTGATCCGCTTGCCTCATACTGCAGAAGAAATGGTATCACGATGACTATGATCATCATCAACCGTTATCATAATTCGAATATAATTCCTGCAGTTGACCAGGTAGGGGGTACAGGAACTTCCTTCGGCGGAACCTATGGCTTTAATGTACTGACCTCAGAGGGTGAAGCTGCAGTGCGCTCATATGCAAGATCGATAGCTGCCCATTACAGTGACAGTGTATCCAACTGGGTCATCGGAAACGAAGTCAACGATGCCTGCCAGTGGGACTATAACGGAATTATGGATATAGACGCGCACGCAGACAGCTACGCAAAGGCATTCCGCGTTTTCTATGAGGAAATCAAAAATGTCAATCCCGATGCACATGTTCTGATCCCATTTGATATGAGATGGAACGCAACCACAGGTGAGCAGGGAAACTACCCTGTTTCACAGTATCTGCCCAAGCTGAACGAACGCCTTAAGGATCTTGATTACGGCATCGCATGGCATGCATATCCGGTACATTTCCTTACAAAGCCTGAGTTCCTGGATGATGACGGCATCACCTTTGACTTAAGTACACCTAATATCAATCTTAAGAACATTAACGTTCTGACAGACTATATGCAGAATGCCGATATGCTTTCACCAAATGGCACAGTAAGGCATCTCCTGCTTACTGAGCAGGGCTTCACCTCAGCATGCGAGGATGGAGAAAACAGACATGCAGAGGCTATCAGCCAGGCTTATGCTATCGCCCGTGATAATCCTTATATCGAAGGTTTTTACCTGAACCGTCAGGTCGATGCAGGCTCTCAGGTCGCTGTTGGCGGAGCATTCGGATTATGGACAAGAAACGAATCAGCCGCATATGACGAGACACCACTCACAAAGAAGAAGGCATGGTACACATACCAGAGCCTGCAGTAACCGGGGGCATTCCGGTCCGGATCTATTTATGAAGAAGAGGAATTTAATCTGTCTGGCTGCGGGGCTTTTGCTGGCGTGCTTTTTTGAGCTTTGTTTTGCGGGCTTTGGAGCGTCGCATGGTGCGCATATTCCTGCTGGGGCGGGAGAGGAATTTCCCCTTACGATCCAATCGTCACAGTTTTATGAGATAGATGGCGACTATTGGCATGCGGTTTCTTCTGCACCGAGCATATTTTTTGGTTCGGAAGAAGCGCCGGGGCAGATTCGTGTCCGCCTGAAGGAGCCGATCAATAAAGATGTTCCGGTGTATCTGCATTATACAGAGGCGGAGGGGGATCTGTTTCTGGCATCGATGTACCGTAACACCTGGTCGGCTGCCGGAACGAGGGAGATTCGGATCAATGTCCGGCGTGGGGATTTTCACAATTTCCATCTTCGATTTTTATCTGATTATATGCTGGATGGGCTTTATGGGGTACCGTCGTATGGCGTGACAGAACTGACTTTGTCGATGCTTGCGGCGAATGTCAGCATGCTTAGGCTCCTGCTCCTGGTGATCTTCTGCTGTGCGGGTATCGTTTTGAAATTCGTGGAGAAAAATTCGGGGCAGAAGAAACGTCCGGCGGCATCCAAAGCATCGTCAGCATTGGCATCCTCCGTCACTTCTTCGGGGAAGCCGAGAGTGATCGCAGTGGATCTGATTCGGGTACTTGCGTTTCTGATGGTGGTCTCGATTCATGTGCTGGAGCCGGATAAGGAGAAATTTCCTGTATTTTCTATGCAATATACGATGATCGAAACGGTCACGGTCTGGCTCTGGAACTGCAATCTGCTCTTTGTCATGATCAGCGGAGCCCTTTTGCTTCCCTGGAAGGAGGAAAGCCTGGGAGCATTTGTCAGAAAACGGTTTTTGAGGGTGCTGATCCCGATTTTTGTGTATTCGGTATTTTACATTTGGGGCTCCTGCTCGAGTTTTCTGCCCTTTACAGACATGCTGTACTGCTATATCCGTTCCATTTTATCAGGTTCGATTTTAAGCGCGCCGCATTTCTGGCTGATTTATCTTATACTGGGACTGTATCTGGCAGCAATTCCTTTTCGCTATGCATTGCATTATATCCCGGAAAAGGAACAGAAGATTCTATTTTGTATGATACTGGCTCTGGATCTGGCGGAAGGTATCCTTTCTCTGATTGGCATCGAGCTGGGACTTTTGGACACCTTCTTCACTGGTTTTACAGGAGTGTTCCTTCTGGGCTATTTTATGATGCAGCCCTGGATGCGCAAGTATGACATGTTGATTATAGCGGGAGGTGTTTTCTGTGCTGCCATAGTGCCAGTGGTCGTCCGGCTGCAGCCTGATGCTGCCGTGATCCTGGTCTCGAGCTTTTGGTTGCTGGCTCCTATGTCCTGCGCGATTTTTGCGGCTGCGATAAAGCTTGGGCAAATGCCGGAATTTATGGCACGACCACTGAAACAAATAGGAGACCGAAGCTACTCCGCACTGCTGATCCATTATTTTGTAATCTATCAGATATGTGTAAATGGCATCTTTCCGGTTGCCTCGAAGCTGAAATGGGATATTATCACCATTGTGGCATGCACGATCATTTCACTTGGGCTTGCGTGGGTGACCGATCTGCTTGTGACGGATGTCATAGCAAAGGCAGTGGACAAGGTCCTTCCTGATTCACGGAAAAAGACGCTCACAGACGGTCAGACCGAATTATAGTTGATCAAAGAATGACCGCTAGTTTCTCAGGCTATGGCGGTCATTTCTTTGTGTACGAAGCTAAAAACTTCCCTACTGCAACTCCAGCAGAGAAAATCGTTACCGAATAAGCGACAACATTCAAGAACTCTACTCCTCCAGTTCCATCATAAAGCGATCAAAGTCAGAGAGGAAGAGACGGTCCTGAATGATTCGATATTTTTCGAATTCAGTTTCCGCATGTAGTTTGGCGATTTCTGCGGACACTTTTCCGGCGTCCTTTAGAAGACCATATTCAAACATTTCAATAAAACTGTTCAAACGACTTTCCCAGTCCTGCATTGTAAGCGGGATATGGCGCAGGGTCATGTTCTCGGCAAAATCAAGATAAGCGGACACCATGCGATTTAGCTGCTGCATTTCCAATTCAGACAGATAATTCTTTGCTATTATCACATCGCTCTTTTTGATCTTTCCGTCAGGAGCATCAGCCCAGGTTGTAAGTCCCATATGCTCCTTTTCTGCATCAGCGCGTTCAACGATCAGTTCAGCTGCAGTATGTCCGTGAATCGCAAAGTGCATCTTGTTCTGCACAGTGGCATAAAAACGCTTTGTTGCAGCCGCATTAAAATCATAATCGACTGCTGTTGCATATAAATCAGTCACCTTTTGATAGAATTTACGCTCACTGGCACGAATCTCACGGATGCGTTCCAACTGCTCATCAAAATATTTTTCAGTGAGATAAGTACCGTTTTTAAGCCGGGCATCATCCATGACCCAACCCTTGATGGTGTAGTCCTTCACGATGCTGTTTGCCCATTTGCGGAATTGAACCGCACGCTCGTTATTGACCTTGAATCCGACTGCAATGATCATCTGCAGATTATAATGAGCAACCTCACGGTTTACCTGGCGTGAGCCTTCTGTTTGAACTATCCGAAATTTTCGGATAGTTGCTGATTCCTCCAATTCGGAATCCTTATAAATCTTCTTTATATGGTCATTGATCGTACGCACGTCGACATCGTACAATGTCGCCATCATCTTTTGTGTCAGCCAGATATTCTCATCCTCATAACGCATCTCGATGCTGTCCGGCTGATCACCGATCGAAGCCACATAGGTCAGATATTCTGCCGCACTGGAGCGAATGGATATTTCATGTTTTCTTATACCTGTTTTATTATTGGCGGACATTATTTATTCTCCTGATATCGGGATCATTTTCTGCACAGACAATTTTGCTTTAAAAAACAAAAGGGCCATTCCATCAGAATAGTCCCTTTTTCGCGAGGCGACAACCGGATTTGAAGTACGCCTTGATTTAATGAAATGGCTAAGAAAGGAGGTTTCCGCAATCTTTTGCCGATCCGTTACGGATTTGTTACGGAATTTTATAATATCCTTTTAGCCTTTTAGCATAGCGTTTCGATAGAATATTCATTTTGACAGAATCATCTAACAGTGATATTATGTTTTTAGAAAAAAGTGCTGCCGATAGACGGCTAGCCCACAAATAGTTTAATCATAAGAATGACCGCACAGTCTGCAAAACTAATGGCGGTCATTTTTATGTGAAGAAATAATCTTCCCTACTGCAACTCCAGCAGAGAAGACTGTTATCGTATAACTGATAACGGCTAATAAGTCTGCTATCGACATTGCAGATCCCTCCTTTCCTTTAAAATTCCATTTCTGGATTTCTATTTAAACGGAGGGACACAGCCCTCCTAAGAGGACTGACCGCCTACCACTATGGCAGCACCGATATCATTATAATTGTTATATATAATGGCAGTCAAAGAGATTATTCTTACGATTTATAACTGATCATTATCTTCCGCTTTCAGCGATGAAGCGAGAGTGCTCACTACGCTTTCAATAATGCGGATCTGCGGCAGCGTGCAGGAAGAAAGTATGTTATTGATTGAATCAGAATATACAGAGCGTGACTCGGGAACAGAGTCGTAAATCAGTTCATCGGTCCTTACGCATAAGATCCTCGCAAGGTCGACAAGGACCGGGAGACTGAGTTTCGTGTTGCCTGTTTCGAAACTATAAATGCTGACTTTTTTATTGCTTCAGCTTCAGTTTGAAATTTAGGGTTTGTTGTGAGTTCTTCATAAACGGCCGATGGAACAATTACCTCTCCATAAAGGCTTTGCAGAAGTTCAAGTCGGTTTATCTTTAAAAGCGAAATAATCGGAGTAGTGTCAGATATAATAATCATTTTTCTGATCCTTTTACTCTCCGAATGGTATCAATATCATGGAGATAGTCTTCAATCGTTGTTTCTAATCCCATGAGACCATTCTTTTCATAAAACTCAATCAGCGACCACTTATCTATACCCAGCATTTCTGCAGCACAGCCATTCGAAATCGTCTGGTTCTGAATATAGGGGTAAAGAATCATAGCATTTGTTTCGAAGATGCTTTGAGGATCATGCGATTTAAAAAAATATGTCATCTGTTTCGGCATTTTTAAAGTTAATTCTGCATACTCCATGATGCTTTCCTCCGTACCATTAAATTACTACTTCAGTATAGCATAAGTCCTTAAAAATCACATCGATTTTAATTGTTTCCATAGCTGTAAATATTATATCAGTGAAATCTTAAGCTGTTTGCCCATAGCCTTAGCAAGCAAGGACAAGGTATCCAACCGTGGAAGCGCATTTCCATTCTCGATACGACTTATGTTTGACTGGCGGATTCCGCTCTTTTCGGCAAGTTCTGCCTGTGTCATATTGCTGTCCATCCTTGCTCGAATAAGTTCAGCCTGTATCTGATACTCAAGCTCAAGAGCTTCCCATTCCTTTTTAGCATAGCGTTTCGATAGAATATTCATTTTGACAGAATCATCTAACAGTGATATTATGTTTTTAGAAAAAAGTGCTGCCGATAGACGGTCAGCCTAGAATAATGTTACTCAAAAAATGATCGCCTCATTCCAGCCTAATGGCGGTCATTTTTGTGTGAAGAAATATACTTCCCTACTGCAACCCCAGCAGAGAAGACTGTTATCGAATAACCGATAACATTCAGGAACTCTACTATTGACATTGCAGTGCCCTCCTTTCCTTTAAATTTCCATTTCTGGATCTCTATATAAACGGAGGGTCACAGTCCCCCCGGAGAGGGCTGACCGCCTACCACTATGGCAGCACCAGTATCATTATAATTGTTATATATAATGGCAGTCAAAGAGATTATTCTTACGATTTATATCTGATCATTATCTTCCGCTTTCAGCGATGAAGCGAGAGTGCTCACTACACTTTCAATGATGCGGATCTGCTGCAAAGTGTATGAAGCTAGTATGGCTGCTATTCATGGTAATGAACTGCTTTCATCTCTAATTATGAAGGTCTGCTTTCAAATGCGTTTCTAAATAATTTTTATTTCAACATATCATCCGTATAAAACAGATCCGGACCCGCCTTACAGAAACTTACGGATTAGAGAAACAAAAAACGGCTCAACTGAGCCGTTTTCCAAGAGGCGACAACCGGATTTGAAGTCTGGCGCGTCGAATTTAATGACTAAGAAAGCTTCCTGTATACTTTAAAGCGTAGAGGGAGTTGACCAAAAAGAATA
>JAUNNP010000180.1 GCA_030531385.1 Eubacteriales bacterium
ACTATGCCGCCGGGTCAGCGGCTGAGCTATCACATAGAAAAAATGATTGACCCGATATTTTATTAAGTACATCGTTTTTTCACTGTGTCTGTCACCAATGTGTATTGGCGCACTTCGCGAAAATGACGAAGGCATTTCAAAAGCGCAGATTATGAGTATTCCCGTATTCGACGGATTCGATGCGCTAAATTCGATTGACAAATAGCTTGAACTTTATATAATAAAAGTAAGAATATCTTACTTCGGAGGTGCGTATGATTCCAATCAACACAGAAGTTACGGCATTGTCTTCGAAAGGGCAGGTAGTTCTGCCAAAGACCATTCGGGACTCTCTGGAACTTTCAGCTGGTTCAAAATTTCTTATATTTAGTGATGGCCAAAACATACTGTTAAAGCCAATCAGACAGCCTGACATCAGAGAATTCGATTCCCTTATGGATGCGGCTGCATCCTGGGCCGCCTCAGTCGGCATGGAAGAGTCTGAAATCATGGAGGCAGTCAAGGCTGTTAGAAAAAACAGGAAGGCGCGGGCGTGAGAATAGTTATTGATACTAATGTCATTGCATCAGCGATATTCTTCGGGGGCGCTCCCAGAGAGGTCGTATCTCTGCTCATGAAAAACTCCTTGCAGGCATATGCAACAAAGGAAATTTTGGATGAGTATAAGGAGACGTTTGAATATCTGGTTAGTAAGTATCCGGCAAAACCCGCGGGTATGCCACTCGCGCAGATCCTGAATGCTTGTCAGGTTATCGAGAAACAGTCTGATGTGCGAATATGCAGAGACCCTGCTGACAATAAGTTTATCGGATGCGCTTTGGACGCAAAAGCGATGTATATTGTCAGTGGGGACAAGGATCTTCTGGTCCTTCAACGCTATAAAGATATCGATATTGTAACCGTTCGAGATTTTCTGGAAAAATTTTCAGAATTTGAATCGTAATTTCTAAACAAACATCCTTCAAGCAGCTCACGAAGTGGGCTGTTTTTCTGTTTACGAAGCCAACGGCAGCGCAGGCTTGCATGATATATCCCTGTACCTTACAGACATCGGCCTTCCGAACACATAAGACATGAGGACGGATTCCTTCTCAGCACCACATTGGTGACAGGTACAATAAAGTTGAATTTATTGAAATTTCAGAGATATTTTATAAAGTACATCGCTTTTTCACTGTGCCTGTCACCAAATCTACAATATTGATTTTCACGCTTGCTTTATATACAATAGCAAGCACAGAAACTAATGCAAAAGGCGGTGATGGGATGAACGATTCCATGAGAATACTGGAGATGGCAAATCAGAACAATGGAGTGGTCACCGCAGCCATGGTGACTCAGGCGGGCATTTCAAGCGGAGTGCTCAAATATCTGAGCGACAATGGAAAACTGGAAAAGTCAGCACGGGGAATCTACATTCTGCCTGAAATCTGGGAAGATGAATTTGTGAATCTGCAAGGTCGGTGATGTGCTGAAGCCAAGGAACCAGGTAGACGTCAGCATCGTAACAGATGCATTCAAACGCTATGCGGCATTAAAGAAAAAGAATATCCCGCTATTATCTGATTATGCTAAGACTTTGAAGGTAGAGCAAAGATTGCGGGCGTATTTGGAGGTGCTTCTATGAAAAATGCGATGCAGGAGGAACTCGGCGAGAAGCTCGGCGTCAGCAGAAGCACCATGCTTCAGCGAAAGGAGCCTTTTGATGAAATTCAACGAGAACGAAACCATACAGAACAGCGCCATATTGAATGCGCTCTCGCAGATCTACTTTGCCATGGCGGTCATGGATCTGAAAGAAGATACCTTTGAACTGATCAAGGCAAATATGGCAGTCGAGGCGGTTCTCGGCAGACGCGGCAAAGCTTCCGATGTCCTGGTCGGACTGGTGGCGAAGATGACGGCCGATGAGGATCGCAGCGGGTTCTTCGCCTTTACTGACTTTGACACCATATCGGAGCGGATCGGTGATAAGGACGTCATTACCTACGATTATACCGGCATTACATCCGGATGGTCCAGGGCTGCCATGTACCCGGTCGAAAGAGATGAGAATGGCCTTGTTACGAAGATCATTTTTGCCTGCCGCATGATTCATGAAGAGGATCCGCGGGACAGGATCCGCAGAGAGGCGGAAGAGGAATTTTCCGGGCAGATGCAGAAGCAGCTCGGCATCATCGAAGCGATGGGTAATGAATACGAGCTCCTGCTTCTGATCAATGCCTCCACGAAAAAATATGAATTGTATCGGGCGGATAATGCGGAATTTCACTGTGCAGCGCTGCAGATATTCGGGCTGGAACAGACAGGTGAGATGTCCATTGATGAAGCAATGAGCAGGTATATCGACCGGGTGGTCTATCCCGAGGATCGGGACAGGGTTCACTTTACCTCCAGTGTGGATGAGGTGTTTACGAAAGTTCCGGAGACTGGCATCTATTCTGTACCGTATCGAAGGATGATCAATCTTGAGGATCCGGACGCCGGTTTTGTGTATTATCAGGCGAACTACGCCCGTTTTAAGGGGGCTGACGGCAATGTGGTCAACTTAAGGCTACAGAGCGCTTAAAATAAGGCTCTGCGGCCTTTTTTTTATTTCAAAAAAACTTTAAAAAAATATCAAAAACATATTGACAAAACCCCCAAAAAGTGAGGCCGCTTCGCGGCCAATTTTTTTGAAGATGTTCCGTACCCGCGGATCAAAATCATTCACTTTTTGGAGGTGTCATATGAACCGTATTGAAATTCTCAAACTTATCATCCGGTCTATTTCTGATTTTATATCAGATCCT
>JAUNNP010000049.1 GCA_030531385.1 Eubacteriales bacterium
CAGTGTCCGATCAGCATCCGCTGCTCATTCTGAAATAAAGATCCATGAACTGCGCAGAATTAACAGCATCATTGTTAAGCGCATAAGAATCAACTTCGTCGTGAACATGGAAATACTCTTTTAATAAATCAAGCATTTCTGCACCTCCTTGTCTTTGATTTATGCCCATACTATACCCCCTTCCAAAACCAATTTCAATCGGCAAATTAGTAGAATATCACAATTGTATCCCTTTGTATTTGTGCAATATTAACACTAGATTTTACCAAAACATAACAAAATGCTTACTTCGGGCCCAAAATCGCTTATTCACGTCCTTTATGCACTCGCGATCCGCAGCATGCACTCGCCGATGCCCTGCAAGTAAATCCCAGCTTCGTGCTACTTGCCATCTTCAATCCAAAAATGTTACAATACTTTTACATATGCTTTATGCGCGCCGCGCGCAAACGTTCAGAGCGCCCGGCCAATAAGCGCCCAGCGCGCCGCGCCGCGACACACCCCCCACTTCACCGGAGGCATACATGATTCTCGATAATTTCAAATTCGCATCCGACCGCAACAAATTCACGCGCGGCGAGATCTATCTCAACGACGACTATTCCATTAATCATGGAAATGCTGCCGGCCGCGAATTTTTCGCAAATATTTCCAATACGTCCATCTGTGAGCTTGCACAGCCTTCGGTAAAGGCTGAGTTCAAGACATTCCTGGATGAACTTCCAAAAAACGGCAAAGGCAGGATCATAACGATACTCAATGACCGTTATGACGAGGCGCACCTCATGGACATAAGCGCTTCGTGGTTCATGCTGTCCGAGCCGCACTATAAACTAAAAATCACCGACATTTGCAGCATATACGAATGCTTCGACCGCGACACAGAGAGCTTGTGGAAATACCGCATATTCCTAAGCATGATGCAGGACTACCTCTTCGATTACGACTGCACATCAGGAATGCTCAGCATCTACTACTACCTCGGAAACCGCTCCATGCGTTTCTTCTATAATAGTTTAGATGACTTCCAGGCCATACTTGTAAACGATGCGGGCAGCGACGAGAAGCTGGCTGAAACAGCCGTATCGATATGCAAAAGAATCAAAAACTGCACGATGGACTTTGAGGATACTATAGTTTCCGGCTTCCTGAGCAAAAATCACGAGCAGCAGAAATTTAAAGTACACGCGAGATTCAATAATTCGGACAACTTCTCCCCCAAGGTGCACGGCATGATAACCCTCCTTTCGGATAATGAAGATGAGCTGCCGTACTTCATGACCAAATCGGGCATGGATTCGGCCACGGGACTTTTAAATAAGCGCGCGCTGATCGAGTACACCAGAAAGATCCTGTCCAACTCCAACCCTGACACCGACAGCCATTACATGATCCTTATAGACATTGACAATTTCAAAAACATCAATGACACCTATGGACACGCGGTAGGCGACAAGGCAATCAGCATCGTTGCCAACGCCATTTCGGATTCCCTCATGAACCTCGGCATGGCAGGCCGTTACGGCGGGGACGAGTTCTACATATTTACGGAGGATATTAACGACGAGGAATCGCTGAGATACCTTCTCCGCAACATTCGCGGCTATGTGCTTGACAGGGCAAAGGACCAGCTGGACATAGAAAATCTCACATTAAGCATGGGCATTTCAAAATATCCGGAGCTCGGCACAAGCTACGAGGACCTTCTGGAGTATGCCGACCGCGCTGTTTACATTGCAAAGGAAAAAGGCAAAAACCGCTACATCATTTACAGGCCTGAAATGCACGACCGAAAGCCTGCCTCGTCCGCGAAGGGCGGCCGCATCATGACAAACTACGACGAGGAGTCGCGCATCATGAACGAGGCCATCAAAAACCTGTTCCTCAAAAAGGCCGACAAGATTGCGGAGGACGTAAGGCGCATCCGCAAGGCCTTCGACCTCGACTGCATCGACATTTATTTTAGGGATAGCGCGGCAAATGCTGACGCCGGCGCTGCCATGAAGCTCAGATATTCATCCGGAACGTACGCCGGCATGCTGAAGGCCGAGACCTTCCTCTCCTCGCCAAAATATATGGAGCTTTTTGACGACAATGGATTAAATATACTGGGTTCCCACCTCAATTTAAAATTATGTGCTCCGGAGGTTTACGCAGCACTTGACAAGGTCGGATGCATGACCCTTATACAAAAGGTAAAGTTTGGCGACGATTCTGAGCCTGAGTTCTTCATAAGCTTTTGCAAAATGAACCGCTCGCAGAAATGGAGCAATGCCGAGATCAATTACCTCACAATGTACTCTGACTTAATATATGAAGTATTAAAAAAAGAACGCTGAAAACAGCGTTCTTTGTGCATTAAGGCCATCAAGCGTCCGCCAAGCTTGCTTGAGCGGACATTTGATGGCCAAGTACAGCGAGCGACGAATGTCGCGAGATGTACGCATCGCGTAATCGAGTAGGAGGGAGTTCCCCTCCTACTCGATCATTTAGTCCGGATAAAAGCTTCTGTAGACACCTCCCGGCTCCATGGCCTTGCCCCTCGCCTTTGCAAGCTGGGAAACCGTGACCAGCTGGTACCCCTGTGCCACAAGATCCGGCACGATGCGCTCAACGGCATCCGCAGTCTGCTTGTGAATATCGTGAAGCAGCACGATATCGCCATCCTTAATATCGGTCATAACATTCGAATAAACAACATTCGGATCCTTATTGTCCCAGTCAAGACTGTCTATAGACCACAGGATCGCAGGCGCACCGTAATTTGTGAGCACAGTTCCTCCTGCATCGTCAAACGCTCCTCCCGGTGGTCTTACAAGCATGGCGGCCCGGCCAACTGTCTTTTCTATGCGGTAGTCGGCCTTGCGCAGGCTGCGCAGCATGTCCTCGGGAGTATTTTTAGTAAAGCGATCGTGATCATACGTATGATTGGCAAGCTCATGACCTTCATCGACCTCACGCTGTACGCACTCATTGTTGGGGTCGACGACATTTGCCCCAATAATAAAGAAGGTGGCCTTGGCGCCGTATGCGGCGAGCGTGTCAAGGATGCGGTTCGTGTAAGCCTCATTTGGTCCGTCGTCAAATGTCAGCGCGATCATGGGCTTTGACGGGTCGACGCCGGTCATGTCGGGCTCGAGCGAAAGGAAGGCGTTGTGAAGCGCCTCGTATTTTAACGGGAAGAGATATTTTGAATGAACATAGGCCTCACGGCCATTATAGTTGAACTTATACCAGTTTCCATCCTCCCCTGCTGTCTCGATGATCTCGTAGGTCTGTCCGACCTGGATCTTGCCGTACTTCGTATCATTGATGGTCGGACCTGAGCGTGCATATACGCCGTCGATCGCGATGGCTGTTCCGCTGTAGGCGGTCTGATCATACTTATTTATGTCCGCACATAGCCCGGCATCGGATATACTGCCTGTGAGCGTGCCTCCCGAGGTAAGTATGCGGGAAATGTCATCGTAGCTGAGCATTGCGGCCGCCTCGGCGGCTGCGGCGGTGGCGGTGTCTGTTGAGTCGGTGGCTGCGGTGTCGGTTGTTGAGTCGGTGGCTGCGCCTGCCAAGTTAGTGGCAGCGGCTGCGTTATCTCCGGCGCCGGTTGCATCTCCTGCTTCGCCTCCATCCGCACCTGCGACTCCGTCTGCGCCTGCGGCTGTGTTGCCTCCGTCCTCGCCGCCCGCAGCCAAAGCACGGTCTGGCGAGGCTGCGGCTGCGGCGTCAGCATTTGCCGCAGAAGGATCTGCGGAAGCTGCGGCTGCCGAACAGGACCTGAAGGCAAACACAACTATGAGAATAACGAGGATAATGCCTGCGCCGATGATGGCGAACGGAATGAGGACACTGAAATCACGCTGGCGTCTCTTTTTGGGTCTGGAATTGATCTTGGAATCGGGGGTTGTACTTAAATTGGAACCGGAACTCATGACATTAGATTAAATTTCTTACTTTAAAACATTAAATGATGCATCTTTTACTATTATAGCCAAATAAATCCGAATTGGCAACGAGATAAAACCCGGGAGCTGATGAAAGCTCCCGGGTTAAATATTAGTGGAATTTCAGCATTTGCCGCTTTGCCTGCCTGTCCGTAAGCCCTCAGAGAGAGGTAAGCGGGGCCGGCGTCAGCATTTGCCGCTCAAAAGGCAGATCAGTTGTTAACTACGTAAGCGTTGTAGTTATACGGATTACCTACAAGGTTAATTGCGACTGATGATCTGTTGCCGAAGTCGAGGTTGTAGAATGTCGTCTCATAACCGTTTGAATCATGAACCTGCAGATCGAACAGCGTCATGCCATTATTTACATTGCAGACAACGTTGCGGGTCTCCCAGTTATAAAGGATGCCGCTGCCGAGAATGTCGCTGCCCCAGTCAGATCTGTTTGAGCCTGAAAGGTATGCGTAAATTATGTCTGTGCCCGTGTCATTGAAGATCTCAACATTTACCTGACGGGTATTGACGCCTGTGATCCAGAGATTGTCGTTGTAGCCGCTGTTTGTGGTGCCGCTTACGAGCTTTGTCTGAACGACGCCGTTAACTGTCCACTTGCCCTCCTGGTTTACATAATAGTTGCCGACATATGTGTTCTCAGCCATGTAGCAGTTATCGTAGAAATAATAGCACTCTGCTACGTTGTCGCCGTTTCCGTCGATCCATACCCAGTTGCTTGCATAATATCCGCCGCCGTCATTGTATCTCCAGCCGCGGCCATCTCTCTCCCATCCATAAGCGAAGGCTGTAAGGCTGAACATAAGCGCGATCAGCATACCAAAAAGTGATGCTGCCATAAATTTCTTCTTCATAAGAATCTCCTTTACTATAAAAAAAGAACTGGTTAAAACTGTTGTCAATAATACTGTATCAAAAATACGGTACCTCACTATCAGGGGGGCTAGCCGTTTCGACACTAATATCATAAACATTTTACACCATTTGTAAATTCATTATATGGCCATCTGCCTTACAAAAAGATTACGATTTTTATATCGAGGAGTTTGCTGATATCCTGAAAAAGAGTTTTGATCAGATATAAAAGATGCAAACTCAAAGCAGCAGCCGAAACATATCCCGTTTGCATCTCCTCTGCTGCGATGATCCATCTAATCTCTTAAACAGCCGATCGGTATTATCTTTACATTATTCTCTGTTGTATATGCCATAGGTGCATTAGCACATATAATGATCAATGCGGCAGGTTCTCTGTACTGTGGTTTTGGATGTGCGGAATCTCTGACTGCGTTTTCATTGTGTTCCCTGATCACCTTTTTAAATTTCAGCAGTGATTTCTCCGCATCCGGTATTTTCCCGGCACCTACTTTAATCTCAATCAGCGCATACCTTCCATCTGCCAGCTGATAGACTGCATCTGCCTCAAGTCCTGTATCATCGGTATAATGCATCAGTCTTGCATTATGATTAGAAGCGTAAACCAAAAGGTCTCTTATAACAAGATTCTCAAAAACATGTCCAAACAAATCCAGATCATTTATAAAGTAATTCGGCTCAATCCCCAACGCAGCTAGTCCTATTGACGGATCTAGAAAGATATGTTTCTTTGCCGCACGTATGGCCGTCTTTGATCGTACCTGCGGGGTCCAGGCGTCAATATCTCTGATCACGTACAGTGCTTCAAGTACATCAATATATGAAGCCAGCGTATTATCCGTCACGGTATAATACGCATTTACGTCTGCATAAATGCCTGTCTTTTTTGCGGTTGTCGCCATATTTCTCGCGTAGGACCACAGCAAAGTCCTTGCCCATTCAGGATTCCGCTTTACTCCGTCCACCGCGCTGATATCTTTTGTATATATCTGCCGATAATAATCTCTTGCAATTTCAAGTTTTGCAGATTTTTCCGAAAGTGCAAGACATCGCGGCCATCCACCCCTGCATACAGCGAAAAACAAATCCTCCAATGATGTTTCACTTTTGCATCCATCTATATCATATTCGGCATTCTCCAGAATCTGATTCAGGGAAACGCTGCCGTTGGACTCTCCGGTCTCAAAAAGCGTCATTGGAAACATTTCGATTTCCGTAATTCTTCCTGTTCCTGTATGTGGCGTTTGAACCTTTTTACTTGATGAACCAGTGAGATAATATTCACCTGTGGCCTCCGGCCTGTCATCACAATCTTTTCTGATGCCTCCCCAGATTTTCGGGGCATCCTGCCATTCATCAAACAGAATCGGTTTCTCGTTTTTCAAGAACAAATTCGGAGATGTCTCTGCCACCGCAAGATATCCGTCTCGCTTTTCCTCATCCTGAAATTCAATAACCGTTTTACATCTTTCACTAGCGGTCCGTGTCTTTCCACATCCTTTAGGTCCGACGATATTGGCTGCATTAAACGCCCGCATCTTCTTGTCCAGCACATCGTCTATAAGCCTTCTGACATAATCCATATTATTTCACCTCGTTTCAGTATCAATTATACCTGGACCAATTTAATCCCGCAAGTCTATTTGCGTAATTTCGGCAAGTCTATTTGTGCTTTTTCGCCGCTTTTATTTGTGCTATTTCGGGATCCCGCCAGAGCAGCATTTCAGGTCGCAGCCCTCCCCAAAGGAGCAAAAAAATGGCGTCAGGGGAAATTTTTTGATTAAAGAGTTTAAATCAAAAAATGGCGCCGGAGGAAAAATTTGATTTAACGTAGGTTAAATCAAAAATCTCCCCTGACGCCATTATTGACTAAACGTCAGCCGATGCCGATGCACTGCATGCAGATGTTGATGGCCTTGGCGAGAACGACCTGCATTTCGCCGCGCGAGATGCCGACGGCGATGAGGCAGACAGCGGCAAGCAGAGCGCCGCATGGAATGAGGCTGCGCGGGTCAAAGCTGCTGCGGACAGTCGATGTATCTTCGGCCGGGATTTGCGCGGCCTGCGCGGGTCCGGGCTGTGCGGTTACCGTCTGCGCGGCTCCCTGCCCTTCGGTCTCATCCAACCTGGCTCCGAGGCCCGCGGTCTCCACCTCCGCGGCCTGCGGCGCGCGAAGCAGCAGCGCGAGCACGCCAAGCGCTATCGGAACGATGAGCTGCGTCGCATAGTAAGTCGAAAACGTATTTGCCCATTCGCCCATGAGCGAAATCCCCATAAGCACCATGCCGCTAAGCCACATGCCGCCCGCGATAAGCACCTGCTGCATAGACATTTCCCGCGAAATGCGGTGCCTCCGCCAGGCGAAAAGCTGCCAGATGGCGATGGCGAGCAGCAGCAGATTTGACGCCGCGAGCAGGCCGGCCCAGATGAGGAGCAGGATCGTCGTCGAATTGAGCGCCAGCATGCCTTCGGTAACAAAATCCATGTATGAATACAGCATAAGCAGTGAGCCGTACAGGTGGGTGCTCTTATTAAGGAGCTCCCAGTCCATTATTGAGGCAAATGCTGACGCCGCAGCAAATATGTAAGCCGCGAGGAGTTTCCCATCCGCGGAAGTAAATGCGTGCGCGGCTGCGGTCGCTGGCGCGGTGCTTGCGCCGGAGCCAAGATTCTGCGCGGCAGCCGGAGCGGTGAAATTCTGCGCCACCGGTGCAACGCCCACACCGTCGCCGGCATTCTCCTCTTCTCTCACGCATGCCGCGTACACCTTATCAAAGGTACTCGTGATCGCGCCCTTCGGGCAGGTGCGCTTACAATCGCCGCAGCGTATGCACTGCATGCTGTTCGGCGTCTTAACGACGTCGATACCCATATTGCAGGCCCGCGAGCAGGCGCCGCAGTTCACGCACTTATCCTTATCGATCGTGAAACGGTACAGCGAGATCGGATTGAAAAATCCGTACAGCGCGCCGAGCGGGCAGACATATTTACAAAACGGGCGGTAGCATTTCACGGAAACAAGCACGACCAGAATGAGGATGGCGAGCTTCCACTTAAAAAGCATGCCGGCCGCCTCGCGGAGGCCCTGATTCATGGAAACCAGCGGGATGCCTGCGATCAGCGTGCCGCTCGGGCAGATGTATTCGCAGTACCACGGGGAGCCGAGGCCGGAAATGTTCACGATCGTGGCCGGAAGTATCAGTACGAACACCGCGAGCACGATGAAGCGCAGCCAGTTGATGTACTTGTGACCGGGCAGATTTTTGATCTTTTTGAAAAGCGGGATCTTGTAGAGCAGGTCCTGCACCAGGCCGAACGGGCACATCCAGCCGCAGATGAGGCGGCCGAACAGCGAGCCGAACAGCGCAAGGATGCCGAAAACATAGAGCGACACCTTGTAACCGGGATGCGACATTACTGCTTGCAATGCTCCGATCGGGCATGCATAGAGCGCACCGGGACATGAGTAACAGTTGAGCCCCGGGAAACAGACGGCTTTGGTCGGGCCCGTGTAGATCTTGCCCTTCATGAAGCCTGACGCGTAGCCATTTGTGAGCGCGAAAAATGCTGCCTGAAACCAGTTTCTGATTGGAGCCCGGCGGGTTTTATTCATATTTTCCATAATTCAGGCCCCCTTTCCGGCTGTGTCGGTCGATTGAACTGAATCAGACGTTGCGGAGTCGGCATTTGCCGAAGCAGGTGCGCCGGTGGCATCGGCCGAAAGCGCTGGGTCAGGCGCGGCGGCATCAGCATTTGCCGCAATGGCAAGGTACTTTTCGATGCGGGACTCCCACTCCTCCTTGCTCACCGCGCCCATGTTGCTGCCGAGCACGCGGCCGTTTTTGTCCAGATAAAACGTGACGGGCGTGGCCGTGACCATCGAAATAAGGCCGTCAGCCATCTCCGCGCTCGCGATGAGGGTCGGGTAAGTGACGCCCGTGTCGCTGAGGATCCGGGCCGCGTCGCCATATTTGTCGTCGTTGATCGTCCAATCGCTGTTGTAAATGTCGGAGACCGTGCCGATTATCTGCACGCGCGCGGGGTCGGCGTGGCTGAACTCCTCGAACGTCGGCATCTCCTCGATGCAGGAGACGCAGGTCGTCGCCCACACATTCAGCACCGTGAGCTCGTGGGTCTTTATGTCTTCCGCTGTGAATGCCGGGCCCGCGAAGGTCTCGAGGCTTAAATCGGGCGACTCCATGAAGCTGAGGTCATACTCGGTCCTCGACGAGGCCTGCAGCCCTGTGCCGAGCGTGATTTCAATGAAAAAAGCGACCGCAATGATGACCACGGCCGTCAGGATCAGATTGACGCGGAAAATTTTGAAGTTTTTTTGATTAATACTCATAATTTTAAATTTGGCAAGATAATAAGGCGCCGGAGATGATGATTTCCGGCACCTTAGTCATCTGAAGTTTATTTGGTTACTCGCACCTTGCCGACGCACTTGTTGATCTTGACAGGTGTGTCGCCAACGCGGACGCCCGGACGGTGCGCCATGCCCGGAAGCAGAACGAAGTAGCTGCCGTCTGTGAGCACGGTGTGGTTGAGCATCTCCTCCGGAACCTCGTAGACTGTGATGTCCTTTTCCGGATTGTACGGGATCTTCTCCTTGAGGCCCTCGACTTCGATCGTGTCGATGGCTTCCTTGCCCTTAAGCACCATCTGGATGTCGGCGAAATTGTCGTGTGACTCGAGCTTGGCTGCTGACGGGTCCTTGGAATCATATTCCTGGATCAGATAATAAAAATCGTCATTTACGATGTACTTTCCAACTTCCTTGGAAAGCAGGTCCTCTTTCTCGAGGTAAGCGATCGCTGCGTCAATACGTTCCTGATTTGTCATGTTGGTATCCCCCTCAAATAAAAAAATATGTTTCCATTATATGACGTGGTGTCAAAGTATGATTACGGGTCGTTTCGGACTTTTGACACTGTAATCATTATATCACGCTGCAAATGCTGTGTACATTTAATCTGTGAAAACATTCGGGAAACATTTGGCAATTATTAAATGTTCCTTATGTATGAAGGATAGGCGAACTATCCCAAAACTATCCCTTGATTTTACCGGTATATAAAAAGCCATACTATGCCGGGGTGAGGTGATGGGATAAAGTATAAAGTAAAGACAAACAATAATAAAGGGAGGAACCGAAAGTCTATGAAAAATCATCTTAGGAAATTGTCGGTCATCACGGCATCAGCCATGATATTCAGTTGCCTGGGGAGCAGCATGTCTTATGCGGAATACATAAGCGGGGAGACTGGGAGGACACATGAGTATACGAGCGATATAACTGAGGACAGTAGTAATGGTCTGATGCTTTATACGACCAAACAGGATACGGTCTCAGTTACAGGCAATGTCACAGGAGGACAAACAAGCGGCGGCACGGATGATGACAGTTATTATGCCGGCCTTTCGTTTTTAACTTCTAATCAAAATACAGTATCGATCACCGGCAACGTGACAGCGACAGACGGTGACGGTATTTATTTATCGATTGAATCAGATAAAAATACCATTGATATAGGAGGCAATGTTTCATCTACCACTGAAGGTATAGAAGTGTTCTCGTCAGATGAAAATAAAATAACCGTCGGCGGTAATGTCTAAAGTAAGAATTATGGTATCGATGATCAGTACTCCAGCGGCAACAGCATTACGATCACAGGCTCTGTCACAGCCGATAATACAGGCATATTCCTGAATAGCTCCAATAACGAAGTGATCAAGACCGGAGACGTGACCTCGAACAATTCCTCCGGCGTTTACTTATATAAAGGAACGAATGACGAGATTTCAACCGGCAATATCTCTGCACCATCAAGCATTGGTATCAATTTAGGTAATGTGAGCGACAGCAAGATCACTGCAGGCGATATATCAGAATCTTCCCGTGCGCTCGAATTATACCAAAGCACCGGCAATGAGGTCACGGTTAAGGATATCACCCAAACCGGCTCTTTGTCCTTTGGTGGTGTATACATATTTGGCGCCTCTTCCGGCAACACAATAACAGCAGGTAATATAAAAACAGATACCGATGCTGTGTCTCTGTGGAATAACGACACCAAGGATAATACGATCACCGTTGGAAATATTACTACTTCTGATGACGGCGTTATTATAATGAATAATGCCGACGGCAACAAGGTAACGTCCGGAAGCATTACCGCCAAAGAAAACGGTATCTATATAAACTCGGCATCTGACAACGCTGTCACCGTGACCGGAGATGTCATCATCACAGGCGCGGCCGGCTCCATTGTGGATTATTATGGGAATCATTACGATCCTACAGCAATTAAGATCGAAAGCTCTACAGGAAGCAAGGTTGCGGTTGAAGGCACTGTCAATGCAGGCGAAGGCAACGGCATCTATGTTGACAGCGCTTCTGCCGACAGCACTACGATCACGCTGTTCGAGATAACTGCCAATGACGAAGGCAAGCTTGTGACAAGCGATAAAGCGGAAACAGCTGACATTGTCAAGGCGGCCATCAACTACATTATTAAGTCTGAGGTAACAGGCTCGACAGGTGATACGGTATCCCTGACAAAGTTATCGGATTCCGATTCCGGTAAAGTAGGCAGCTATACCGCGTCAGACAACACTACATATCTTACAGCAACCACCGGCAGCTATCTTGTAGCCTGCTCGAGCAGCTACAGTATTTCAAATGTCGCTGCGACAGGCAAGGCTGAGATAAGCAAGAATGCTGACGGAAGCTACAGCATTACCGTAAGAGACGGCGGCGGAGTTAAAATGACAATAACTCTGGACATACCTGTGGATCCTACTCCCGTAGATCCGGTAGTTCCCACTGACCCGGTTGTTCCGGTAGTACCAACAAAGCCCGCAAGTCCCGTTATACGTTACACAGGTAGTTCCGACGGAGGCGATAGCGGTGAGAGCACAGCATTGCACGTAATAAACGACTACCTTATCCGGAACGCTGCTGCTCTCCTTCCCGAGAACCAGACAAGCGGCTGGGTATTAGTGAACAACAACTGGCACTATCTCGACAACGCAAACTCCATGGTTACAGGCTGGATTCAGGATCCTATGGACGGACACTGGTACTATATAGATCCGGCAACCGGCATCATGCAGACCGGCTGGAAGCAGATTAACGACAAGTGGTATTACTTCTCTGAGTCGACCGCAGGCGGCTGGACCAACACCACCGGCCGCTGGACCTATAACGGCAGCGGAAACTATTCTCTCGGCTCCATGTACGCTAACGAATATACTCCCGACGGTTACTATGTAGATGCCACAGGCGCGTGGGACAGATAATACCGACGATAGAACATTAAAATGATGTCAGTAATGTAAATGGCGTCAGGGGAAAATTTTGATTTAAGCTACGTTAAATCAAAAATCTCCCCTGACGCTTTTTTTCGTCTTAAACTTTTTAGTCAAAAAATCTCCTCTGGCGCTATTTTTTGATTTAAACTCTTTAATCAAAAAATGGCGCCTGACGCCATTTTTGACTTAAACTGCCGCCGCGGACGTTAAATCAACATCACCCTTATCACCGGCGCCGCATCATCACCAGAAGCACCGGTAGATCTTGCCGGGCTCGAGGGTCTTGCCCTTGGCATAGGCGAGCTGCGAGACGGTCACAAGCTGGTAGCCCTGCTCCAAAAGGGCGGGCACCACGCGCGCCGAAGCCTCGGCGGTCTCAGTATAGGTATCGTGCATGAGGATAATGTCGCCGTCGCGGACATTTTCCATAATCACTTTATATGTGTTTTCGGGGTCCTTGGTGTCCCAGTCGAGCGTGTCGATGGACCACAAAATGATCGGGTGGCCGACCTCGGCAAGCGTAGTCTGGGTATGTTCATCCTGGCCACCTCCCGGCGGGCGAAGCACAGACGGCTCAACGCCGAGCGTCTCCTCAAGCATATAATCGCACTTGCGCACGGTCATTCGGATCTCCTCAGCGGTAAGCTTTCCGATATTTTCGTGGCCGTAGGTGTGATTTCCGAGCTCGCACCCAAGGCGCTGCGCCCGTCGTACGCAGTCGTTTCCGCTCCCGATAATGTTAAGCCCCATCAGGAAAAACGTCGCCCGTGCGCTGTGCTGCTCCAGCACATCGAGGACCATGTTGGTGCTCTCCGCCTTCGGGCCGTCGTCGTAGGTCAGCGCGACCATCGGCCTCGACGGGTCGATCCCGGTCATATCGGGAGCCTTGCAGGCGGTGACATTCGCAGCGCTTACGAACGCGTTCGGGAGCAGATACTTGGTGTTGACGTAGGCCGTCTCGCCGTTATAGTCGAAGCTGTACCAGCCGGCCTCGGGCGAGCCCGTGATGTTGTAGCTCTCGCCAGCCTGGATCACGCCCGCCTGCGGAGCGTCGTAGGACGGCGCGGTCCTAGCCGCCACCGCATCGATCACCGTCGCAGGCCCTGTTTTTAGCGCTGCAAATGCTGCCGCTCCCCCGGCCGAGCCTGAAGCTGTCGTGGAGTTGGCGCCGGAGGCTGCGTCGGCTTCTGAGTCTGCGGATGCTCCGGGGTCTGTCTGGTCCATGCCGGTTGCGGCGGAGTCTTGGCCTATGGCGCCTGCAAAAGCTCCGGAGCTTGCCGGATCTGCCATTGAGGAGGCGGCGTCAGCATTTGCCGCTCCGGCTGCCTGCAAGCCGTCCTGTGTGCTGCCGCCTGAAAATTCCCGGGCCGAAGTGTTCTGGTCTGTTCCGGCCGCAGTATCAGTCTTATTTTTCCTGCCGCAGGCCATGAACAGCGCTATCGCTATGAGCGCAGCTGCCAGAATGATGCCGACGATTTTGACCGGCGCCGAAAGTGCCGAACTCTGCCTTTTGCGTGAGTGCCGTTTCCCCGAAGATGCTTGTCTGTTCGTGCGGTGCGTGCCTGTATGCTGCGGACCGGCATGCCGCTGTGTGTTAGGATTCGTGTTGCTCATTTGCTTGTTTTACCTCAATATCGAGCGGCATGTAGCTGAAAATGCCTTCGCCCATTAGTTCTCCGTCCTGGTCGCGCACCTTGACGTCGACCACTATGATGCGGCGGCCGGCCTTGATCGTGCTGGCCTCAGCCGTGAGCCGGGTCGTGGTTTTGGACGCGCGCAGGAAATGATAACTGTTGTCGACCGTCGCGACAATCTTGCCATAGGAACATGCCGCTGTGCCGCCCGTTACATCCGCAAGCGTCAGAAGTATCCCGCCGTGGATAGTGCCCTGCAGATTGATGAACTCCGGCTTGATCACGAGTTCAGTGCATGCGTGCCCCTCTTCCACCAGCGTGTGCTTCAGCCCCAGCTGCGCGCCAAAAAGCTCGCCGTCCCTCAGCATTTTCAGATATTCAAAATCAACCATAACATTTCCCACAACATTTTCTTTACATCGACAAAATTTTTATGTAGCGACCAATATTATAGCATATCCACAGAATGGCGTCACGCAGAATGGCGTCAGGGGAACTTTTTTTGATTAAAGAGTTTAAATCAAAAATTGGCGTCAGGGGAGATTTTTTGATTAAAGAGTTTAAATCAAAAAAAGGCGCCAGAGGAAAAATTTGATTAATCCTACGTTAAATCAAAAATCTCCCCTGACGCCATTTATATTTGACGCCATTTATAGTTTAAGGCATCCACTGCTCATCTTCCTTCATTTCTGCGCGTATGAGATCCTCATTTTTCTTATGTGAACCCGAGCCTTCAACAAAAATCTTATATATTTGTGCAGCCACATCAGGATCATCATTAATTTCACCGAGCAGGCGATCCCTAACTGTAAAATCATCGTGTTTTTCATTGACATAAAGTCCGTAGCTACTGTACTTATAATCAATTGGATTTTTAACCAGACCGGCTTTAACGGGATTTAGATGGATATAACGGCTCACCTCAAGAAAATAGCTCGTCTTTTCAACCAGGCACGATGTAAAACGCTTGTCGAAAAGATGACCTTCAAAGCCATATTTTTTATTGAAATATTTGGCATAAGCGCTCAGTACACTGCGAACCATATTTCCAACATGAATATCATTTGTCTTGATCAGTAAATGGAAATGATTGGTCATGAGACACCAGCAAATAACCTCAATATTGCATTGCTTACAGAATTTTTTGAGAAGCTTTAGAAAATATCTATAATCCATTGCTTCCCGGAAAATGTTAGTGCGACGTACTCCGCGTGCCATGACATGCAAAATACAACCTGAATAAAATGTACGTTTATGATTCATGATTAATATTGTGAGACCGGATCAGAACGTTTAAGAATTTAGAATTAAACTGACTCTTCTGAATTGATTAGATGAGAATATTAATACCATAATGGCATGGTTAAATCAAGCATAAATTGAAATTGGCGTCAGGGGAATTTTTTTGATTAAAGCTACGTTGAATCAAAAATGGCGCCGGAGGAAATTTTTTGATTAAAGAGTTTAAATCAAAAAATGGCGCCGGAGGAGATTATTT
>JAUNNP010000181.1 GCA_030531385.1 Eubacteriales bacterium
GGCGGCGCAATAGAGCCAAAAGAGGGAGAATCCTTATCCCGATGCCCATATTGTAATGCGGTACTTCAGATACAAGGCATGGAATCCAAACATCAGAGCGGCCAGAAGCTTCCGAATGTCGATTCCGGATCCATAATGACAGCAGAGCCTTTCGTAGCCTATACGCGTTTCGACCTCGTCATTCTTATCCTGACCGCAGTCGGAATGATATGGGGAGCTGTTTCCGGCGACAGCCTTCTGCGCATGTTCGCCGTGGCCTTCGTCGGAGTGTTTATTATTGCGGCTCATATTTATGTCCGAGGCCAGCAGTATAGAAAGAAGCAAAGAGGATGGTAGCTAAGAAATCCAAAAAACAGGATACAAACGGCCAGTCCGGTGTGATCTATGCCCGATATTCGTCCCATGCACAGAGGGACTGCTCCATCGAGCAGCAGGTGGAACAGTGTACAGCCCATGCGAAGCGTCTTGGGATAGAAATCAAACAGATCTACTCTGATCGGGCTATCTCGGGAAAGACGGATCAGAGGCCTGCCTTTCAGAAGATGCTGAAGGATGCTGAGAAAGGCGGCTTCAGGTATGTGATCGCCTGGAAGTCGAATCGTATCGGCAGGAATATGCTACAGGCCATGGTCAATGAGGAACGGCTCTCGGAGATGGGCGTTCGCTGCCTCTATGTGGAAGAGGATTTCGACGACAATGCAGCTGGCCGCTTTGCTCTCCGGAACATGATGAACGTCAACCAGTTCTATATTGAGAACATGGCTGAGGATATCCGGAGAGGGCTGCGGGATTCCGCTCAGCAGTGCCGGGCACTTGGATTCCCGCCTCTCGGTTATAAGAAGGGACCGGATGGCAAATTTGCAATCGATGAGCCGAATGCGGAGATTGTCAGGGAGATCTTTCGGAGGGTACTGGCCGGAGAGGCCCAGATCGACATCATCAACGACCTGAACCGCCGCGGCCTGAAGACATCCAGAGGTTTTGCCTGGAGCAGAAACAGCCTGCAGAACCTTCTGAAGAATGATAAATATATCGGTTATTACCGGTACATGGATATTGAAATCAAGGGTGGAATACCCAGAATACTGACAGATGAACTTTTTTATCAGGTTCAGGAGGTAATGAGGATGAAACCTAATCCAGTGAAGAACAGACGGAGAAACGCCTATGGTGAATATCTGTTGACCGGGAAACTGTTTTGTGGGAAGTGTGGAGCTCCGATGGTAGGCAAAAGCGGTACCGGCAAAATGGGGAAACTCTATTTCTACTATACCTGTAAGAACCGGGAGGATACGAAGTCCTGCGATAAGGAGAATGTGCGGCGTGACGAGATTGAAGACTATGTGGCAAATGCCATAAAAGAATATGCTCTTACAGATGACGTGATAGACTGGATCGCTGATGGCATCGTAGCCTGGTCTGAGAAAACAGAAAGAGAAGCCGGCCTGAATATCATCGAATCTCAGATAGAAGACAACCAGAAAGCACTCAGCAATATGATGAAGGCCATCGAGATGGGGATTATCTCTGAAACGACACAGGCCCGCCTACAGGAGCTTGAAAAGGATAAGCGGGAGTTGTCTGCAAAGCTGATTACGGCCAAGGCAGAGATTATCACAGTGACCAAACCGGAAATGATAGCCGGTCTCCGGGTCTTTCGGGATGGTGATTTCAAGAACCAGGATTTCCGAAGAAGCCTGTTTGACACCTTTTTGAAGGCGGTGTATATTTACGACAATGATATCAGGATCGTGTTCAGCTTCGCTGGGGATAAGAACACCGTAACCATTCCCATGAAGGAAATAGCCGAAGACATGCCTGACAGCCAAGCAGGCACGGCTGGCGAGGTGGACGTTTACAGGGGTGAAGGGTTCGCACAAAGCCCCGTCAAGTCCAGCAATTTGAGAAAAAGGAAATGGCTAAAACCGGCCATTTCCTTTTTCTTTATGTCCTTTTAAGGGCTTTTTTTTGGGCCTTTTTTCTTTCTCTTTTTATCATATATGATTTGAAAGATAGTACCGGAAATGGTAAAATGATATACAAATTGTGATTACACATCAGTAGGCAGCGCACAGACGTTGGAGATGAGCAGATGGGAATGTTTCTGAACAGGGGAATAACAGAATACGAAAGCGCAGTAAACTCTGATATCTATATCGACAAGACTGATATGATACAGATATTCAGCAAAGCTGTGAACACAGAACAGCGTTACATCTGTGTGAGCCGTCCGCGCCGTTTCGGAAAGACGATGACGGCAAACATGCTCGCCGCATACTTCGAAAAAGGCAGCGATTCGAGGTTCCTGTTCGAGGGAAGAAAGCTTGGAAAGCTTCCGGACTGGGATAAAAACCTTAACCGCTTCGATGTGATCAGGATAGATCTTGCAGATCTCTGCAGCTCAAACGGATCTCCGGAAGCGGCATTGGACTTTCTTGAGAAGAGTCTTAAGGAGGAAGTTGATGCTGCATACCCCGGCATCATCCGCATGGAGACGGATACCGTGACAGATGCTCTTGCCAGGGTCAATGATCAGACTGAGGCTCAGTTTATCATTATCATAGATGAATGGGACGCCCTGTTCCGTGATGAAAAAAATAATGAGTTCGTGCAGACAAGATATATAAACCTGCTTCGTGCATTGTTTAAGGGAAACAGGTCAAAGAAATTCACGGCGCTCGCCTATATCACAGGCATACTGCCGATAAAGAAGTACA
>JAUNNP010000050.1 GCA_030531385.1 Eubacteriales bacterium
AGCCTTCGCCACGTTCGCCACCAAAGCCTTCTCGAACGCCGACAAAGCCGCCTTGGCCGCCGCCAAAGCCTCGCGCCTCACCACTCACAGTCCTGACGCCGCTTATCTCAAGCTCCAGAGACTCATCTCCTGTCACCACTGTATAAGTCTCACCGATCTCAATACCCTCGCAGGTAATAATCACAGCTTCAAACTTCTTCTCAGGAGCATAGGTGATCATCTCACTTCCATCGCCTGCAAGCAGAGAAACCTTCGTTCCGGCCTCCATGTAATTATCATAATAAACAACTATATAATTCTGCAGTGCGTCGCCCACAGTTCCGTCTCCGAAATCCTGTGTCATGCCGGCGGCGCCTGCAGCGACCATATTGCCGCCCGTGAGCACTGCTGTGCCATTATAATCAAGAATACCGTTCCGATCATCCTCCGGGCCGCTAAGATAAAGAGTTCCGCCCTCCATATAGAAGTCACCGTTCGAATCGACTCCATCGGCGGCAGCATTTATATAAAGCTCACCACCTGCGATCCTTACATAGACACCCTCCTGGTCTGCCATCTTCGCCCTTTCATCCTCTGCGGGCGCGGCGGCATTGATGCCGTCATCCGAGGCCACAGCGCGTGCAGTTCCGCCAAGAATATCCACAGTCTTGCCCTCAAAACTCTCTGTGGAAGCCTTTATGTCAATGCTGCCGCCCATAATAACAAGCTCGTTCTCCGCTGAAAAGCCCTTCTTCTGAGAGTCGATCACAAAGCTTCCGTTCTCGATCCATACATATCCGCAGTCAGCATCTTCTTCGTTGCTCGATTTAACAGCATTTCCAACCGACGTAATGGCAAAGCTTCCGTCACGGATCATGACACCGTCCTTACCCTTAATGCCGGCATCAGCCGCGTTGATCTTATAATCGCCCGATACGATCTTAAGTACGCTCTTTGAGCGGATCGCATCACCGAAGTCAGCGTTAACAGTAAGGGATCCGCCGCCCGCGATACTGAGGCTGCTCTTAACAAGGATCGCTGCCTCGGGCGCATCGTCAGCCTTGGTTTCGGCTCCAGCCTTGGTTTCATTTCCAGCCTTAGCTTCGGCTGCTGCCCCGCTTGCGGTTTCCGCCTCGCCGTCAGCCTCGGCCACACGCTTATCATTGATCACATTTTCGCTGCCCTCGGTCAGGATAATGTGCACATCGCCCTTATCAGGCGCGTAGATCGGCGCGCTCTCACTGCTGGAAATGCTGACGCCGTCCAGTACTACGCAGGTCTTTTTTTCCTCATCGCCCTCGATAATTATCTGTCCCTCATCGAGAACGCCAGACAAAACATATACACCGCCGGCTTTTAGAGTTACCTTGCCGCCATCGGTCTTTACAAGATCGGAGTACGCGGCCGCGTCCCCGCTGCCGGAGCCTGCCGCTGCACTGCCTTCATCGGTGGAGCTTACCTTGATTTCATTGCCGAGCTCGACCTTGATGGCAGCCGCCATATCAGGTATCGCATCTAGTTCCATCACATCATAGGTAAGAGACTTTGTCCTGCCCTCGCCAAGCTCTGCGGTCACTGTGATACTGCCGTCCGCGGCAGTCTCCTCAGAGACACCTGTCGCAGCCTGCGCCGTAGATTCAGCCGAAGCCTCAGTGCCGGCTGCATTTTCAGTCTCTGCAATGCTCGCGGCAGTGCTTCCCGACGAGCTCCCTGAGCCACTTTCGGCCGAACTCTCGGCCGCTGCTCCTGCATTATTTGCATTATTTCCCGAACAGCCCGACACTCCGCAGGCAACCGCTGCCGCAAGGCTGCACGCTGCAAGTGATGCTGCTCCAAAATCAAATTTCTTCTTCATCTTCTATTCCTCCTCGTATAATATGTCCTTAAGCTGCTTATTACGGTCGGATGAGTTAGATGATGTACTTGGCTTGCATAGCAAGCCTTAGTACATCACTATACACAGTAGAATATGTAACACGCCTGCTGCGCCTATGGCTTGCAGTCGTTAACATAATTCATCTCTCCTTACAGTGCGTCCTTCTTCTCCGGGATAAGCCCGCACACAAGCTTCAGATTTCCGTTTCTGCAGCGGATATCATCAAGCATGCTCTTTTCAAGGCTTCCGTCCTTCAGCACAATATGATAGACCAGCTCGTAGAGACTGCCCATATTCACAGTCTTAACACTGACGAGCTCAGCATTCTCAGTATACTTATCGAAAAGATCGTCGAAAATTCCGCTGTAATCAAGGTCCTCGGGGATCGTGACCTTGAGCTCCTTATTCTTAAAGCCCTGCTTTGCTTCCCGTTCGGCACTGCCCGCAAAAACAACGGTTGCCGCACCGACTATCACGAGCAGCAGGACCGCGACGGCGATGTAGCCCATGCCGGTCGCAAGGCCTATAGCCATAGCGAGGAAAATGCTGACGATCTCCCTGGAATTGCCGGGGAGCGAGCGGAATCTCACAAGGCTGAAGGCACCCATGACTGCCACGCCTGTACCGAGGTTGCCGTTTACCAGCATTATCACCGTCTGGACGATGACCGGCAGCAGGCAAAGTGCCATGCTCAGGTTTTTCGATGATTTATTTTTGTAGCCGTTGATCAGGCTTAGCGCGACGCCGAGCGCAAGAGACGCCGCTGCGCAGATTATAAATTCAAATGCTGATACCGGTGACGGTTCGCTGTTTAATAAAATTGAGCCAAGCACCGAATTGAATTCGCTGGCAAATATCGAATTAAGTGCCGGATCTGTAATTGAATTAAGCAATTTCTTTTCCTCCTGTATACATGGCAGTATCTGCGGCTATGCAGCCTGTACGATCTGTATGATCTATGCGTCCTCCCTGATATCTGCTTTGTGCCATGGACGGTGCTATGTAATCACGGTAATATCTTCCGTATTTTGAAAATGACTCAGGGTAGACCCTGTTCTCGGAAAGGACCCTTGCAAACCAGAGCGGCATGGCGCCCGGGATTTTGACCTCCATAAGGACCTTTCCTTCCGGAAGCACCGGCTCTCCAAAGCCGGGATACTTTAAATCCATTGCAAACTGCCGCGCCCTTATGTTGGTATCAAAGGTGAGCCTGAAGTCCTTGTCTGATGCTGCCGCTGCTTTGGCTGCCGCTCTGCCGGCTGCTGCGATCTCTCCGGCTGCCGTGGCCGCATCTTTACCGGCATAGGCCTCCCTGTCGTAGGAAAGATGCACTGCCGGGACCGGCTTATACTGCTGCATCGCATAATCTATTTCGCGAAGTATCTGACTGTCAAAGCCCGGATGGATGCCATTTATGAGATAGTCCCTTGCTTCCTTAAGCGTCATCGTGACTCTTCTCTTATAGACGACACCGTCATATTTCTTCTTAAGTTCCAGAAAGACCTTTTCGTCATCCTTTGCCGCGCCGTAGCTCCTAAGCCTTATCTTCTCTTTATACTCAGGCTGCTCGAGCGAATTCCTGATCATCCAGTAGTCCTCTGTATCAAAGTAAATGTTGCTGATCGAGTAGTTTGCAAACTTATCCGGAACCATGTGTTCTCTTACAGCCTTCCTTACCGCCTCAAACTGCGCCTCATTCATTAAGTATTTCTTTTCTATTCTTTTAAAGATTTCCTGTGACATAAAAATCTCCCCATAAACTCTTTCTGGGCTACGGACCCCCGGTCCGTACGCTCTTCGTGTTTTATGGGGAGATAATATACAAAATTTTTGTTTAATTTTTGTAAAAGCTGTGTAAAAATTGTGAACTAACGGTAACTATTTACTGCGGAACGCTTACCGCATCTGCGCTGCTCTTTTCCACGATCTCGACGATCACCCTGTTTGGGAGGCATACGGCAGACTGGCCTGTCATGCTGAGCTTTCCGGCCTGCACACAGATGCCGTCCGGGCAGCTTGCCTCCTCTACCCGGGCTTTACCGTCTTCAATTATGAGAAGATTAGTACCGCCTTCATCATTCTCAATTAAATAGCTCGCAGCCTTATCAAGCGGGAAGTCAGCTATTACTTCTCCGTTTATGCGGACCTCTGCATACGTTCCGGGCTTACTATTAAGCTTAAATGCGAGGCCAATTATCGATGCCGCAATAAGCGCAGCGGCTATAAGGATGATATCGGATCTTCTCAGCACTCCGGCCTTCCCGGTTTTGTTTTCTTGTGTCTCACTCATTCAGAGTACTCTCCATACTCGCAGCCGATATGCCCGACATCTATGTCATCGATAAGCTCAAGCCTGTATTTTGAAGCCGCCTTGCCTGCTGAAGCACCGTTTCCGCGCACTTTTTTGTAAAGCTTGATGCGTCCTATGCCATTTCCGCCGTTCCAAAGGCGCTTATAGCGCTTTTCTCCGTCAGGTGACTCATAATTTATAAACAACATGTCTTCCTTTTTGCAGGTGACATAGGTCTTCATAAGTGAGGTGCTGTTTTCCTGTACGACCTTCCAGACGATCCTGTCCCCGGTCTCCTCGCACTTAAAGCGCGTTGCCGACGGAGCCCAGAGCTTGGAAAAATTATACTCGAAGCACTTTCCCTCATGCCAGAAGGCTCCGAGAAGCTTACGCTCGATCGGCACGAAGTAGACCTTCGGCCGTCCTCCGCCTATATCAAACACACTGTTTTCAAGACGCTTTCCGCTAAGACGACTCGTAAGATCATTGGATGAGAGCCAAACCCACGGGCTCGTAAAATTGCTGCCCCAGTTCTTGTCGGCATAGCCATAGCAGGTCTCGGGACTCACCTTATAGCTGACACCATCGAGCACCACTTTTCCTTCAAATGCGGTCTTCATTCCCTCGGCATGCCAGTACATCTCAAAGGCCTTGGCAGCGCAAAGCGCATCACTTGTGCCATATCCCACATTGAACGCGACCTTCTTATCTACTGCAAGCTCCCAATTCATGCTGCCGGCGTCGCACATATACTCGGGGTGCTTTGCCGCATCATCGGCGCTGACATTTACAGAGCCCTTAAGCAGATACTCCGAAGCATAGCAGTCATCTGCCTCTATGGAAAATGCTCTGCCCGTATCGATCTTCACATTGTCCCAGCCAAAGAAGCGGTGGATCTGCTTTGCGTCCCTGCCCCAGCAGCCGGCCTTTACCATAAGATAAGTCGGGAGCGACTTTGCTGCCTTGTTGGCAGGATCCTGACCTAAGATCGGCTTCTTTCCTCCAAGTCCCGGATTGCAGGTAAAGTACTCTATGAAAAACGCTTTCTCCTCGCCGGTCTCTTCATTTATTCCCGTAAAAGAATGCCACCACCAGTCATAGCCTTTGGTTGCAAACTTGCCGTCCAGCATGAAGCGGTCCTTACTTATATCGTGTTTATTGAACATGTGATTCTCCTTTGTCATGTGGGGTGTGTCATAAAGTCGCTCACCCGCGGATAAGCAAGCTTATCTGTGGATCCGGACTTTAGATACTGTAATCATCAAGTAATTTGATCAGCTCCTTCGGCTCCTTTATAAGATACTTCGCTCCGTTTGCGAGAAGCTCCTTTTTGTCACGGAAGCCGTAGAGGCATCCGACTGAGATAAAGCCCGCGTTGACCGCTGTCTTCATATCCGTGCCTGTATCTCCAAGGTATATGACCTCGTCCCTCTCCACGCCGAGCGCCTCCATAGCCTTAAAGCAGCCTGCGGGATCCGGCTTTCTCGGTATCACTCCGTCATCACAGACGATAAAGCTGAAGTAATCCCTGATTCCTGCTGTTTTAAGTGTCTTTTCGGTAGCTATCTCAGGCTTATTGGTGATGCAGGCCATCTTTATGCCGCGCTTTTTAAGCTCCTCAAGTGTCTCCGTCATTCCATCATAAGGACCTGAATCGTCCATGAAATGAACCTCAAATGCCTTAAGATACTCCTCGCAGGCCTCATCGTAGGCCGCAAGTGCATCGTCCGCCTGCATTTCCAGCTCCATGGCAAGCTCCGGATTCTTACGTTCTGCCTTTTCGGCCTTCTCGTAAAGCTTATCGGCCGATGCCTGAAGCGATCTCTCCACGAACCTGGCATAGCCGTCGCCTATATATCTCTTTGTCTGGTTTTCACTTATCTCATGAAAGCCAAGCTTATTCATAACAATATTCATAGAAGCGCGAAGTCCGCCTATTGAATTGACCAACGTTCCGTCCAGATCAAAAAATGCTGCCTTTATCATCGTTATCCTCCCTGATAGTAGTTATCCTTTTCAGCTCTGATGGCAAGCTTCTTTCCGGAAAATGCCATCCCCAGCTTCAGCACACCTGTGTATCCGGCGCTCAGCATTTCCATAAAATAACCCATGGCATTTATCTGATCGAGGCCCTCTGAAGCAAGTTTCTCAAGTGCATCTGCCTTAAGGCCTCTCTTCCATTTGATCTCCATTATAATGCCGGGGAGGCTCCTGTTTCTCGGAGTCATGGCGATATCGTACCGCCCGCCGCCGGCCTCCCGGTTAGAGCTTATCACATAATGATCGTCCATCAAAGCTATAAGTCCGAGCATCAGTCCATGATAAAACCCTTCCGTCCCCGCATCATAAAAGCTCACAGTGCGCTGCAGATAATCGCCGATGACCGACTGCAGCCCGTCAATGTCGCAGGAATACAGTGCCTCTGCCGCCCTGTCTGTTATATTCTTTGAAAGAGCACCCTTTCCGGCCAGATACGACAGGACCTCTGTTTTATAGACTGCCGTTACCTCCTTATTGGGAATGCTGACCTCGCAAAGATATCTGCCATCCGGCAGCAGTTCTTTTTTCAGCGCTTTCAGATATCCCGCTACGAGAAGCAGGCTATATATGCCGGCGGGCTCCTCAGGCAGCGATCTATATACAACATTCTGATCTATGCCTGCTATCACAGATCGGCCCTGCAGCAGTAAAAAGAGCTTTTCCGCAACATCTTCCGCCGCATTCCCAAGTACTTCTTCAAGCAGCTCATTCCTGCCGGTGTTTACCCAGTATGCCTGAGGAACAAACCCCTTTGCTATATAGTTTATCACAGACCACGGATTATAGACCTCTGTATGTCCAAATAAATATCCGTTGTACCATGCCTTAAGCTCCGCTTCCTTATCTTCGGCACCATAGTACCAAAGCAGTTCCCTGACCTCTGCGCCCGTAAATCCGAAAAACGAGGCATATTCATCATCCATTACCGTGTCGACATTCAGATTATTAAGGCCGCTGAAAATGCTCTCCTGTGCCGCTCTCAGTACTCCCGTGAGGAATCCGTAAGACAGATACTTATTATCCTTAAATGCTCCGGAAAGAAGGTTTCTCATAAAGCTGATGATATCATTATAAAATCCAAAAGTGTATCCCACCTGTATAGGAGTATCATATTCATCGATTATAATGACAGGTGCCCTGCCGTGATGCTCAGTAAGCATCTGTGACAGCTTCTCAAGTGCTCCGGAAAGCTCCACCTCAGAGGCCTCTCCGTTTAATATACGATGAAAATATTTCTTTTCATAGTCCTGAATAAAAGGACTTTCATGCAGCTCGCGGTGCCTTCCGAACTCTGCCTGCAATAATCCTCCGATTTTATCTGCGGTATCTTTCCATGACCCAAACTTAACATCCTTGAAGCTTAAAGAGATCACAGGATATTTTCCCTGGTGTGCGGTATAGGCGCTGCCGCAGCTCCATATAGCCTTATCCTTAAAATATCTCGATGTATCCTCCTCCGAGATCTCAAAAAACACTCTGAGCATATCCATATTGAGTGTTTTTCCAAAGCGCCTTGGTCTGGTAAAAAGAGTGACCAGCGGCCTGCGGTCCAGGAAATGCTTAATGAGCATGGTCTTGTCAACATAATAATACTCTTCCGATGCCCTGACATAGTCTGAGATACCAATGGGAAGCGGCAGCCGTGGTCGTGCGTTATCAGCTGCTGCGCTGCCGGAAACTGCGGTACCGGATGCTGCAGCATCAGCTAACGCGCTGCCGGAAGCTGCAGTACCGGAAACTGCTCCGTCATTATTCTCCAATGCCTTTTTTGAAATATATCTGCCTGAGGTCACTCTTTTGTCAGCAGGTCTCGCGGCGTCATCCGGTATCTGCCAGGACTTTCCATCCTTTACAGCACCCGTGATCTTACCGGTCTTGCACATATAATTGATCGTACGTTCAGCCAATTTCCATTCATATGCGATTTGCTTACATGTCTTCATACTGTCTCCAAAGCACCTGCTTCAGTATAATTTTTGTACCTGTGATAAGATTATAACTCATATTCCGCAAAATATCAATCTTGTTTCGCAAGTTATCGTTTTGTTCCGCAAAATATCAAAATCTTTCCGCAATATGTTACAGAGCGCTCCGCAGAAAGCTCCGGTGTGGTATACTTCTACTGATTCTGAATAGAACAGAGAGGCAATTTAGATGTACGAATTCACTACAAGAACAAGATATTCGGAGCTGGACGAAAACGGAAATATGAAGCTCCTCAGTCTATTAAATTATCTGCAGGATACGATCGAGTTTAACGGCATAGAGATCGGCATGACAACTGCAGTATATAAGGAGCTGCACCGCGCGTGGTTCATAACCGCCTGGGACATTTACATCAGCTCACGCCCTTCCGATATCATAGATATAATAGGCGGCACATCGCCGCACAATACCAAGGGCTTTTTCGCAAACAGAAATTTCTGGCTGAGATATGGCGGTGAGGCTGCTCCCGATGACAGTAACTTTATCATAAAGGCCGACTCTCTCTGGTTCCTTGTAAACACCGACACCCTGCAGCCTGTGCGGATAAGTGGCGATGACCTGAAGCCCTACGGCGAGCTTAAAAATGTTCTGGATCTATCTATAAAGTCAAGAAAGGTCGCTGTAAAGCCTGATGCCGCCGCGGGCGAAGAACTTAACGAAATCGCCGTAATGCCCGTGCGCCGCGAAATGATCGATTCAAATCATCACGTCAACAACATACGCTATATTGCGGCAGCATTTGACGCTCTTATCGACTCGGGCACGGCTCCCGCAGATTTCTTCCCGTCGCATATTCGCGCGGAATACAGGCAGGCCGCAAGGCTCGGCGACACCTTCGTCATTTCGTGCATCAGGAGAACTTCCGCGGAGGCTGATCCATCCCGCATAACATACCTGCTTGAGCTTAAAGGGATCGACGACACCGTCTATTGCCATGTTGAGCTTTCCTAACGCGATTTTACATACCTGTAATTACATTTATTGTTCCGTAAGGAAAGCTTAAAACACTTGCATCAGGCTTTATGCAATAATGAAATCATACTTTTGACACCCACGTCATAGATTATATTTACGGAGTACCATCACTCATGAAAAAAAGCAGCTTAAATATCAGATTAAACAAAGCCATAAAATATACGGCTTCAGCATTCTTAGCATGCGCACTGCTTGCCGCAGGCAGCATTGTCTTTGAGGGCGGAGCTCCTGCTTTTGGCAGCAGCATTTTCGGCAGCATTACAGCCTATGCAGTTGCAGAAAGCACCTCCTCTGTTATCGGATACGACCGGACGAGCAAGTCCCTTTCTTCTGCCAATGCTGACGGCTCTGTTGTTTCAGGCGCTGACAGCGCCGATGCTTTCGTCTTTACCGAGACCGATCCCCAGAGCCTTACGCGCTACACCTACTCTCCTGTTTCGACAGAAAAGACTGACAGTTCTTCAAGGTTTGGAGCAGGCAGACTTACAATGTATGCAAACCACGACTCGGAGGCACAGCATCTTTCGGTGATCATCGAGACCGGAGATCCCGGATCGGGAGTTATAGTTGTCGACGGAGGCTGGGCCGAAAACGGAGCTTCGCTGCTTGAGGCGATCAAGTCCAAGGGCGGTCACGTAGGTGCATGGCTCATTACTCATCCGCACCAGGATCACGCGCTAGCGCTCGCTGACATTCTCAAAAATCACGCGTCCGAGATCACCATTGACGGAATTTACTATTCTTTACTTGATGACGCGTTTTATAAAAAATATGATACTGAATCCGTAGGTGTCCTGAGTGAGCTTCGAGCAGGCTTCGCCAATATTCCGGCAGACAGGCTCCACGGTGATATTAAAGCAGGCCAGATCATAAATGTTGGTCCTGCAAAGATCCAGGTATTAAATGAGCCATTTAAGTTTAAGACCAACACAGGAAATAACAGCTGCGTGGTCTATGATGTATCTCTCAACGGAACCAATACTTTGTTCCTGGGGGACCTCGCTCTCGCCGGCGGCTCGGCACTTATGAGCTGTCTCGACCTCCGCTCTCTTAACTGTGACCTTGTGCAGGTCGCTCACCACGGCCAGGAGGCTGTAAGCTACTCCTTCTACCAGCAGCTTGCTCCGCGCGCCATGCTCTGGGCTACACCTAAGTGGCTCTGGGACAATGATAACGGCGGCGGGCCCGGCAGCGGCAAGTGGACCACCGGCACCACCCGCAAGTGGGCAGACGGTCTTTTGATCCGTGAAAATTATGTCACCAAGGACGGGGATATAGTCATTGAATAAGTTGAAAAGTTGTTGATTTAGGCTGGAAAGCTACTGATTGAGGCTGGATTACACTGAAAATTGTCAATAAACCATTGGGGAGGCATCGAGAATCCGGAAAAACTGGATTTCCGATGCCAACCGGTTTAAATACAACAAAAAAAACATCGGGAATGTACTAAAGTCACACTCCCGATGCCCTGATTACTCCTTATCAAGTCAAAAATAGTTATACCAATAAGGGCAGCTATCACTCCTTATCCTGGTAAATAACAGCTATATATACCAGATCTTCTTTATTCGGATTATAAAGTCCGTGGCTGTGGCCGTCCGGTGTGATGCAGACATCGCCCTCTTCCACTTCCTTCTCAACACCGTCGTCAACAAAGATACCCTTGCCGCCTAAGATGTAGAATACTTCGGTCTCGCCCTTATGCTCATGGTAACCAAGCTCACAGTCAGGAAGCATATGAAGATATTTATAAACTCTTCCGGCGCCTGTAAGCTCCGCTCCCTCTAAAAGTACATCGCCCCAGAAAACTCCCTTGCCGCCAAACGGAGCATTGAGTTCGCCTCTTACTAAGGTGCCGGCCTTCTTGATGGTCTTAAGAGACTTTACATCTACGTCCGGAGTGAAATTATACAAAACAAGAGCGATCATCTCGATGTTGCTGTCGGTATCATTGTAAAGACCATGTCCGCAGCCATCCGGAGTGAACATAAGATCACCTGCGGCTACGCGTACCTTCTCGCCGTCATTATCATAAAGGCCTTCGCCCTTAAGCATAAAATATGCCTCGCTGTCGCCCTTATGTGTGTGATATCCGATCTCAGACATAGGCGGGATAACGATCTTATGGAAAAGTCTTCCCGCGCCCTTAAAATCCGGAAGCTCTAAAAGATAGCTTGAGAAGACGCTGTTCTTTCCGCCCATCAGGTTCTTTCTTTCCTCTATTCTTACATCATGTTTCTTTACTAACATAGTCAAAACCTCCATCATGACTAAAGTCTATACGTTGGGTCAGGCAGCTTACTGCCTGACCCATTTATTTCATTCTATCCCGGTGTCAACATATGCTTACTCGGACAGCTTAAAGTCCTCCATATAGCCGTCTGCATCAAACTTGAACTCGTATGGTCCCTCAACGATCTCGATATCATCCCTGCCCTGGATATCAGGAAGGACAGCCTCAGAGACCTCAAGCTCATTAAGTGTAAGTGTATTGAGGATACGTGCAACTCTCGGATTGTTGAAATCACAGCGTGCGCTGGTCCTTATGGCAAGTCTGATGGTCTCAAAGTCATTGTTCTGATATACCGGGATCTTGCCGCCGTGTACGCAGGTGTTGGTCGTAAGGTTGATCCAGGTGCTTGCCCAGTCAACGCTCTGCAGGCATCTTCTGGTAGTAAGATCTGCAAGACCAAGTCCGCAGGCATTGTGATGGCTCTGCTCCGTAAGACCTCTGATAACGAGCTTCTTGCAGTGGAAGTCATCCTCAAAGCCCGGCATGAAGCCGCGGCCTGTAACATTTGGATCTGCACCCTCACCTGAAATATTCTTACCGATCTGATCAATAATAAGAACATCGATGTTGTCAAACTTCATGCGCGGGAATCTCTTGCGTGCGATCTCAAGCATCTCGTGGTCGCCCTCAAAGATATCATCATGCGCAAATACCCTGATATCGGAAATATCATCGTATGCGTTCTGAACCACTGCAACACCGAGGATAACATTCTTCTTTGCAAGGAACTCCTTGGCTACGAGCGGGATCCTCTCTGCGAAGGTATCAAAGCCCTGCTGATGGAACCATGAGCAGCCATAATGCTTTGCGAGGCCGATAGCCATCATCTTGCAGAGACCAGACTCAACATAGCCCTTGAAATCTGTATGCGGCTTTACCTTATTGTAGAGGATGATACCGTCTGCCTCAGCGGCATACTTGTCGCAGTAAACAGGAGTATGTACTGCATCCGCGATCTCACCGATCTTGACTACTTCCATGCTGGCTTTGATCGGAACGCCCATAGCTTCCTCTGTAACACCATAGCCGTTGATGACCTCAAGGTTGCCCTCAACTGTTCCGCCGCCGTGGCTGCCCATAGCCGGAACGATAAATGGCTCAGCTCCCCACTCCTTAAGCTTGTCACAGATAGTCCTTACCATGAGAGCATTATCCGGAATGCCGCGGCTTCCTACTGTTATGGCAATAGACTTGCCCTTTATCCAATCCTTGTCAAGCTTAACATTATCAAGCTCTGCAGTAAGGTGCGCCTTGATATCTTCTATCTTATCTGCTTCGTATTTCTCTTTTATCCTGTACATCTTTGGCATCGGAACGTCTTCAATACCCTGTACCGGGAAATGGATCTCAGGAAAATCAAAAAATGTCATAATATACCCCCGCATTATTAAAAACCAACAATTTTTATGCCCAAATGAGCATTCCTTTTGTTATTTTACACCTAAAGCAGCAGGTATTACAAGCACAACATAAGCTTAGGAGTAAAAAAAGTCCCCATGATCACATGGGGACCGATCAGTCAATTACTGAAGGCACAGCGGTGCGTGTTCAGCAGCACCGTAACCATCGGGATTCATGCTCTGCCAGTTATAGGAATCACGGCACATCTCATAAATGCCGAGCTCCGCCTCCCAGCCAAGCTCTGCTTTAGCCTTTGCAGGATCGCAGTAGCAGCAGGCGATATCGCCGGGTCTTCTTGGATCGATGATCCTCTTAAGCGGCTTGCCGCAGGCCTTCTCATAGGCATTGATAACATCGAAAACAGAATATCCGTGGCCTGTTCCAAGGTTATAGATATGAAGCCCCGGATCCTTCTCAAGCTTTTTGATAGCCGCAACATGGCCCTTTGCAAGATCCACGACATGGATATAGTCTCTAACTCCGGTTCCGTCAGGAGTATCGTAGTCATTTCCAAAGACATGGATAGCCTCACGCTTTCCGATGGCAACCTGTGCGATATATGGAACAAGGTTGTTCGGAATGCCGTTTGGATCCTCTCCGATAAGTCCCGACGGATGGGCACCGATAGGGTTAAAGTATCTGAGCAGCACAACGCTGAACTCAGGATCTGCCTTATTGATATCCATGAGGATATCCTCGATCATGCCCTTGGTCTTGCCATATGGGTTTGTGATATCACCCTTCGGGCACTCCTCAGTGATCGGAATAACTGCCGGATCACCGTAAACGGTCGCTGAGGATGAGAAGATAATATTCTTACAGCCGTTTTTTCGCATAACATCGCAGCAAAGCATAAGGCTGTTGAGATTGTTGTAATAGTACTCAAGCGGCTTAGCTACTGACTCGCCTACAGCCTTGTAGCCTGCGCACATTATAACTGCCTCAGGCTTCTCGATCTCAAATATCCTGCTTATCTCAGGCTCATCAAGGAAGTCAGCATTGTAAAACTTTACCTCTTTTCCCGTGATCTCCTTTACCCTTTCGAGCGATACCTCTGAAGAATTGTAAAGATTGTCGATAACAAAAGGCTCATAGCCCTCATTGATCAGCTCCACACATATATGTGAGCCAATATATCCGGTACCTCCCGCAACAAGTATCTTATTCATATCACTATCCTCCTGATATCTGTTCGCCGCACATCCCGGTCAGCAGCCCGGCTTAAAGCCTGCGATGCCTGTAATAATCTTCACAGCATTGTCAAGCGGTGAAACATCGATTTCCGCCGCTCTTCCCTCATCAACAAGCTTTGCGACCGATGGATCGATAGGAAGCTTTGCAAGAACATTCAGGCCCTTCTCCGCCGCGATCTCGTCGATATGGCTCTCTCCGAATACACTGTAGCGCTTACCGTTGTCCGGGCACTCAAAATATGACATATTCTCAACGATTCCGATCACCGGAATGCTCATCTGCTTTGCCATATTCACAGCCTTATTTACGATCATTGAAACAAGCTCCTGCGGGCTCGTTACCATAATAATGCCTTCGACAGGAAGCGACTGGAATACAGTAAGCGGAACATCGCCCGTTCCCGGAGGCATATCTACCAGCAGGAAATCAATATCATCCCAGAAAACCTCTGAATAAAACTGCTTAACGGCAGAAGCTATAAGCGCGCCTCTCCAAAGCACTGGATCGTCTTCATTCTCAACAAGAAGATTGGCTGACATGATCCTGATGCCGTTTGAGCTTACAGGCGGAAGCAGCAGCGCAGCCTCCGGATCCTCCTCTCCTCCGGTGACCAAAAGCTGGTCTCTCGTTACTCCGAAGGACTTCGGGATCGACGGACCTGTGATATCCGCGTCAAGAATGCCGACACGGCTTCCCTTTGCCGCAAGTGCTGTTGCCAGCATCGATGTAACAAGTGACTTACCTACTCCGCCCTTGCCGCTCATTACAGCATAGACATGCTTAACATTGGCTCCCGGTGCAAGATGTGCCGAAAAATCCTGCGGTGCGGTCCTTGAACCGCAATCTGATGAACATGATCCGCAATCTGATGAACATTCACTCATTTT
>JAUNNP010000182.1 GCA_030531385.1 Eubacteriales bacterium
GCCTGATGCTGCTCTTATAGCTTGCCGCTGCTTTGGCTTGCCAGGCAGGCTCTTCGGACTTAAAATATGTTTATGATCAATATAATTAAAATAACTGAATACGATTCTACGGATCTCGATGTCTACGCGCGTGACACCGAAAGAGAGCTTTCGCATCACTTCGAGCCTGACGGCGGGCTCTTCATAGCCGAAAGCCCAAAGATCATAGAGCGCGCACTCGATGCCGGCTGTGAGCCTGTATCCATGCTTCTTGAGCCAAAATATCTCCCGTCTCAAAACCTGACCCCCGGTCCATGCTTCGGCGCTTACATTGCGGCAAATGCTGACTCAGCCACGCTTGCCGCGGCAGCCGCCAACGACGCAGAGCGCATCCGTATGAAGGCCATTCTTTCCCGAATCGATTTGGCCCATAATATTCCTGTCTACACCGCAGATTTAAGCATTCTCATGAAAATAATCGGTTATAAGCTGACAAATGGAGCCTTATGCGCTATGCGGCGCCCCGTTTTGCCTTCGCTTGACCAGATGCTCAAGTTTAATTTTATATCACGCATGGCAGTCCTGTGCAATATTGAGAACCCCGCCAATGTCGGCGCCATCTTCAGAAATGCCGCCGCTCTCGGTATGGATGCGGTCGCTATAACCCGCGATTCCGCGGATCCCCTGTACCGCCGTGCGATAAGAGTCAGCATGGGCACTGTTTTTCAGATTCCATGGACCTATATCGACGATATAGCCGAGCTTAAGCACTACGGCTTTGAGCTTGCCGCAATGGCGCTTGATGAGGATTCCATAAACATCAATGACAGATCTCTTTGCAGCGAAGAAAAGCTCGCCGTCATTCTTGGAAACGAGGGTGAAGGACTCCCCGCGGCGGACCTTGCAAAATGCGGTCGCACCGTTATGATCCCGATGTCCCACGAAGTCGATTCTTTGAATGTTGCCGCAGCATCAGCCGTGGCCTTCTGGGAGCTTTGCCGGCGCCGGCATTCCGAGTAAGCGCAGCTTTCCGACCGTGTCAACTTATCGGTATGCCAGGGCTGCCCAACGGACAGCTTGCCTACGGCGCCGGCATACCGGTCCATGCCATCCCTTTATGCCGATACCGACTGCAGCACAAAAGCCATCACGAAGGCGCACACCGCAAAAAGAATCAGCAGCCCTATGCCATGAAGCAAAAGCCCCACCGGCTCACGGCGTGGGGCCTTAAGACCTATTATTACTGTTAGAATCATCAGCAGGACAATGCACAGCCCGCCGAGTATGAAAAGATAAATATACATATTGCTATTTTTCAGTATCTTCCTGCATTTTTAGTTCTTTTTTACGTTTTAAAGCCACAATAATATCATCTAAATTATCTTGTGTCAGCACCTTCGGATAATCTTTTTCAAATGCTATTAGTGATTCTTTTGTATTTATTTCAGTTTCACGATATTTTTTATAAAGTCTTTCCAGGTTATCATTTTGAAGTATTTCTTCAATCATAGCTTTTGCATCATTTGGCATTTGCTCCCAGTTTCCATAAAGTTCAAAAACGGCTTCTTCAATTTTCTCATATGAAATAGGTGTTCCCTTTTTATTTTCCTCCCATAGAATACCAACGATATCAGAAATATCATTTTTATATTTCCTGCCTGACATAAGCTTCATGGCCACAAGATATTCTCCCGAAACCGTTCTTATCTGAAGCACATTTGAGTATGTCTTATAATACTTTGATACCTGTATGATTTTTGGCGAATATGACTTTGTCTTCACAAAGTCCGAGTTCAGCCACCCATTAGGCAGTCCCAGTTCATCGCCAACATGATTTATCGCGTCCTTCATTGCAGATGAAGCTTGTATTATTGCATCTATATCATAGGTCATATCCCGAAAACCATAATTGGCCAGAACAGCCGCTCCACCGATTAATATAAGTTCGGCAGGAATTGATTTTCCATTCAGCCTGCGAAATTCCTTTGCAAGTCTGCGAAGACAATCATCCAAATTCTCTTTTGTAAATGCTTTATCAACAGACATCTCTTATATCATCCTCCACTATATTATATTTCAAAAACTCCGGGATAGCGTTCTTAAGGCTCTCTTGCTTATTTGCATCGGTTTTCTGAATCTCATCCATCAAAATAACACTTGCCGGATAAATCGTTTCCTGCATTTTCCTGGTCCTTATTTCATTATATTTTGTACATATGGGAACACTGTTTTTCCTTGATAAATAATCAACCATGGCCAGCGTGTAAAAACACTCAACATACCATTTTTTCTCATATAATTCCCTGATCGTGTCTTCAGTCAATACTTCCAGAATAAAATCAATATCTCCTTTATCCTTTACCAGATGACAAATATTGCTTTTAAAAACCTCAAATGATGTTCGATTTTTACTCTTTTGTAAAGCAATTTCTTTCTCAATAAGGCTTTCCATTGTGACATTTATTGTTTGCGCTATCCTGTAGACCGTCTCTGCGGTGCACTTCTCAAGCCTCGCCTTTCCGTTGCAAATGTCTGCTATTGTAGTCTGCGGCACTCCGCTTTCCTTTGAAAGACGGTAGCGCGACATGTTTTTCTCCGCAAGTATATCGTTAAGGTACATTTTGCTTCTCCCCCCAATAATATGATTGATGATACAAGATTGTAACGGTCAACCGAAGTATTGTCAATATTTGCATGCAGTTATACGCAATATTTTAC
>JAUNNP010000183.1 GCA_030531385.1 Eubacteriales bacterium
GAGCTTAAGTAGCGTCTCATGTTCTCCTTGTCTATGCCGCCCATTGGGAAGAAGCGGAGATCCTTGAATACGGCGCTCATGGCCTCCAGCATAGCAAGACCTCCGTTGGCTTCAGCCGGGAAGAACTTAAGGATCTTAAGACCGCGCTTTACGCCCTTGGCTGCCTCAGATGGTGTGGTAATTCCCGGATAGACAGGAATGTTTTTGCCGATGCAGTAATCAACCACCTCCTCATCCATTATAGGGCAGTCAATAAATTTTGCACCTGCATTTACAGCGACATCGACCTGCTCTTTTGTAAAGACGGTTCCTGCGCCTACGACTATGTCAGGGTAATTTTTAGCGATGATCCTGATAGTCTCCTCGGCAGCAGCTGTCCTAAAGGTCACCTCGGCACAATTCATGCCGGCTTCAGACAGAGACTTTCCGAGCTCCATCGCATCCTTTGCGTCATTGATGACAATGACCGGAATCACTCCGACTCTTGTCAGTTTCTCATTCATTTCTTCAAACATTTTTTTCTTCCTCCGGCAGCAGATTTATAAATTCTTCTTCAGTAATTATTGGAATGCCAAGCTTCTTGGCGGTTTTATTTTTTGACGAGCCGCTCATTATATCATTATTAATAAGATAGCTTGTTTTGGATGAAACCGATCCTGAGGCCTTTCCTCCAAGCGCTTCGATCAGATCCTGGGCTGCGCGCCTGTTGGCAAAATGCTGAAGGTCACCTGTAATGACAAAGGTCATTCCGGCAAATACCTGGGGCTTTCCCTCTCCTGCAGCAGCCTTGTCGTTAAACTTAAGCTGTTCCGCGAGCTCTAGCGTTATGCGGCGGTTCTCAGCATTCTCAAAAAATGTGATAAAGCTTTTTGCCAGCACCGGGCCGATCCCTTCGATTTCGATAAGCGACTCCTCATCAGCATCCATGATCTTCGAAAGATCGTTTCCAAAAGCCCTGCATATAAGCTTTGCTCCGGAAAGTCCGACGCCCGAAATACCAAGTCCGTACAAGAGCCTGTAAAGCTCGGTATTTCTTGCGGTCTCAGCGGCTTTTATCATATTGTCGGCTGATTTTTCACCAAAGCCCTCAAGCTCTGCTATATTATCACGGAAGCGTTCGAGCTTAAAGAGGTCTGAATATTCGTGAATAAAGCCCTCCCCTGCAAGCTTCTCCAGTGTTTTATCGGAAAGGCCGTCAATGTTTAAGGCGTTCCGGCTTACCATAAGCTCAAAAGCCTTTACATGTTTTGCGGGGCAGTCATCATTTAAACAATATAACAGCGCGGCTGTGTTATCGCGTCTTATCTCTGTTTTTCCTCCGCAGACCGGACAGCGTCCGGGGATCTCTATCTTTCCGCTGCGGGTAAGATTATCCGAGAGCTGAGGTATGATCATGTTGGCCTTGTAGACTGTTATATGGTCACCGATGCCGAGCTCCAGCTCTTCAACTATACTTACGTTGTGAACGCTGGCTCTCGATACCGTGGTACCCTCGAGCTCAACAGGATCGAATACTGCGACAGGATTGATAAGGCCTGTCCTGGAAGCCGACCAGTCGATGCTGCGGAGCACAGTCTCTGCGGTCTCATCCTGCCATTTAAACGCTATCGAATGACGCGGGAACTTAGCTGTGCGTCCGAGAGAAACTCCGTACGCGATGTCCTCATATGCAAGCACGAGACCATCGGATGGAATATCGTATGTCGGTATCTTTTCTTTAAATGCTTCTATATCGGACTTTAGTGTCGATCCGTCAGTAAAGCGGTGCTCAACGACCTCAAAGCCGAGAGCTTCAAGCCAGTCATACTGTGCCGCGAAGGAGTTATTGAAATCCGGAGTCTCCGGATGTTCGGCGGTTCCCTCCGCAGATACAAGGGTGAAGATCACAAGTCTTACATGCCTTCCTGCGGTCACCGAAGGATCCAGCTGCCTTACCGAGCCTGAACAAAGATTTCTGGGATTTTTATATCTGGCAGCCGTATCTGCGATCTCTTCATTAATCTTATCGAAATCGCTGTAGGAGATCACGGCCTCACCGCGAATGACGAGCTTGCCCTTAAACGGTATCTTAGCGGGAAGGTTCTCGAAGAATCTGGCATTTGGTGTTACGACCTCACCTATCTCGCCGTTTCCTCTGGTAACTGCCTTTAAAAGCATTCCGTTCTCATAAGTGGCAACGCAGGTGATGCCGTCAAGCTTCCAGCTTAAGACACCCTTCTTTCCGTTAAGCCAGTCTATGAGCTCATCAGGAGACTTTGTTTTGTCGAGTGAAAGCATGGGGCTTTCGTGACGTTCCTTCGGAAGCTCGGAGATTATCTCATAGCCTACATTTTGCGAAGGTGAATTGGCAAGCCTGAAGCCGGTCTCCTTTTCAAGCGCCAGCAGCTCGTCGTAATATTTGTCATAATCAATATTGGGCATGATCTCCCTGCCCTCCTGATAATAGACACGGCTCGCAAGATTCAGAAGGTCCGTAAGTTCCTTTATTCTGTTGATTTTAGATTCATTAGCCATGGAACAAATTATAATTTATTTCGCTTTTATAATCAACTTTAATTGCAGATAAACTAAAGTAGTGGTATAATTTCGCGCAAATTTATTTGAAAATTTTAGTTAAAAAATATAATGCTATTGTACAGAGGGAGTGTGAAGATTGTATGAAAAAATACACTGAGATGACAAAAGATGAACT
>JAUNNP010000051.1 GCA_030531385.1 Eubacteriales bacterium
GGGTCGATCTCCTCGACAGCCGAAAGCTTGCGGTTGATAATATCCGCACGGTGCTGAAGCTCATCCGTGGCTTTTTTTGCAGAATCGAGGCGGCTGCCCGCGGTATCGATAAGCCTGCTTAAGGCAGCGTACTGTGTCTTTATCGCGCTTAAGAGCTTAAGTATGTTTTGTGAGTCCTTATTTACCGCCATATACCTGAAGCCGATGCTTAAGGAATTGATAAGAGCCGCCATCGTAGACGGACCCGAAAGCACAACATGATATTTATTCTGGCACTCCTCCGCAAGTCCCGGTATACGGAGCACCTCGGCATAAAGCGATTCAGCCGGCAGGAACATGATTCCGAAATCTGTAGTATTGGGCGGATCCAGATACTTATCGCGGATGTCCTTCGCATCATTTTTTACGCGCTGCTCGAGCTCTCGCACCGCCCTTTTAAGCTCAGCGGGGTCAGCATTTTCAGAAGCAAGGCGTATGCGCTCATAATAATCCATCGGATATTTGGAATCTATGGGCAGATACATAAAGGTTCCGTTGATCTCCTTATCCGGGATTTTTACGGCAAATTCCACCGCATCCCGGTTTGCGCCGTCCCCGGTCTTTGTCACAACATTTTTATCGTAGAGGGTGTTCGGCAGGACCTCGGCAAGAATGTTCTCAAGCTGCATCTCGCCAAAAATACCCCTGGTCTTTACATTCGTAAGTGTACGGTTTAGGGACTTTACTCCGTTTTCAAGCTTCGAAAGCTCTCCGAGTGAGACATACAGACGATTCAGCTGGTCTCCGACATTCTTGAAGGAAGAATCCAGGCGCTCATTTAAGGACGAATCAAGCTTTACATTGATGTCTGTCCTTATATCTTCAAGCTTTTTCCTGTTCGACTCCTGCATTTCGCTGACAGCCGATTTAAGTGAGGCCTCAAGCTTTTCCTGACTGCGGCTGAGCATATCAGAGACCTCTATGCGGTTCCTGCGGTTTTCCTCGGCATCATAAGTAAGGCGGGAGTTTATATCCCGCCTTATGTCTGCAATATTTTCCGCGTTTCTTCTGGCCGCGTCATCTTCAAGCTCTTCTAAAAGCTCACGCTCCGCATCGATCAGTTCCTCGGTGGATGTTCCTTTTCCTGTCCTCGAAATGAGCATGATCATGTTTATGAAAAGCAGGACGATTATGAGTACCAGAAGCAGTTCTGTGATGGTGAAGGTCATATTGCGTCTGACTCCAAAATGTGTTTTGCGATTATTCTGCTGCCATAAGAGCGTCTGCAAGCTTGTCGATCTCATCAGCATTTGCATCGCTCATGCTTGAAAGGATAGTTACAGTATCAAGCCAGCTGATGTTCTGGAGTCCTTCCATCTTTGCCTTGATGCACTTTGCCGCCTGAGGTCCCCATGAACCATTCTCGATGATGGCAACCGTGCGGTTCTTGTAGCCGCGCTCAACAAGATCATCGATGAAGCTTCTCATATTAGGGAACATCTCGTTATTGTATGTGGTCGTAGCAAGCACGAGTCTGTCATATCTGAAGGCATTCTCTATAGCCTCATGTACATCGTCGCGGACTATATCTGTGATCTCGACCTCCGGGCAGCCCTTTTCCTCAAGCTTTGCGGCAAGGAGCTCAGCTGCTTCCTTTGTGTGACCGTAAACTGAGGTATAAGCAATTGTTACGCCCTTATCCTCTGCACGATATGATGACCAGATGTCATACTTGTTGATATAGTATCCAAGATTCTCTGTAAGAACAGGTCCGTGAAGCGGAGCGATAACAGCGATATCGAGCGCTGCTGCCTTCTTAAGTACTGCCTGCACCTGAGCGCCGAACTTTCCTACGATGCCAAAGTAATATCTTCTTGCTTCGCAGTCCCAGCCCTCAGGATCCTCTACATCATTTGCGCCGAATTTTCCAAAGCCGTCAGCTGTAAAGAGTACCTTGTCCTTTGAGTCATAGGTCATCATGACCTCCGGCCAGTGGACCATAGGCGCGAATACAAAGGTGAGTGTATGGCTTCCAAGCTCTAAGGTGCCATTGTTGGCAGCTGCCACCTTCCTGTCACTGATGTCAAGAGTTCTGAAATAGTTTCCAAGCATCTTGAATGCAGGAGCCGTAGCAACAGCCTTAGCCTCAGGATACTTATCAAGGAAAGCCTTGATGCTTGCGGAATGATCGGGCTCCATGTGCTGGATGATGAGATACTCCGGCTTCTTTCCGCCTAAAACAGCCTCGATATTACCGAGCCACTCCTCTGTAAACTTCACATCGACCGAATCCATGACCGCGATCTTCTCGTCCATGATCACATATGAATTGTATGCCATTCCAAGCGGGACCTCATAATGTCCCTCAAAGAGATCTATCTGATGATCATTCACTCCTACAAATTTGATGTCATTTGTTACTGTCATATTTGTCTCCTTATGTATTTTATCAATGTTGTGATATTATGACGTGGGTGTCAAAAGTATGATTACGGGTCGTTCCGCACTTCGTGCTCCCACGCCCCTGCCCACATTCCGCACTCCCGTGGTACTGGCGTACCACTCCGTGTGTCATGTGGGGCGTGTCATAAAGTCGCTCACCCACAGATAAGCAAGCTTATCTGTGGATTCGGACTTTTGACACTGTAATCATATTATTACAGGCCTTCGCTTAGCGGAACCGCCTGATTTTTACATCTTTAGTGTTCCCACTTCCAGCCTGCGACCTCAGGAAGGTCCAGCCCGTACTCGTGGATATACTGCTTATGCTCTACGAGCTTATCGTTCATCTTCTGGTAGAGGTATCCGCCGCGGTTCCCAAGCTTTGGAAGATGCTTTAACGCCTCAATAACAAGGTGGAATCTGTCGACCTCGTTCTGTACACGCACATCGAACGGAGTCGTGATGGTTCCTTCCTCCTTATAGCCGCGCACATGCATCAAACGGTTGTTATGTCTTCTGTACGTAAGCTCATGCACCAGTGTCGCATAACCGTGGAAGTTAAATATTACAGGCTTATCCTTAGTGAACAGCAGGTCGTATTCCGCATCTGTAAGTCCATGCGGATGCTCATTTGCAGGCTGAAGCTTAAAGAGATCTACAACGTTTATGAAACGTATCTTTACCTCAGGCAGCTCCTCATTCAGTATGGATACCGCTGCCAATGCTTCAAGCGTAGGTGTCTCGCCCGCGCACGCAAATACGATATCCGGCTCCTGTCCCTTATCATTGCTTGCCCACTGCCATATACCTATGCCTTCCTTGCAATGCTTAATAGCCTCAGGCATGCTGAGCCACTGCGGACGCGGATGCTTGCTTGCGATGATGACATTCACATAATCGCGGCTCCTGATGCAGTGATCGAAGGTCGAAAGCAGACAGTTCGCATCCGGCGGAAGATAGAGTCTTACGACATCTGCCTTTTTGTTGGCGATATGATCCATGAAGCCGGGATCCTGATGGGTAAATCCGTTATGGTCCTGCTGCCATACCGTGGATGACATTATAAGGTTGAGTGAAGCGATCTCTTCTCTCCAAGGAAGTCCCCTGCAGATCTTGAGCCACTTGGCATGCTGCGCGGCCATGGAATCAATGATCCTCGCAAATGCCTCGTAGGTCGCAAAGAAACCGTGACGTCCTGTAAGCAGATAGCCCTCAAGCCAGCCCTCACACATATGCTCCGAAAGCATGGAATCCATTACTCTTCCATCGAAGGAAAGATGGTCGTCATTATCAAGCTTTTCTGAGTTCCAGGCCCTGTTTTCAGTCTCAAAGACTGCATTTAGTCTGTTAGAATTAGTCTCGTCAGGACCGAAGATACGAAAGTTCTTCGCGTCATCGTTAAGCTTAAAGATGTCACGGACAAGCTTTCCAAGCTCAGTCATATCCTGGGCTTCGATCTCACCGTGGCCCTTTGTATCAACGGCATACTTCCTGTAATCCGGAAGCCTTAAGTCTCTTAAAAGCAGTCCGCCGTTTGCGTGCGGGTTTGCTCCTATTCTTGAGCTGCCCTTTGGCGCCAGCTCCGCTATTTCGGGGATGAGCCTTCCGTTTTCATCAAAAAGCTCTTCGGCATGGTAGCTCCTTAGCCACTCCTCCAGAAGTCCGAGATGCTCTTCCTTTTCCATGGAAACAGGTACCTGATGTGCAAGGAAGTATCCCTCAATCTTCTTTCCGTCGACCTCCTTTGGTCCTGTCCATCCCTTTGGAGTGCGAAGAACTATCATCGGCCATACAGGTCTCGTCGGATCATTGTTTTCCCTTGCATTCTTCTGGATGACCCTGATCTTCTCAATAACTGTATCCAGAGTCTCTGCCATCTTCTTATGCATGGTCATAGGATCGTCGCCCTCTACAAAGTAAGGCTCCCATCCGCAGCCATGGAAGAAATCTGTTATCTCTTCATGCGACATTCTGGCAAATATAGTCGGATTCGCGATCTTATAACCATTTAAATGAAGTATCGGAAGTACCGCGCCGTCTCCTATGGGGTTAAGGAACTTGTTGCTGTGCCATGAGGTGGCAAGCGGTCCTGTCTCAGCCTCGCCGTCTCCAACAGTAACAGCAGCTATGAGGTCGGGATTATCAAATACAGCTCCAAATGCGTGCGCTATGCCATAGCCCAGCTCTCCGCCTTCATTTATCGATCCCGGTATCTCCGGAGCGCAATGTGACGCGACTCCTCCGGGGAATGAAAACTGCTTAAAGAGCTTTGCCATTCCGTCCTCATCCTGTGAAATATTCGGATAGGTCTCACTGTAGGTTCCGTCCAGGTACTCATTGGCAATATAAAAGTTTCCGCCGTGTCCCGGTCCCGAAAGAAGGATCACGCTTAAGTCATACTTCTTTATGACTCTGTTAAGATGAACGAACACAAAATTCTGTCCGGGAACCGTTCCCCAGTGACCTACGATCTTTTTCTTGATCATATCCTTAGTCAGCGGTCTCCTTAAAAGCGGGTTCTCAAGAAGATAAAGCTGACCTGCAGACAGGTAGTTTGCCGCACGCCACCATCCATTCATTCTGGTAAGCAGTTCATCTGTGATCGGTCCTTTTTCCGCACATTCAGTGATATTGGTGGAGATTTCAGACATTCCGGACTCCTTTCCTACAAAAGCCGCGTTTGCGTTCTCTAACATCATTACAGTATACCCCAAACCATGTATTTATTTCCACTAAATAATTCAAAAATTGACACTAATTTACATGAATGCTACAATACGGGATTATGTGAATATTTTCCATCAGTTTCACAGCCCGCCCGGGCCGGGGCAAATGAAATCACACAGGAGACCTGATATGAGCAAGAAACCCATTGAACAGGAGATCTGCCTGATCGTTGCGGGTATCATCGGAGATTACAACAACGGCAGAGATATAGATACAGTTAATCTTTTTAACCAGCCGGACCAGGAGGCTATCATTGACATCACCCACAAGCTTCAGCGTATCCTCTTTCCCGGTTATTTCAGGGATAAAAATTATAAGCTCTACAGCATTAATAACTCTGTAGCTACTCTTACCGAAGATGTGGTATACAATCTTAACAAGCAGATACTCCGTGTGCTTAAATACCGCGAAGACTGCAGCGGAATGAACGCCGCTGAGCTCTCTGACAAAGCTGAAGAACTCACACTTGCGTTTTTAAAAACCATTCCAAAGGTACGCGCGCTTCTTGACACGGACCTTGCGGCATTCTATGACGGAGATCCGGCGGCTACCTGCAAGGATGAGATCATTTTTGCATATCCCGGCCTCAGAGCCATTTCCATACAGCGCCTCGCGCACGAGCTTTATCAGCTGAATGTTCCGATCATACCCCGTATCATGACAGAGCATGCACACAGCGAAACAGGTATCGACATACACCCGGGCGCAACCATCGGTGAATATTTCTTTATCGACCATGGCACCGGCATCGTAGTCGGTGAGACCACAGTTATCGGAAAGAATGTAAAGCTTTACCAGGGTGTTACACTCGGCGCGCTTTCCACAAGAGGCGGACAGAAGCTCCGCAATAAGCGCCGTCACCCGACCATCGAGGATAATGTCACTATTTACTCAGGTGCATCTATCCTTGGCGGAGACACTATCGTCGGCCACGATTCGGTCATCGGAGGAAATACCTTCATTACAGAATCTGTCCGGCCGGGATCCAGAGTTGCAGCCAAGGCACAGGAGCTTGTTTACTCCTCCTCCGGCATTGCTTCTTCAAACGAGCGTGTTGACCAGAACTGGATGGACATGGATCAGGATGCCAGCCTGAATTTCGGAGCATATATCTGAATTTTAAAGGGAGCGTTCCCGCCGCACAGCGGATAACGCTCCCTGTTAAATTTATATGAGCAGCTTTGCCTTCTCAAAAATGAAGGTACGCATCGGGCAATATAGCATAGCCGTTATTATCGCAGCAAAGCCATCCAGTGTAAAGGTTTCATCACTGCCCCAGACTCCGACCATCATTATCACAAAGGCGGCCAGTATCACCATATAAGCGATGCTAAGTGCCCCTTCTTTTGTTTCATAAAATTTAAGCTTATGCTTAAACCTCTTTGCATCCTTTGATGCATCTGCGGCTTTTGACGCACTTGCGGCTTTTGCGGCCTTCTCCAAGGCCTCAGCTTCTTTTTCCCGCTTTCTTTCAGCAATTTGGAGACTCAGCGGCGCGGCTATAACGAACAAAAGCGCGATCATTTCCACACTTATCTCATTTACAGCGCCCATGCTTATCACATAGATCTGTCCCGTGCCATTCATAAGTGAAAGCATGATCATAAGTCCGGTCAGGCCTATTCCAAAAGGAAGCGCAAGCTCCGCTGATTTTATCAGTATCCTTGACAGGCCTCCATGCCTGAGCTGTCCTCTTATGCCAAGTATGATTATCCCTGTTATATCCACGATATACAAAAGTACCGCAGCCTTAAAAAGTCCCGAAAGAGGCGCGTAATGCGCGGCGGCAGCATTTACATAATTATAGCCCGTGGCATCCTCGGGAAAATCAAAGCCGGGAGCTATAAAGGATAGGGCATTTCCAAGAGGCGCGATCAATAAAAATGCTGCTGCCAAAGCTGCCATGACAGCAAATGCGGTGCCCGCCTCCGGCATTTTTATTATGATCTTATCGTCCTCCTGCTCAGCCTCCATGCGCTTTGCAAGGTCGGTTTTATGATAATCCTCTTTTTTCCCGTCCAGCGGAGCGACCTCCCCGGCACGGCGGAGTATGCGGTAAAATATGGCTGCTGCCAATAGAAAAAGCACCATTATTACAGCATTCCACACTCCCTTTGCGCCCTCGACCGCTATCATCATTGCCGAGGTCCTGAATACGGTAAATGATGTAAAGATCGTAAGCAATGCTGACACCGGGGCAGCCTCTGCCGCACCCCATTTAAATATAAGCAGCATCAAAAATATAAAAACAGGAAAAAGAGCCGCTGTTAATGTAAGGTAATTTATCGGTAATGTCATACTTCCCTTGTCACATCTGAATAGAACTTCTCAAGCTGCTTCTTTGTCTTGAAGGCTGCAAGGTAAACATAGTCTCCCATCGCAGGCGCGAGTGCCGAATCAACTACATCGTAAAGCTTGATATTATCAGCGTACTTCTTGTTGATCACAGTTACTGAGTTCTTGTAATTCTTGCTGTAGCGAAGACCTGCAAATCCGCAGAAGTAATGCTCTCCTGCTGTAAGCTCTGTTCTGTCAAAGGCTATCATATCAGCCCAGATCTTGTATACATCGGTGCTTCTCGCGTAGTTGAGCATATCCGGTGTAAGTCCGCCGCTCGGACGCATATTTACTTCAAGCGCCATAAGAGTGCCGGCCTTTCCGATAGACGGATGGTCTGAAAGGAGACGGAAGAACTCAAAATGAACGAAACGGCTCTTTACGCCATACTCCTTTACCATTGCACGGCCATATTTCTTGGTGTCCGGAGCAAGGTCCTTAACGATGTAGAACAGTGAGTTGTCAGCATTGTTAACGATATCGGCAATTGACATCGGAGTAACATTTCCGGCCTCGAAGATCGGGTTGCCCTGTGAATCTATGATGGCATCATAAGAGTTGATCTCAGCATTGATAAACTCCTCCATGATATACTCTGTCTGAGGCCACTTGTCCTCAAAGAACCTGACAAGATCATTCTTATCCTTGATCTTGAAAGTGTGTGAGGCACCAACTCCGTTATCAGGCTTGGCAAAAACCGGATATCCGACTTCCTTGATGAACTTCTCGCAGCCCTTCATGTCGTCAACCAGATGGAAACGTGCCACCGGAACACCGGCCCTGATGTAGTATTCCTTCATCTTTGACTTGTATCTGATATTGGGAATATCCTCGAGCTTAAAGCCTGTATTGATATTGAAATCCGTACGGAGCCTTGCATCATTCTCAAGCCAGTATTCATTGTTGGACTCCACAAAATCAATACGGCCGTACTTGAATGTAAAAAATGCTGCAGCACGATAGACCTCATCATAGTCCTCAAGGGTCTCTACCTTGTAGTACTCAGTCAGGCTGTCCTGCTGCTCCCAGGTAAGCTCGTCATATGGCTGATCTCCGATTCCGAGAACATTAAGTCCGTTATTCTTAAGCTCGCGGCAGAATCTCCAGTAGTTGGTTGGGAAGTTCGGTGATATAAAAATAATATTTTTCATTTTTTGCCCTTTCTATGTGAACCCTGTATACAACTTTTAAAATCCTTTTTATTCTCAGCAGCAGGTTTGAGGATCTTCGATCCTCAAACTGCGGCTTCCGTCTGCAAGTCAGACGGAAGCCTGCGTGCTGTATTACTCGTTAAGTAAGTAGGGCATGAAGTATTCTGCCTGCCTGAACCACCATGGCCAGTCATGATTTACATCATAGCCCCAGAAGTCCACCCAGATATTGATACCCTTGGCCTTGAACTCTTCGGCAAGCTCGCGGGTCGTATCCGGCTGTTCCCAGGCACCCTGTCCTACGCAGATCACGGCTCTGTTTTTATTGTAAAGCTCGATATACGGATGATCAGCAGGGAAGTTGCGCATATAGTCCACCGGCGAGTTATTATAAACTCTCTCATCCGAATATCCGCCAAAACCGTATGATCCTGTATAAATGCCGCTTAAAGCCATCATTCCGTCGAAAATATCAGGACGCCTCAAATAAATATTGACAGCATGGGTAGCGCCAAGGCTGCATCCCATTACGATAATGCCTGTATCATTGTTTCCGTTTCTCTGTCCGGCAATTCCCTGGATAAACGGAGCCATCTCGTAGAAAATGTACTCCATCCAGCACTCGTGCAGCCAGCTTCTGTGTCCCGGATCACCATGCTCATCAGACCAGGTCTCCCTGTCGATCGTGTCGATCGATATGACCATGAGCTTTCCGCTGTCGATCCACGGACTCAGTACCTCTGCCATATGAAAGCTTTCAAAATCGTAGTAGCGCCCGTCCTGACAAGGAATAAAAAGCATCGGATGACCTGCGTATCCGTAAATGCAGCCCTCCATGTCACGGTTCAGCTTATAACTGTAATTCCTAAAATACTGTTTATCCATTCTGACCTCTTTTAATATAATTTTACCGGCCGGAGAGCTTACTGCCTCGGGACCGGCATCATTTTCAATCATCAGATTTTATTTTAATATATGAATCAAGCTATTGCAATGGAAAATAAACTTGAAACAAGTGTCATTTATTCTTATAATGAAACGATATTATGACGTGGGTGTCAAAACACCTGATGGACCGCCCGCTAAAGGCGCTTCGGTCACGGAAAGGAATCAAACTATGCCTATTCGAGTTCAAAATGACTTACCGGCCAAGGAAATCCTTGAGCACGAAAATATATTCGTAATGGATGAAAACCGAGCTGAACATCAGGAGATCAGACCCATCAGCATCGGTCTTCTCAATCTGATGCCGCTCAAAGAGGCCACTGAGCTTGACATTCTCCGTTCTCTTTCAAACACGCCTCTGCAGATCGACGTTACGTTTATTACTGTCAGCAGCCATGAATCAAAGAACACCTCGGCCAATCATCTTAACCGCTTTTACCAGACCTTTTCTGAGATAAAGGACAGACGTTTTGACGGTCTTATCATCACCGGTGCTCCAATCGAGCTTCATGAATTTGAGGATGTTGATTTCTGGGCTGAGATGTGTGAGATAATGGAGTGGACCAAGACCAATGTCACCAGCACTCTTCATCTTTGCTGGGGCGCGCAGGCAGGACTTTATTATCATTATGGCATCAATAAGATAACGCTCCCACAGAAGCTTTTTGGAGTTTATAAGCACAGAGTCCTTAACCGAAAGGTTCCTCTCGTTCGCGGCTTTGACGATGTCTTCGTGATGCCTCATTCAAGGCACACCGATGTTCCGATCGAGCTTATCCGTGCTGATAAAAGGCTCACCATTTTAGCAGAATCCCGTATGGCGGGAGCATTCTTAGTGACTGCTGAGCATGGACGTCAGATTTTTATGATGGGTCATCCCGAATATGACAGGCTGACTCTGGATAAGGAGTATAAAAGAGATCTTGCCAAGGGGCTTCCGATACAGATCCCATATAATTATTACCCGGATGACGACCCGGAAAACAAGCCTCTTCTTACCTGGAGGGCAACAGCCAACAATATTTACTGCAACTGGCTGAATTACTATGTATATCAGGTGACCCCTTACAATCTTTACGGAGCGCCTGATTTCAGCTCTAACTTTAAAGCTAATGATCCTGACATCGTTATACTGTAATAACAAAAGCTGCCGCATGATGCGACAGCTTTTTTATTGCTTATTCAGCCTGAAATTGATATGTCACAAGGACAGGTAATCAGTCATCATAGGTCTCAGGGAAGAACAGTCTGCCTGTCTTCTCATCGATCGGCTTGCCGATCATTGTTCCGATGATGAAGAAGATAAGACCTGAACCTACACCGAGGATGATGTTATGGAAGGATCCGAGCTTGATGCCGAGAGCCATGGTTACGCAGTAAACTGCAAGACCGCCGATAGCGCCAAGTGTAGCACCTTCCTTGTTTGCCTTCTTCCAGAAGAGTCCGAGAACGAGTGTCCAGAAGAATGCTGTCTGAAGACCACCGAATGAGAACATGTTGATCCAAACGATGATGTCAGGCGGGTTGATACCCATGATAACCGCTGCAATACCCATAACAGCTGTTACGATGATAGAGATCTTACCAACGAACTTCTGATCAACTTCCTTATTGTTTCTCTCCATATAGTGGAGATATACATCCTTAACGATAGCGGATGATCCGGCAATAAGAAGTGAAGAAATCGTTGACATTGTTGCGGCAAGAGGTCCGATAATAACGAGACCTGCTACGAACGGATGCATGTAGTTAACGATAAGTGACGGAACTACTGTATCTGTTGAAGCACCCTCAGGAATTGTCTGAAGAACACCCTTTGAAAGAACACCGAAGAGGTGCATACCAACCATCATGGCACCAACTACGATAGTTCCGTAGATCATAGCCTGATGAACTGACTTTGTATCCTTGTAAGCTAAGCATCTTACGTTAGACTGCGGAAGTCCGAGTGTTGTGAAGCCGCAGAGCATCCACTGTGTAAGATAAAGCTGTGTTGGAATAGAAGCAACTCCGCCCTTTTCAGCGTATGGGCTGAGCATTACATATCCCTCGCCTGTAGCCTCAGCCTGAGCTGAAACCTCTGCGATATGTGATGTAATAGCTGCAAGTCCGCCGCCCTTTGAGATGATGGCATATCCAAGAAGGACCATACCAACTACCATTACCATAGCGCAGATAGTATCTGTGATAGCAACGGCATTGAAGCCTCCGACTGTAGTATAAAGGACAACGACTACAGCGAAGAGAAGAAGTCCGAGCTCATAGCTAAGACCTGTAGCTGCAGAGAAGATCTGAGCACCGCCGATGAACTGTCCAAGCATTGTTGTTGTGAAGAATACAACGATAACAAGTGCTGAGAAGTTAGCGAGAAGCTCTGAATGATATCTTGCTCTGATGATATCGATAACTGTTACGGCGTCAACACGACGTCCGATAACTGCCATCTTCTTACCAAGTACACCAAGTACGATGAATGCCGCAACTACCTGAGTTGATGCATAGTATACCCAGCCGTAACCTCTTGCCCATGCGGTACCGGGACCTGAAAGGAAAGAAGATACTGATGAATATGTGGCAACAAGCGTCATGGCAAGAACGAATCCGCCAAGGCTTCTTCCGCCGATGTAATACTCCTTTGAGAAGTCAGCAGCCTTTGCGTCAGCTGATTTCTTCTGGATATAGAAGCCTACACCAAGCATGATTGCGAAGAATGCAATAACAGGGAATAACATTATAGCTGTATTCATGCTTTGCCTCCTTCCTCATCTTCAAGATCGAAATCCTTATAAACCTTCTTTACAAGGAAAACGACTGCTGCAACAGCAAGGAACCATGATCCGAAACAGCTGATCATCATCCATGCCGGAATGCCAAGAATAGTCCACTCAGAGCCGCAGACAGCATAGATACCGAAACCGGTAACCCACCAGAATGCCATTACGATGAAGCCGGCGATCCAGGTAGCTTTTGCTTCCTTGTTCATCTGAGTGAATTTCTCTTTGTCACTCATCTTCTGCATAACAAACCCTCCTTAACTTTGATACTAAGGTCAGTGATCGTGAACCGGACGTTTATCCGCATTTCAACCGCTGACCAAGGTTTCATTTATATTTTAACAGTAAATACTGTTAAAACCAACTGTATATTTTCGCCATGACGATCACGTCATGTCAGCGCAGCACAAGAACTCTTTCAGATGTCTGCTCCCTCTCTTACGAACTCGACCTTGCCGTCTATCATGGTAAGGTCTACCTGCACCTTGTAGAGATCGGTCTTGTCAATGGCAAGTATATCGCAGTCACAGACGATCATGTCGGCAAGCTTTCCGATCTCAAGGCTTCCCTTGATGTCATCCTCGTAGGAGCCGTATGCTCCGTAAAGAGTCGCTATCCTTACGCCCTCAAGCACTGATACGCACTGAGTCTGGTTGCACTGGATATTTCTCACTCTGTCGATACGGTTTACTGCGCCGTCGAGGCACTCAAAGCCGTAAGGGCCCGAAGGTGAGTCGCTCTGAAGTGAAGGCTTCATTCCTGCATCTATCATGCTCTTAAGAGCACCGAAGTAAGCATTTCTCTTTCCGTAGAAGCGCTCATAATTTCCGCCATTCTTTGCGGGTATGCCGGCATTTACAGAAGGACAGATATTCATAACTGCCATGCGGTCGATAAGGTCCTGATCTGTAAGCGTGCAATGCTCGATGCGGTGACGTCTTGCCCGGAACGCAGCCTTCTTCTCCTCGGTATCACATGCAGCAAAGGCCTTCTCGAAGCCCTTTACCATATACTCTACTGCGCCGTCTCCGATGGCATGCGCGGTCGCCTGGCCCTCGCACTTATCTATAAGGCAGATATAATCCGCAACCTCATCTTCGGTCCACGCCTTTTCCCTCAGCATCGATGGATCGTGGTCATAAGGCTCTCTCGTGTAGCAGCTTGGTCCCGAAGAACCGCCGTCTATCATGAACTTGTTTGAACCCATCCTGAAGAAATTGTCGCCAAGTCCCGGACGAAGCCCGAGCTCCTCGAGCATATGCCTGTTGTCCTCCATTGAGTACGGCTTTCCGAAAATGCTGTGGAGTGCCATGTAGACACGCGGCTTAAACTTTCTCTCTCTCGCAAGCTTCTGCATGGAGTGATATGACGGTCTGTCGAGAGCACCCATATCATGAATCGAGGTAAGTCCCTTGGAGATCATCTCCTGTCCCACGCGGCATACAGCAGTCTCGAGAGCCTCCTCCGGATAGTCGACCTTTCCCCATAGCTCAAAAAGCGTTACGCCAAAGAGCATGCCGGTAAGCTTTCCATCCTTTACCTGAACATCACCTTCAGGGAACTTCTTTGCGTCCTCAGCTGTATAGAGGCCGATCTTCTCAAGTGCCTTGGAGTTGAACATACACTTGTGTCCGCTTCCCTCCATACACTGCACCGGGTTTTCCGGTGCCCAGGCATCGAGCTCTTCGATAGTCGGGTCACGCTTTTCCGCAAGGTTCGGCGGCTCATAGCCCCACATGGAGATCCAGTCGCCGGCATTCTTTATCTTAAGGGCCTTATCTATCTCATTTTTAATATCTGCAAGACTTGCTATGCGTCCGCCGAAAAGGCTGATCATCGGAGCATCAGGCTCAGTTCCGAGGAGTGCCAGAAGGAAGGGATGAATGTGGGTATCGATCATGCCGGGCATAAGAGTCCTGCCTTTAAGGTCGTAAACTTTTGTTTTCTCGTCGATGATCGTCTCGAGCTCCTTCGTCGTTCCCACGAAAACGATTTTGTTTCCCTTGATGCCGACAGCCTCGGCTATGTCATCATTTTCATTAACAGTGATCACCCTGCCGTTAATAAAAGCGATATCCACATAAGAATAATCAAAATTCATATTCGCATTCCTCCTTACAGTGTCTGTTCATTTGCCGCTTTAAATCTATATGATGTCGGGGTCAAAAGCCTTTGCCCCGGCTATAATAGCTATGATAGCTAAAAAAGCCGCACACCCATAAGGGCTGCCGCTTTCTCTAAATCACTGGTAATCAACTCAATGTTTGTTAAAGCTTTCAATCCTGGAATCGATGGTATATTTTTAAGAATTTCAGATCATCTCCGGAACCGGTTAATGTCTATACGCTATAATATATCATCAAAATATACAGTTTTCAATGGAAGCAAAAGTATTTTTATTGTATACTTTTGATT
>JAUNNP010000052.1 GCA_030531385.1 Eubacteriales bacterium
TCGTCTTTTCCCATTATAGTGGAATCAAGATAAGAAATCAACAGGTGTTGCTTATCTATCATCGCGAAAGGAGGCTCCAAAATGAATGAACTATTATCCCTGCTTCCCGGTGTATCCGATCTCGTAAAGGTGCCGCTGATCATGCTGATTGCTGCACTTTCTGTAGCGGTCATCGTGGTAGCAGCAAGGCTTGTGTGGAAGTTTTTTAAGAAAATCTTCAACGCAATCTTTCACGGAAACAGTCAATGAAAGCCGTCATCGAGATCATGGCTGTTTTCGGGCTGGCCACTGCGCTTCTGTCCGGTTGGTACATATACTGCCGGAAAACCGGCCGCTCGTTCGGTCCCCGAATATACAGCAGCAATGTAACATTGGGCGTATTTGTGTTCCTCCGCGTCCTCACGCTGATGACGCTGGTAAGAGCCGCCTACATCGGTAACTACGACCACATAAAGCTCTGCATCCTGACGCTTTTGCTGATCTCCATGCCTTCCATATTGGAGAGGACACTGAAGATCAAGCTGCCGACCGTTATGGAGGTCATTTTCCTCTGCTTCGTATTTGCCGCGGAGATTCTGGGGGAGATCAATCACTTTTACACGCTGGTCAGCGGCTGGGATACAGCGCTCCACACGATCAACGGCTTTCTGTGCGCAGCAGTTGGGTTTGCACTGGTCGATATGTTAAACCGCAGCAGCCGGACATCCCTGTCCCTGTCGCCTTTGTATCTAGCCATTACAGCATTCTGCTTTTCCATGACGGTTGGTGTTCTGTGGGAGTTCTTCGAATTCGGGATGGACCAGGTATTTCTTACAGATACACAGAAGGATTTCATTGTCACAGCATTCGCCTCCACCAGATTAGGTGGTGGAGACCCGATTACCGTGAAGGATATCGTTCAGACCGTTATCACAACAGCGGAGGGCCGGACGGTGGTGATAGATGGGTATCTGGATATCGGCATCATCGACACAATGAAGGACCTTTTCGTGAACTTTATCGGCGCACTGAGTTTCAGCATCATCGGCTTCTTCTACGTAAAACACCGAGGCACCGGAAAGATTGCTTCACAGTTTATTCCACAGGTTTCAGAGGAAGGAGGTAAATCAAATGCTTCAAACAGTATTGGAGATCATTAAGGCATCGACAATCGGTACCGTTAAGATCATTTTCTCCATTTTCACCGGTTTCTTTTCATGACAAACAAAGGAGGTAAAGCTTATGTTTCCATTTTTTCCAAGATACTTCTGGGTTCCGCCTTTGATCTGCGGAATCCTGGCAACAGGCTGCGCAGCAGGAGCTGCATGTAACGCCCATCATTATACTCATTTTTATGCTTCCGGAGAATCCGGGCAAAGCTGCACGGATGAGCAGACAGACGAAAATCAAGCCGGGACAGACAAACGTCAGAACTCAGACGAAAGTCAGGCTAAAACAGACGAAGGTCAAAGCTCAGAGAATAACACAACTGATGTTCAGATGGATCGCGTCATAGAAATCATGAAAGCCTCAGCAGAAGGCACAAGACAGATCCTTTCTGGCATGTTCAAAGATTAAGGAGGTCACATTATGCAGTATTTACTTGTTCCCGTCATCATGGTATGCGCTATCGGAGGTACCGTAGGCATCTTAAAACTGATTCAGAAATTCTTCCCGGGTTCTGAAAAAACCATCGACAAGACGCAGGAATGGATCGACAAGCATAGCCAGGCACATAAGGACAGCAGCACAGGCAAATAATGCCAAGAGGTTATTACATTGGCAGAAAAGGACTTACTGGAAATCATTGCCCGGATGACCGCGCATTCCATACAGGAGGTCAGCAAAATCTACTATGAGCAGAATCCTGCCGGTAGGCAGAGCGCTTCCGACAATAGCTGCAAAAACGGCACCGGCAATGGTTTCCCTTTTGGAACACCGCTCCCCCATCCTAGGAGCATCGTTGACGATGACTGCTCTATCACTAAGAGTCTGGATGAGCTGATTCGTAAGCATCATAACAGAAAAGAATAAAGGTTTCTGCACTATCCTACAAATGCAGAGAAAGGATCCAATATGAAACTTGCAGCTAAAATTCTACTTGGCATAGCCGGTACAGTGCTTGCGATTGCCATCATTATGGGCGTTACAACCGCCTCTGTTATAGGCATCAAGGCACTGTACCAGAAATTAAATCCCGTATCCGACGAGGTATCCGTCCAGTCTGATTTTCAGGTCGGTGATACGATAACTGATGTCATGGGATTCACAAGCAACGTAGAAGAATACACAAAACACATCGGCAGATGACTTTTGATAATTCATCCGGTAAAAGCTTACATAACTGCGTCTGCAGCAGTATATCCTTCAAGGGAACCTGCCTTAACCTGAATGCAGGCGAAGCTGATTGCTTCATCATCTGCTGCTGAAAACTGTCTCTTTCCTTCCGGTGAAATTCTGATCCAGTCGCCGGCCTTCAGTTCTACGGTCTCATCATCGATAACCGCTTTACCTTTTCCTGACAGGATCACATAGATTTCTTCATTCTGCTTGTGGGAATGCACAAACGGTACGCCTGCTCCGGCAGGGAGGTTATTGATGCTGACCTCTGCCCCGGTTAAGCCTATCTGGTCGTGAAGTTCTACCCTTGCCTCGTTCGGCACACTGATTTTTGCATAATTGCTCATTTTGATTCCTCCGTTATTTTGTTGTAATGTTATTGGTTACATCTCATGGGTGTAATATATCTCTTCATTGTTGTAATGTCAATAGTTACATCTCACTTTTTCAAAAAATATGCTGTGCTTCTTTTGAAGCACAGCACTCATAAATTCAAGAATCGCTCGCGGAGCGCATAACTCAGTAGGGGACGTCCCCCCTCAATCGTTACACTAATTTCAGGACTTAGGCAAACGTAAGCAAATTGCGGCAGGCAAACGTAGTCAAAACGTAGTCAGAATCGGCAAAACTGACTACTCCGCTTTTTCGACCCAGGCGGTCGAAACACTATCTATGGCAAGTGTGAAAATGTCACCGGCCAAAATGGTTGTCTTAAAAGCGCTTTTTACTTCAGATTCTCCTTGAAGAAGGTTTCAATCTTATCAAAGGGGATCTTTGTCACATCGTCATACAGGTCTACATGATTGCAGTTCGGGATAATGACCATTTCCTTTGCCTCTCCGGCCGCTGCAAAGGCCGCGTCGCTGAAGCCTCTGGATTCCGCATTTTCTCCCACGATAAACAGAATCGGACGGGGGCTGATCATGTCGATATGATTCAGCGACTGAAAATTCCACAGAGCGGCGGTGCTGACAGTGGTAAACCCGGCTCTGGCTCTCGGATGGTGCCCGCGCTTTGTGCCGTAAAATTCATAGAATTCAGCCCAGATTCCGGTCACGCCGTCCGGGATTCCATCCACCGGCTCCTCGGCATAGGTGTGTATGACCTCCGGTGTCCCGGCATCCACATCTGCCCAGCGTCTGGCGGAAAGATCACTCATGGTCTTATGCCAGGTTTCAGCATCCACGCCATTACCGAACGCAGTCATATCGAACATACTGGCCGTGCAGACAGCCTTGATGCGCATATCCACTGCGGCGGCGCTTAAGGAAAATCCACCGCTTCCGCAGATGCCCAGCACACCGATTCTCTCACGATCCACATAGGACAGGGTTCCGAGAAAATCCACACCTGCGCTGAAGTTCTCCGCAAAAATATCCGGCGAAGATGTATGCCGCGGCTCGCCCTCGCTCTCGCCCATGAAGGCCGGATCAAATGCCAGCACCACAAAGCCCCGCTGTGCCAACTGGTTGGCATATACACCGGGTCCCTGTTCCTTTACTCCTCCGTAAGGAGGGCCTACCACAAGGGCAGGATTTTTCGCATTTTTGTCTATGTTCTTTGCTGTGTACAGATCGCCCGCCAGGGTAATGCCGTAACGATTCTTATAGCGCACATGGGTGCGGTCTGCATTTTCGTTGAGTTCAAAGATATAATGCTCCATCGTTTCTTCCTTTCTCCTCATGATTCCAGACTGGTCAGAACAGGATTGTTCAGATAATCATACAGCCGGTCTATTTCACTTGGCTTGCTGCAGTCCAGCATAGAAGGACAGCCCTTATCAAGCCCGGCGATCTGCTGCATTTCCTCTGAAGACAGTTCGAAATTCCACACAGCCAGATTCTCTGCCATTCGCTAAAGTGATTTCAGGGATCATAATGATGCCTCCTCTTTTATTTCACGTATCAGATAATCCACAATGTCCACCTGCCGCTGGGACAGATGCATGTGCTCCATGATTTTAGCCCGCTGTCTGTTCAGAAGATGAATGGCATCTTCCTTTTTTCCCTTTCTGCAGCAATCCAGGAAATCCGATGTCAGTTTCTGACCGGCGCCGCAGGCCCGCATCGTCTCCGTGAGATATTCTTCTGTCAGCATTTTCACACCTCCCCCGGTTCTGAATGTGGTTTTATTATAATCGGCTGTCATTCAAATTACCAACAGTTAATACTCATCATTTACTATCGCTTTCAGGAATGATAAAATGAAGCACAGAACTGCAATATCAATCAGGAGGACTTCAGACATGATAGAAACGAGATTGCTGCATTATTTCCTTGCCATAGCCCGGGAACAGAACATGACAAAAGCGGCTGAATTACTGCATGTAACCCAGTCCACGCTTTCGAAACAGATGATGGACCTGGAGGCGCAGCTGGGAAAGCAGCTGTTTATAAGGGGCAAGCGAAAGCTGACCTTAACGGATGACGGCGAATACCTCCGGACAAAGGCCCAGGAGATCCTGAACCTGATCGATACAACGGAGAATACTCTGCGCTCGGATGACCGGGTCATAACCGGAGATATCCATATCGGCTGCGGAGAGACCGCGGTCATGGAGATCCTGACAGATGTCTATGCTGAGCTGCAGCGTCTGCATCCTGATGTGCGTCTTCACCTTTTCAGCGGAGATGCGGAAGCGGTAACAGACCGGCTGGATAAGGGACTGATCGATATGGGGCTTTTGTTGGGACCCTATCACCAGGAAAAATACAATTATCTGGATATCGGCTGCAAAGATACTTTCGGGCTTCTGATGCCCAGGAATTGTAAGCTGGCCCAAAGCCATGAAATTCCGCTGGAACAGCTTTCCGCTTTACCGCTTATCCTTCCGGACCAGCTATACACCTATGGTCAGCGCTATGAAAACATCCGTCTGAATCCGGATGAGCTGAAGGTGACCGCCACCTACAATCTGATCCATAACGCCACCTATCTTGTGGAGCGGAACATCGGTTATGCCTACTGCCTGGACCGTCTCGTAAATACGGAAGGGAGCAGAAATCTGACCTTCCGTCCGATCACTCCCGAGATTTCTGTAAGCCTTTTCCTGGTTACCAAGCGTTACCAGACATTCTCTCCTGCGGTAAAGAAATTTCTGGAGCTCATGCAGAAACGGCTGTAACATAAAGTATACAGAAAGAAAAAGGCCAGGTAATCTTATCGTTCAAATGAACTGGCTCTTTCACTTACTCCTTGCTATAGTTTAGGAGCAAGTCAAGGAGTAAGTTAGGAATAAGTCTCTCATTTTACAGGAGGAGAAAAATGGCTCTGACTTACATTGTTTTCCAGCAGCGTTCTTTCATAAATGTCGCAATAATAGAAATATCTTCACCCTCATAAAATTTTATAAGCAGCTTTTTGAACTCCGGCACTTCCTTTTCCGGGATCACCAGGAAACCGCTGCCATGGGCAATCAGATAGTGATTTGCAAAAATAACGGATGCCCGCTTGTTACCATCTAAGAAAACCTGAGTTTTCATACAATACAGGCAGAGCTTGATTGCAATATTAATGGCTTCATCCGTTTCTTCGGTAATCTCTCGGATTCTGTTCTTTACATCCGGTTCATTAGGCAACGGAGGGACATAGGATGAGCCGCCGATTGTAACAGGGACACCACGAATACGTCCACCCTCAGCAAAAAAACCTTCATTAACAAGCCTTGCAATATAACTGAGCATATAGTAATTGGAACGGCTGGCAATTACATCACGATCTAAAATAAACTCCCATGCATGTTTAAGGTTCAGAATCTTTTGAACATCTAAAGCCGTCATACCGGATACTTTTCCGTTTTCTATGATTTCTTCTGTCTGAGGGAAAGATGTAGCAACCCCCTCTAAAACAGCCTGATCATAGATATTCATTTTCATATTGGCCCTGGCAAATGCAATATTGTTTATCACATCGGCAGGAAGGTCATCTTCCGAATATCCGGCAGCAGCAAGCTGCTTTTCAATACCACGAAGTTCTTTTCTGATTTCTCTGGCTTCTCTTGCGTTACGAAGCAGCAGATTATACAGTTCTTCAGTATATGTACCTACATAAGTTGATGTCTGTTTCCCCGCAATACGTTTTCTGACATAGAGATATTTTCCATCTCCTCGCTCTTTGATTTCAGGCGTCCCATCATAAGGCATCAGATTCAGTCTTGCATGAAGGTCAGCCCGACTTTTTAATAATTCCTGTATCTCTTGATATTCCGTCGCCATATCCTTCTCTCCTTTGGGGAACAAATTGCATAATAATTATATCGAAATGCTCCCCAATATTCAACATGAATTAGGACGTTAAATCAATTTTTTCCTCTGGCGCCATTTTTTGATTTAAACTCTTTAATCAAATTTTTTCCCCTGACGCCATTTTTGATTTAACGTAACTTCTGAGCTTTAGACAAATTTTAGCGGCGACAGCATTTGCCGCAGGTCTTTATACTGACGTATCCTCTGTGTGCACAGGCTCCTTGCTTACACCTGCCTGCATACATCCACCCATTTAGCGTCATCAAGAATGCCGGCCAGTTCACCGGGTGAAAGTTCTACCGCGCTCGCAGCTGTCCCGCAGGCAGGATAGACCTTGTCAAAGCGTTTCAGCGACTCGTCAAGATAAACACCGACCCCGTCATTTATTCCGAACGGACATACTCCGCCGATATCATGGCCTATAAGCGTATGCACTTCCTCAGGTGAAAGCATTTTCGCTTTCTTATGGAAGTACGCCTTGTATTTTGCGTTGTCTATTCTGGTGTCCCCTGCGCACAAGATCATTACAGGGCGTTCATTCACCATGAAAGTGAGCGATTTTGCAATGCGGGCGGGTTCGGTGCCTACAGCGAGCGCCGCAAGCTCTACTGTCGCACTTGATACATCGAATAGACGTATGCGCTCCCCAAACCCTCTCCGTTCAAGATATTCCTTTGCAGCTGTCAGTGACATCTTTATGCTCTCCTTTATTTTACAGGAATTTATGGCCCAGCTTATCGCCCGTAAGCCCCCTCCGGGCATGCAAAAACTCCGTAACTGAGTTTGTAAAGTGCTTTCTTATCCATTATTTTCCTCCATATATGCCTACTGTACCTCAACTACTTCAGCTCCGAATGGCATGAGCGACAGTTTTGCAAGCTTGAAGAACTGTTTTCCGAACGGTATCCCTATGATGGTAATATAGAAGATGGTACCAATAATTGCATAGCCTATCGCCATCCATATGCCGGATACAAGCAGCCAGATGATATTAACGATGAGGCTGACACTTCCTCCGCCATATACTATATCCTTTCCGAACGGCCAGAATGCAAGCTTCGCGAATTTGAAGCACTGAAGGCCGTATGGAATGCCGATGATCGTAATGCACCATAAACAGCCCGAAAGTAACCAGGCAAGGCCTCCTATAACACCTCCGCAGAGGAACCATATAATATTTCCTATAAGTCTCATTTTTTCTGCACCTCCTATATCCGTGCTTCACTATGCCACTTATTTTATCATACAAAATTTTCCTCTGGCGACTTTTTTTTGATTTAAACTCTTTAATCAACTTTTTCCCCTGACGCCTTTTTTTGATTTAAACTCTTTAATCAAATTTTTTCCTCCGGCGCCATTTTTGATTAAAACTACTGATTTAACGTACGGTGTCTTGCCTTAGCGCTGCGATTTATGTCATAATGGCTGCAGACGCCGGCATTTGCATAGATCAGATGGAGATTAATTATGGGTGTATATGACCGCGACTGGTATCGTGAGGATTATAAAGAGAGAAATAAGATCGTCAGTATTGATGGTTACAGGGATAAGAAGCTGGCGGGGTTTAAGCCAAAGAAGGCGCCCAAAGGCATTAACAGTCTGCTCGTAATAGCCATAAGCTTCGCGGCTATAGCATTTGCCGCAAGAATGTACTGCGGGTACTGTGTGACTGCAGGTATTATCGGCGCCAATATTGTGATGTTTCTGCTTATTTTTAACGGGAAGATCAGCATCTACGACACCGGCGCGTCGTATTTTTCGACTATTTTGAATAAGCAGTACGGGAGGATCATTACCGCCGCTTTTACACAGCAGGAGGTTTTTCATCTGGTCTGCAATGTGGTTTCTTTGTACAATGCCGGGCGCTATGTTGAGCTGCTGCTCGGCAGTACGCTGTTTCTTGCGGTTTATGTCATTATCATGCTGGTGGGCGGCTATGTTTCGTGCCTGCTGCATAAACATAGGGGTGCGGCCACGGTGAGCATCGGCGCGTCCGGCGTGATCTGCGGTATTTTCGGTGTGTATCTGAGTATTGCTTTCTGTCTGTACGGGGCGGCGGCGATCAGGTCTGTGTTTCCGACTTTGGCACTGCTAATGCTGATGACGGTGAATAAACGGATAGATTCTATCGGGCATTTTACAGGGCTTGCGGTCGGGCTTGTGCTGGGGTTCCTGCTGCTTAAGGTCATGTAGGGCTGGCATCACTTGCGGAAAATGCTGCCTGCGGATCTGGTTTTGCTGATCCATTCCTTCATTATATTCAGGACATATTCCTGACAATGTTCCCCCGATTCCGCTGTAAAGGTTTCTTGCGGATGAAGCTCTCCGTTGCTGATCACACGCACTCCTAAAAATGGTACGCCAAACTGTTTGCACACCTGTGCGACGCTGAAATTTTCCATCTCCTCGCAGTCCGTTCCCAGTGTTTCATGGAAGTAATTGATCAGGTCAATTTCCTTGTTCCATGCGTCGGATGTGCCGATCGTTCCCCTGACCACCTTGCCATACTCATAAGGGATATCGGCAGCCAGAGACAATAGCGCATCATCGCTGTGGAGTACGGATAATTCCTGAACCTCACCGTCAACAAGCATTTCTGTGCCCTTGTAATCCCAGTCAGTAATTTTACTGCCTTCGCCGGCATCTCGGTGCGGAGAGTTATAGCGGATCATATTCACGCAGTCCGCTCCCAGCACGATGTCATGCTGATACAGGTCAGCGTTATGGCTCCCTGAGGTTCCCTGCATGATCACAAACTCAGGATTATAGTTATCAATTGCGTAAGTAGCCGCTGATGCCGCATTCACCATGCCTACCAGACAGTTGATTACGACCACCGGGTAATTTTCTATAGTACCTTCATAGATGGTGAAGTTGCCTGCCGTAGACTGAGTGCGGTTCTCCAGCCGATCTGCAAGATATGCGTACTCGCACTCCATGGGTCCGAGGACGACTATCGGCTTATCCGCCTGCTGTTTTCCGCATCCGGAAAAGCTCAGCAGTAAACATGATATAACAATATAACTTAAGACCCTTTTGATTATGCTCACTGATTCTCCTCCAAACGTTAGATCAAAATTCTCCCCTGACGCTTTTTTTTGATTTAAACTCTTTAATCAAATTTTTTCCTCTGGCGCCATTTTTTGATTTAAACTCTTTAATCAAATTTTTTCCCCTGACGCCATTACTGCAGTATCGTCCGGACCGCAGCTGATCTTTACCTCATTATTTCTCCAGGAACGCCTCGGAAAATCCGCGGAATGCGATCTCATCGATGATGAGGTCGGTGAATTCCTCCTCATCCATGTCCCCGATATCGCCGCTAAGCTGGCCCGGGGCCGGAGTTACGCCGATCCTGTACTCAGGGCCGCTGTAATCAAGTATCCATTTGTCCTCATCGCCCTGCATGCCCTCGTATTCATAGCCGTCAACTTCGAGCGAGCTTATAGGTCCTTTGATGTATGCTGCAAATGCTTCCTTTCCGGGGATCTGATCTGTGAGGTCGGTGACTGACACGTTGCTCAAGTGGCATATGATGTCCTTCAGCTTGTCGTCGTAGTTCTCATCAAACATGCCGCCCATGATCTGCACCATTTCATCCGCGCTGACATCAGCCCTTGCGCCGTAGATCACGCTCAGATCATCCTCCTTGGTGAATTCCCCGTTCCATACATTGTCTGTCGCAAGCGACATATCACAGCTAAAGCCCTGCTCGTAGAGCTTTGCAATCTCGTTTTCCTCCTTCGGAGCCGAGGCTTCGCTGCCTGCGGCGGTTTCTTCCTTCGGCGCCGAAGTGCCGCCGCCTGCGGCATTGCCGCCTTTGCCGCCGCAGCCTGTCATGCCTGCCACGTATATGCAAAGGACCGCCATAACTATCGGTAATATTTTCTTTCTGATCATTTTATCTCCTCCCTTTCGGTGCCTGTCCACTTTTTTGATTTATCCTACGTTAAATCAAAAATTTCCTCTGGCGCCATTTTTTGATTTAAACTCTTTAATCAAATTTTTTCCCCTGACGCCTTTTTTCGTTTATCCGACCTGCTCCATTACGTCGCTGTAGCTGATTTTATCTACATAAGCAAGAAACTTATCACCGGTCATCTCAATAGCTTCATTTATGGTTTCCTGTGACGGCTTTACCTCGACCGTCATGCTGCCTTCAGGCGTCACGATGGTTATCGGATCTGCCACATTCATCAGCCTTGGATTAAAGAGAATATCAAAATCTCCGTTTACATTTTCATCAGGCTCAACAAAGATCGTATTCGTATCATAATCATACGATGCGAGGATGATTCCCCGGTTTACGCTCATGTCTGCCGCAAGCCAGTAAAAGCTTGTGACATTTCTTGAATCAGCACGCGTGCCAAGATCCCATATGATATTTTCCGGTGCCGGGCTGCGTACAAATTGTGAAACATACCTGACTGCATTGGTATCGGTATACTCCGTCTCCATGCCAAATTCACCTTCTATCAGCTGTTCGATTGCCGGATCCAGGCCTTCTTCGTAAGCATATGAAAGCTCCGCAACGGCACCGTCATAATCATCAAGATAATCATTTCCCATTGCCTCAAGCATGCTGTCAAGCCAGTTTTCTTCCACCGCGCGCTCGGCAAATTCCTCGGGATGTACCAGCACCTTTCGATCCTTGGCCTCCCATTCCATGTCGCAGTCATCATAATTATGACCTTCCGGCACATGAATCAGGACTCTGTGTTCAAATCCAAATCCATATTTCCGGTTAAAATCTGTCAGCGTTTTTTCAAACTCCGCGGCACGGATACTTCTCTTGGCATCTGCCGAATAATAGTCCCTGATGCCGGCCTGTATTTCAAATGCAAGATTGGCGGCATTCAGCAGGCTTACTCCATTAGGATGTCCGGATGACATATTCACCGCAGCAAAACGGTCGGCCATTCTCGGAGTGATCGCATACACGCCATCTCCGCCTGCCGAAAATCCCAGCAGATAGACCCTGTTTGGATCGGCATAATAAAATGCAGCCATGTTCTCGATCAGTCTGTCATAGAAATAATATGATTCGGGCCTGAAATGTGTGTCCCAGGTATCCTCGATCCCGCGGCACGCAACATAGATCCCGTTCTCCAAGCTTCCGCAATAGTAAGTAAACATATCATGCCACTGCTCATCGTTTATCTCCGGGCCGCCGCCCCCGCCGCCATGCAGTGCGATATAAAGCGGGTACTTGCCTCCCTCATCCGGCTCGCCAATTATGTTTACATAGTAGCGCATCGTTTTCCCGTTATACTCCATCGCATAGTAGGTATATTCTTCTGCGCCGTCTTCCGTATCCATTGTGCCCGTCTTTTCCTCAATTTCCTCAAGGCGCACGGGGTCCGATACGATCTTTTCCAGATATGTATCATAAGCGTCATTTATCATCGAAATGACCTCTTCATTTTTTGCATAAAGATCGTCAGCTACGCCCGCGTAAGCTCCGCCTGAGTCAGCTCCGCCCATGTCGCCTCCAGACCCGTAAGTCCCGCTGAGCGTCTGCTCCTTCCTGTTCAGGGCTGTGCCGTCCGGTGCAATGCCCTCCCCCGATGCTTCATCTTCGTTTGCAGCTTCTGTTGCGTTCCCCCGCTCCTCACTATAATATTCCTGTGATTCATTTGATCCCGAGCATGCGGTTAAGAAAACTGCCGCCATAGTAGCCAGCATGACACTTCTTAATATTGCAATTCCTTTTTTCTTCATGTTTTATCCTCGATATTTACTGTTTAAATCAAAAATTTCCTCTGGCGCCATTTTTTGATTTAAACTCTTTAATCAAAAAATTTCCCCTGACGCCTTTTTTGATTTAAAGTTCGCTTTTGAGTTTAAGTCATTTTTTTCCCGCGGAGTTATTATGTTTTATTATAATGCTTTTGTGGTAAAATAGTAACCAAGCATACAAGTGAAAGGGTAAAATTCATGCGTTCAAAAAAAGTTTTATTGCTGGCAATGCTGACAGCGGCCATTATTTCACTAAGCGGCTGCGGACGCTCGGCTCCGGAAGATGCACCTGTGACCGCAGTGGCGGACACAGCCGAAACTGCGGAGGCGACAGCAGAGACCGCGGCTGAAACCGCGGCGGGCGGGGCCACAGAGCAGGCGGAGTCAGCATTGGCAGAAAATGACACGGTGCCGGACGAATACGTGGTGCCGGACGAACTAAAGCCAATCCCGGATGAATACCTCACGCCCAATGAGCATAAGGGGCACGTGTTCAGGGTGGATTACGCGGGCCAAAGCTATGATGAAGAAAAGCGCTATATTCAAAAGCGGGCCTATGTTTATCTTCCTTACGGCTATGAAATTGACGGCGGGGACAAGCGGTACAATGTTCTCTATCTGATGCACGCCGGGCAGGGCTCTGCTGAGAGTCTCCTCGGAGGTGAAAGCGGCAGCACCGCACTTAAGCAGGTCCTCGACAACATGATCGAAAATGGAGATATTGAGCCGCTGCTCGTGGTGACGCCGTCCTTTTATAATGGGCAGCCGCTTCCGGAGGGCGAGCTTGCGGCAGGCTTTTCCGATGAGCTGATAAATGATCTTGTGCCTGTTGTGGAAAGCCATTTCCGCACCTATGCCGCTTCGACTTCGGAGGAGGATCTTAAGGCTTCAAGGGAGCACCGCGCATTCGGCGGCTTTTCCATGGGTTCCGTCACGACCTGGTATGTCCTGAAAAATTATCCGGAGTATTTTAAATATTATCTGCCTATGAGCGGTGAAAGCTGGATGTTTGGATTTCATGGACAAAATGAAACTGACTTTGAGGACAGTGCCGCGGCACTTCATGAAGCTGTCTCAGGTTCGGGTATTGCTCCTGAGGATTTCAGTATATATGTCCTTACCGGCACTGAGGATGTTGCCGTACCGTATCTTACAAAGCAGGTCGAGGCTATGCTGAAATATTCGGAGAGTTTTATTTACGGCAGCAGCCTTTCCGAGGGCAATTTATGTTATAAGGTGGAAAAAGGCGGAAAGCACGGAGGCATTTACAAAGATCTGTATATTTATAATGCACTTTTAGAGTTTTGGAGATAGTTAAAGGGAAGGAATTAAATCCGCTGAGTTTTAATCAGCAGTTTCTGTAATCTTTACGACATTCTCGCCGTAGATGGTGGTCCAGTCATCGCGCATGGAAATATAATGCCAACCGCTTTCTTCCATCTGCGGAATGTAGGTCTCGCGGTTGCTTTCCTTGCCATAATCGCGCTCAGCGTCATCCGCGATGACGAAGAAAGATTCGCTGCGGTACTCCGTGTTGTTCGTGCAGAGCCTGAGCATGCTGAAATCTCCCGAGCTGTTGCCGAATGCGAGGACGGGCGTCTGCCCGATGTGCTCCTCGATGAGGAAGTTTTTGTTCATTTTTATGGCCTTGGTAATGAAAGTGTCTCCTCTTACCATTTCGTCTTCCTTGGCGTAGACGTAGTCCAGCATTCCCTTCTCGCCCTGTCCGGAAGCGACGAGGTTGGTTATCGAGCCTATGATCTGATTTTCCGGAAGGTCGAGGCAGGTGCTGAGCAGCGCCCTGCAGATCCAGACGTCTGTGCCGGAAACGATGTATACTGTGAAGTCATTTTCTTCAAGATATTTTATGACCTCGAGCATAGGCTTGTAGAATGAATCGACTCTCTTCATTCCCTCGAAGCCCTGTGCGTCCTTCTCTGCGAAATCAAGCACATATGCCTTAAACTCCTCGATGGTCATGCCTGCAAAGGCTCTTGCCAGCATCTCGGAGTGTGTGATCTCATAGCCCCTCGGAATGCCGTTTGCCGATTTTTCGCGGATCTCGGAGGCGACCTGTACCATGTCGGCAGCCGCGATGTCTTTATAATCCGGGTCATCAAGTATGCGGTGGCAGAAGATCGTATAGTCAAAGTACATTGGATCGAGCTCAGCAATTATAGTGCCGTCCATGTCGAACACCGCAAGGCGGTCCTCAACCGGAATGAAGTCAGCATTCGCAGGGTCGGTGACTGCGTCTACATATTCTGTTAATGCTGACAGCGCAGGTGCTCCGTCTTCCCAATATTGGAATGTAAACGGCTCGGACTTCGCCGGGTCGCCGGCCGAAGCGGCTTCCGCTGTTTCCGTTTCTGCCAATGCTGCCGCCTCGGAATTTGCCTCCGCCCCTGCAGGAGCCTCGCTTGCG
>JAUNNP010000053.1 GCA_030531385.1 Eubacteriales bacterium
GAGGCAGCTAAGGAAGAAGCAACAGAGGCAGCTACAGAGGCAGCTGCAACTGATGAGCCACAGGTTACACTTAAGCTCAGCTTCTCAACAAACGTGGAGGATCCGCGTGCTAAGGCTTCTGTTCAGTTCAAGGAGGAAGTAGAGTCCAAGACAAACGGCGCTGTTACAGTTGAGATCTATCCTGCAGGACAGCTCGGCGGTGACGCTGACCTCATCAACTCTATCGCTCTTGATTCAGGCACAGTTGATGTTATCATCACAGACGCATCTAACTTCGCTACATATGAGCCAAAGATGGGTATCTCAGCTCTTCCGTTCCTTTTCTCAGACTTTGACAAGGCTTGGGAGTTCATGGATGGCGATATCGAGGCAGCTGCAGAGGCAGCACTTCTTGAGCAGAACATGAGAGTACTTGCTCACTATGACAATGGTTTCCGCTGCGTTACAAACTCTATCGGACCTATCGAGACAGCTGATGACATGAAGGGACTTCTTATCCGTACACCTGAGAACCCTGTAATCATGGCTACAATGTCAGCACTTGGTGCTAACCCGCAGCCGCTTGCATTCTCAGAGCTTTATCAGGCACTTCAGCAGAAGACATATGATGCTCAGGAGAACCCGATCCCGGTTATCTACAACAACAACCTTTATGAGGTTCAGGAGTATCTCAGCGTAACAAACCACATCTACTCAGGTATGTGCTTCACTATCTGCGAGAGCACATGGCAGAAGATGAGCGAGAACGAGCAGAAGATCGTTGCTGAGGCAGCTAAGGCTTCAGCTGATTATGACCGTGAGCTTAACAAGCAGCAGACAACAGACCTCGTTTCAAAGCTTGAAGAGGCTGGTATGAAGATCAACAATCCTGATCTTACAAGCTTCAAGGAGGCTACTGCTTCTGTTCTTACTGACAATGCTGACACATACGGCGAGCTTATGGATCAGCTTACAGCTTGGATGGCACAGTAATTATAAGCCACCGGCTGATCTAGTATTTAAATCCAAAATACCGATGGGCGAGGCTTATGTCTCGCCCATTGCCGAATAAGCATAAATTGATATTCAAGCTATGTTTGATCATTAATTGATATTGATTTTATTATGGATGTTATTTTTGAAAGGATGACCTGATATGAAAAAGCTGCAGACTATACTGGATAAGGCCAGTACCTTGGTAGCTGCTGTATTATGTGCCGTCATGATGTGCGTACTCCTTGCCAACGTTATCTTAAGATATGTTCCGGGTATCGGAGGCTTTAAGTGGTATATGGAGGGCGGCCAGTATCTTAATGTCTTCTCTATGCTTCTTGCAGGTGTGGGAATCACTGTTCAGCGTACTCATCTTCATGTTGAACTCGTAGATACTATCGCAGAAAAGAATCCTGCGCTTCAGAAGATCCACAAGGTGATTATTTCTGTCTTTATCACACTTTTTTACATACTTATGACTTACTCAGGATACATTCTTGCCTCAAAGGCAAAGCAGGCTGTATCCACCATGCCGCAGTTTAAGATGGGCCAGGTATACATGATCTTCCCTATTGCAGGAGCATTATGCGTACTTGCATCAGTCGTTAATCTTATTGTGGAGCTTACTGAAAAGCCGGAAGAGAAGAAGGAGGAGGAAAACAAATGATCGCGTGGTTACTGATTTCATTCTTCATTATGCTTGCTCTCGGAGTTCCTATCGCCATGTCACTCGGACTTGCGGCTATGGGCGGAATCTTCTTCCTTAACGGCGGCGCTCCTGTTACTATTACACAGCGTATGTTCGAGGGTATCAACTCCTGGGCACTTCTTGCAATTCCGTTATACACCTTCGCAGGCTACACAATGTCTAAGGGCGGTATCTCAAAGCGTCTTATGGACTTCTGCTATGCCATCGTAGGTCATATCTACGGCGGACTTGCACACGTTAACGTACTTTCCTCAATGATCTTTGCCGGTATCTCAGGTTCAGCCGTAGCAGATACCGCAGGTGTTTCGGGTATGTTCATGCCTGAGATGATCAGAAAGGGCTATTCAAAGAAATTTACTGTAGCCGTTACGGCTATTTCATCAACGATCGGTATCATCATCCCGCCGTCTATCCCGATGGTAGTTATGGCCGGTATCTGCGGTATCTCCACAGGTAAGCTTTTCCTCGGCGGTATCCTTCCGGGTATCCTCTGCGGATTTGCACAGATGATCGTTTCTTACTTCATGGCAAAGAAGGAGGGCGTCGAGAAGGAGCCGGGTCATTTCGAGATCGCACCGCTTCTTCATGGTCTTAAGGAGAGCTGGCCTGCACTTTTGATGCCTATCATCATTGTAGGCACTATCACCTTAGGTATCGTATCACCTACCGAGGCCGGTGTTATCGCGGTTGCTTATGGTCTTATCGCCGGTGGCATTATCTACCGTGAGCTTACATGGGCAGACATCAAGTTTGCATTTGCAGATACAGTAAGAGTTTCGGGACGTATCTTCGTAGTTATCGGTGCAGCTAAGCTTTACACCGTAATGCTTACAACAGCAGGCTTTGATAAGTGGATGGCCAACACTATGCTTGGCTTCTCTACCAATCCTACAGTCATCCTTATAATGATACTTCTTCTTTTCTTCATCGTAACAATGTTCATGGAGAGTATCGCAACACTTACACTGTTCATGCCTATCCTTTTCCCTATCGCTACCAGCGTTGGAATCGATCCGATAGTTCTCTGCGTACTTATCACAGTCGTTATCGGTGTAGGCCTTGTTACACCTCCTGTAGGAATGTGTATCTATGTTGCCTGTGACCTTATGGATATTAAGGTTGGAGAGGTATTCCCAACACTTATTCCTTTCCTCACAGCTACCTTTATTTGTATCGCACTTATGATTGCCTGCCCGCAGATCATTCTTCTTCCGACATATCTTATGTCATAAATGACCGGAAACGGACTGCTTAACATGGTTAATACAAATACTATAACTACAGACAAAACAACCAATAAATCAACTTCAGTAGTAGACAATGTACTTGACAGTATCGTGAATGAAATTATCTCGGGGGAACTTTCTCCCGGAGATAAGCTTCCGACTGAGAACGAGCTCAGCCTTAAGTACGGAGCCGGACGCAATTCTGTAAGAGAGGCTGTAAAAAAGCTTCAGGCCTATGGCATTTTATATATAAAGCGGGCTGACGGAACTTATGTCAGCGACAGCTATAATCAGAAAATGCTGGACCCGCTGCTTTACAGCATTATCCTTCAGAAAAACAGTCTGGGGAGCTTTGTGGAGTTAAGAACAGTAATTGATATCGGAATACTTAACCTTATCATTCAGAGAAAGGATATTACCGATTTTCTGCCGGGACTCTACAGGACCTTTGGAGAGCTTTCAGCAGAGATGCACAGCGAGCATCCTGATGCTGCAAGAGTCATGGAGCTTGACAACAAGTTCCACAGCGCGATCTCAGACGCGGCTGAAAACCCGATGATCACGACCTTTGCCGAATATATCAGCAGGCTTTCACAGCCAAGCCGCTATGCAACCACAGAGCGTATCATAAGGTCCGGAAACATCGAGCATTTCCTCGAGCTTCACAGACAGATGATAAGTGTTATTGAGGCAAAGCGTACTGAGAATATCGTAAAGGTCGTCAAGGATCACTACGTCTACTGGGAAGAATAAAAATACAACGGAGTTTTTGATTATGAAGAAAATTCTGGTTTCTGTTGCACCGGTGGGTGCAGGAGATAAGCTGATCAATCCCAGGGCCATAGCCAGGGATGTATATGACTGCTACAAGAATGGTGCCTGCATGGTACATCTTCATTGCCGTGATCTTAACGGACGCCTTACGCCTGATCTTAGTCTCCTTGATGAGACTATTCAGTATATCAGGCAGGATTCGGATATCATTATTGAGATATCCACCGGCGGCGTTTCAAATCTGACGATCGAAGAAAGATGCCAGACCTGCTATCCAAAGTGGGTAGAGACAAACAGTCTTAATGTCGGCTCTGTCAATCTTGGAACAGCCGTTTACCAGAACCCGATAGCAGATGTCGAGTACTGCGTAAGCAAGATCAAAGAAAATAATAAAATACCCGATATCGAGGTATTTGAGCTTGGAATGATAAACACTGCGCGTCAGCTCGATGACAAGTTCCACTTCAGCAGACCGATCCTCTTTGCGCTCGTTTTTGGACACGGCGGAGAAATGCCGGCAACGGTTCCCGCGCTTGACCACATGATGACTGCGCTCAATGAGAATTTCCCGAACCCGAACGACACGATCTGGGGCTACACCCAGGCACACCGTGAGGACTGGGAAATGGTAAAGATCGCACTGGACAAGGGCGCTTCAGCTGTCAGAGTAGGATTTGAAGATTCTGACATGATCCCGGGCAAGCATTGTGATACGAATGCTGAGATCATCGCTGATGTTGTTGATGTGATCAAATCGAAGGGCATGATGCCAATGACTCCTTCGGAAGCAAGAGCAATGCTGGGACTTCCCCAGTTAAAGTAAATTATGAAATGAGAGGTTGAAATAAATGGTAATTCAGGGAATTTCATACCTTTCGGATTTTGAGGCAAAGAAGCTCATGACTGCAGCTGCGGCAAGGCTTGAGGCCAAAGGCTATATGCCTGCCGGGGACGGATGCCTCAGCGTAAGGGTAGGTCCGAACGCTGTGTGGGTCACCGTTTCAGGTGCGGATAAGGCTAATTTGACTCAGGATCAGATGGTGAGAGTAGATCTCAATGGAAAACAGACAGCTACGAATAAGCCAAAGCTTCTCGACAGGGATTTTGAGGCGCATCTCGCAGTTTACAGGACCAACAAGAACGTGCAGGCCATAGTTCATTCCTATCCGCTCTGTTCGGTCGTTTTAAGCGAGAGAGGTTTTAGTGTCGAGCCGGCAGCATTTACACCTGCTGTAAAGAGACTTGGACGCATACAGCTCGTTTCAGAGTCAGAGCCTTCCCGTATGGCAGATGCTGCAGCGCTTTGCTGCAGAACTGATAACGGCATGATCCTTAAAGGCGACGGCTGCGTTATGTGGGGCTCGACTCCAAAGGAGTGCGTTGACTATACAGAGACACTTGAATATTATTGCAAGGCCTTGAAGTGCCTCGGTAATAAATGTGGTTCAGGATGTATGGCCGCCCAGCCGGCAAATGCGGCTGCGGGCGCGGATCCATTTGTGATTCCGGGCGCAGTTCCGGCTTATGGTGTGGCTACGGTTGCATCTCCGGTTGCCGGTGAGACCTGCAGCGGAAACTGTCAAAGCTGCAGTAAAAAAGATAACTGCAGCGCATCAGGCGCTATCGGTGCTTCACTTCCGTCAGGTATGACAGGGCTTATAAGACCGGGTGCTTCACTTCCGCCTTTACCAAAGGAGGAACCGGCTAATACGACCGCAGCAGGCGCCTCAGGCTATGAGTTTAAGACAAACGATCCGGGCACCGCAGCCAACATCGAAAGATCAAAGGCAGAAGGCAGAGTACTTGCCGTCAACGCCTCGAAATACGATGTTATGTCAGAGGTGGTTCGCCGTACAATGTCAGTTTGATTTTTTGAGATCACGATTTCGTGAAAGGAAGGATATAACATGGATATTAGTTCACAGGAAATTGAATCCATCGTCCGCAAAGTACTTTCAGGAATGGAGCAAAATACTGCAGCACAGGCACCCGCATATACGCCTGCTTATACTGAGGCAGCAAAACCTGCAAATGCCGGCTATGCCGCTTCTAAGACCGGCAGCGGCCTTGGAGTATATGACAGGATAGAGGATGCCATCGATGCTGCTTATGAAGCTCAGAAGGTATGGATAACTAAATATAAGGTTGAAGACCGTCAGCGCATCGTTGAGGCGATAAGACGTGCTTCAAGGGCACACATTGAAGAGTGGTGCCAAAAGATCATAGCAGAGACCGAGATGGGACGCTATGATGATAAGGTAGCCAAGCACCTTGCAGTCATCAACAAGACACCGGGTCCCGAGTGCCTTACTACAAGCGCAATCACCGGAGACGCAGGTCTTATGCTTGAAGAATATGGTCCTTTCGGAGTTATCGGAGCCATCACACCTACGACAAATCCGACAGAGACCATCATCAACAACACTATCAGCATGATCTCGGGCGGAAATACAGTTGTTTTCAACGTACATCCGAGAGCTAAAAAGGTCTGCACAGAGTGTCTTCAGGTGATCAATGAAGCTATTATCAATGCCGGCGGACCGGCCGATCTTATAACGATGGCCAAGGAGCCGACGATGGAAAATGTTGACGTAATGTCAAACAGTCCCAAGATCCGTATGATGGTCGGAACCGGCGGAATGGGCATGGTAAACGCACTGCTTCACAGCGGAAAGAAATGTATCGGAGCCGGTGAGGGAAACCCTCCGGTCATCGTAGATGAGACCGCAAACATTGAGCTTGCAGGCCGCAAGATCTACGCGGGCGCTTCATTCGACAATAACATCGTATGCTTTGCCGAGAAGGAAGTATTCGCGGTTGGCTCAGCCTATGACGGACTCATTCACGAGCTTAAGAAAAACGGTGCTTACCTTGTAAACGCCCAGCAGGCTGAACAGCTTACACGCCTCTGCGTGAAGAGCAAGGCAAAGGGTCCGGGCTACGAGCCAAACAAGGACTGGGTAGGAAAGAATGCTTCAGTGATCTTAAGACAGATCGGTGTAAATGTTCCGGATACCTGCAGGCTTGCCATCATGGAAGTTAGTGCAGACCACCCATTCGTGCTTTGCGAGCAGCTTATGCCTGTGCTTCCTATTGTCAGGGTAAATTCCTTTGAGGAAGCAGTTGAGCTTTCTGTTAAAGCAGAAAAGGGCAACAGACATACGGCGTCTATGTTCTCTACAAATGTTGACCACATGACACGCTTTGCAAAGGCCATAGAGACAACGATCTTTGTAAAGAACGGCTCTACTGGAGCAGGTCTTGGCATCAACGGAGAGGGACATTGCACGATGACCATCGCAGGTCCTACCGGCGAGGGCATTACAGATGCAAGAAGCTTTTGCCGTAAGCGCCGCTGCATGCTCGCAGAGGGCGGCTTAAGGATCGTCTGATCTTTTTTTAGCAGAAGGATCATTATCTAAAGCGGCTTTTGGAAACTTCCGAGGTCAGCATTTACAGAAAATAAAAAATTATTTTTATGAAACCATATATCTAATGAACAAATTTCAGGAGGATGAACATGAAAGCATTAGGTTTTATTGAAACAAAGGGTCTTGTTGGAAATATCGAAGCTACAGATGCAATGCTTAAGGCTGCAGATGTTGAGTTTGTCGGATCAAATACCATCGGTTCAGGTCTTACCACAGTTATCGTAACAGGTGAGGTCGGAGCAGTTAAGTCAGCAGTTGAGGCAGGTGAGGCTGCAGCATCACGTGTTGGTGAGCTTTTCGCTTCAAATGTTATCGCCCGTCCGCATCAGGATATCGAGAAGATCCTTCCGCCTAAGGGACCTGCAGTAGGAAAGTCAGGAGCAGCTGCCGGTCAGCAGGTCGGCCTTAACTCAGCACTTGGAATGATCGAGACCATGGGCCTTACAGCTAATATCGAGGCTGCAGACGCAATGCTTAAGGCTGCAGACGTTACTCTTGTTGGCCAGGAGCGTATCGGTGCAGGTATGGTAACTGTATTCGTACAGGGAGATGTAGGAGCTGTTAAGGCTGCTATCGAGTCAGGAAACAACGCAGCATCAAGAGTTGGCGAGATCATCAGCGCTCATGTTATTCCGCGTCCTCATACCAGCGTAAGCGAGGTTATGCCGGAGCTGTAACGAGGTAATTTGCCTTGATCTATCATGATATTACTGATGAGCAGCTGATCGCAATCATAACAGAGGCTGTTCAAAAAGAACTGAAATCAAAAGAAAATCAGGTACCCGTCGGCATTTCCGTAAGGCATATTCACCTTACGAGAAGTGATGTCGACTGGTTATTCGGAAGGAACTATCAGCTTACGCCCAAAAAGGCCTTGAGCCAGCCCGGCCAGTTTGCCTGTGAGGAATGCCTGGATATTATCGGGCCAAAGGGCACACTTACAAAGGTACGTGTACTTGGTCCCGAGAGAAATGCTACCCAGGTCGAGCTTTCACAGACAGACTGCCGCACTATAGGTGTCAATGCACCTGTAAGGAGCAGCGGTGACGTCGAGGGCACTCCCGGCGTGATACTTAAAGGCCCAAGAGCAAAGATAGAGATAAGACAGGGTGTTATTATTGCCGACAGACACATTCACATGACGCCTGCTGACGCAGAGCGCTTTGGTTTTGAGAACGGAGACCGTGTGAGTGTGAGAGTTGACGGTGAAAAACCGGGTGTTATCGGAAATGTACTTATCCGTGTAAGTGATAAGGCCGCTCTTGATATGCATCTTGATACGGATGACGGAAATGCTTTTTTATTGAAGCAGGGACAGAAGCTGACAGTTCTCGGTAAAGAAAACAAAGGAGCTATTGGATGATTCTCGGTACTGTAAAAGGAACGGTTTATTCAACACGCAAGATTGAGAACCTTAAGGGACTCAAATTCTTGATGGTCCAGCCCGTAAACGGAACTAAGAAGGATGTTTTCGTTGCGGCTGATACAATTGGGGCCGGAATTGGAGAGATGGTGCTTGTGACCACCGATCAGACAACGCAGTATGCTCTTGATTATCCGGCACCTGTAGATGCTTTTATCGTAGGCATCGTTGATAATCCTCCTGCCATGGAATAACGGCGGGAAGCAAGTGAGGCAATAAGATGAAAATTATTGTGATAGGAAGTATTGCCGCGGGCGTTTCTGCGGCATCCAGACTTACCGCGCACGATACAGCATCACGCATAACAGTTTATGAAAAAGGCGCTTTCTACAGCTGCGGAACAGACGGACTTCCGCATTATATCGGTGTTACTATTGATGAGTTAAAGAGCGCGATCCGGAGCAAGGAAACAGAGCTTGCGGCAGCCGGCATCAATGCCTGCCTTATGCATGAGGTAAGAAGCATAAATGCCGCAGCCCATACAGTAAGCGTATGTGACCTTAGCACGGGACGTGTTTTTGAAGACCATTATGATAAGCTCGTTGTGGCTGTCGGTTCAACCAATCTGATACCTCAGGTCCCGGGCTCTGACAAGGTAGGAGTGCACTCTGTAAAGAGCGTAGAGGACGTCATCTTCCTTAAGGAGTTCGTTCGCACTCCGTATGTAAGAGACATCGTTATTCTTGGCGCCACCTGGACAGGACTTGAGCTTGCAAAGGTATTCCTTAAGCTTGGCAGAAATGTCCGCATCATAGACGGTAATTCACGCATACTTCCGGAGTTCGACCCGGACGTAAGCGAGCTTATTAAAAAGCAGCTTGAGCTTGAAGGCGTTAAATTCAGCCTTGGTGAGACTGTAAGATCCTTCCCCGGAAGGACCTTCGTTGAGCAGGTTCAGACAAACAGGAATTCTTATAACTGTGACCTTTGCATAGCAGCAGACAATGCTGCTCCAAATACCGCGATCTTCGCAGGTACGGGAGTCGAGCTATCCGGGAACGGCGCTGCGCTTGTAGATGATGAGCTTTCTACGAATGTTGCCGGCATTTATGCAGTGGGCAACTGCGCAGTAAGCCGCAGGGGAAATCTTCATACGACCAGCATTAGGGTAGGAGATACCGAAATAGCAAGGACCGGTATTTCGGAGACTGCTGCGCGTCAGGCAGGTATCAGGGCAGCGAGCGTTACGGGCAGCGGAAATGACCGCCCGGGCATCTGCCCGAATCCTCAGAAGATCAGCATTAAGCTGGTCTATGAGCAGGGCTCGGGACGCATCATAGGAGCACAGGCCTGGGGCGGAAAGAATGTTGCAACCAGAATAAATGCCATAGCAGTTGCCATTACTGCGGGTATGACCGCAAAGCAGCTCGCTTCAGTTGATTTTTGCTTCTCTTCGGCTGAAAGCACGATCTGGGATCCTGTACAGATAGTCTGCGGGCTTGTGAGATAAGCGCGAAGGAAGTGTCAGTGGAGATGCCGGAAGGATCTTCCCCGCTGACACAGATGAAGCTTTTATAAAGAGGTAAAATATGCCTGAACGGATAAATGCCGTAAAAACTACATTTTTCGGAAAGGGAGCCATTAAGCTCCTTGGTCCTGAGCTTGTGAAGACGGGCATAAAGAGGGCGCTGCTCATTACTGACCGCTTTCTTTATGAGAGCGGGCTTTGTCAGAAGGTAGCGGACGTTCTTTCCGAATCCGGAATAGAATATGCCGTATATTATGACGTAAAGCCAAACCCGTCGGTCTATGTCGTAAATGACTGCATCGCAGCGGCCAAGGCGATCGACGCCAGGGTGCTTATAGCTCTCGGCGGCGGTTCAGCCATCGATACAGCAAAGGCCGTCAGCATTGTCCTCGCAAACGGCGGAAGAGTCGAGCAGTATGAGGGCGTGAATAAGTCTCAGAAGGCGGGGCTTCCGCTCGTTGCGATCAACACGACAGCGGGCACCGGAAGTGAATGCACGACTTTTTATATCGTGACCGATCCGGTACGCCAGAGCAAGATGGCAATGGTCGACACAAACTGCATGGTAGCCATTGCCGTCAATGACACCGACTTTATGAGCTCGATGCCGCCCAAGCTTACGGCCGCGACAGGCATGGACGCGCTCACGCATTCCATCGAGGCTGTGTTCTCAAAGGACGCGACGCCAATTACGGATAAGGATGCTGTCTGGGCGATCGATGCAATCGTAAAGAACCTCCCTGCAGCCGTGCGAAACGGCGCCGATGAAAAGGCACGTACGATGATGGCCTATGCTGAGAATGTTGCCGGTATGGCCTTCAGCAACGCGGGCCTTGGTATGGTCCACGCTATGGCGCACGCGCTCGGCGGCCACTATAATCTGGCTCACGGAGTATGCAACGCTGTGCTTCTTCCTTATGTGCTTTCCTTTGATATGAAAAAGGGCGGCTTTGAGGAGCGCTTTGAGGTCGTGGCAAGGGCCATGGGTCTTAAGTATGACGGACGCTGCAGTTCATGCGGCGGGGGCTCGGGCCGTGGAACAGGTGCCGGGCTCAGTGCGGCCGAGGCAGTTGTAAACGCCATCATAGCCATGAATGCGGAGATAGGCATAAGCCCCGCGCTTAAGGACCTCGGCAAGGTCAGACCCGAAGACTTTAAGGAGCTTACAGCTCTCGCAATGCATGACACCTGCATGACCACGAACCTCGTGCCGGTAACAGCCGAAGAGGTCACAAATGTTTATGCGGCCGCATATTACGGAAAGCTTTAACGGCTATTGCATTTTAAAACTTAACAAGGTATGATTCTGCTTATGAACAGTACTTCAAAGGGCAGTATCAAACTAAAAAATATAGGCAGATTTTTTAAGTCTGCCTTTTATTTTTATGTTCTGGCGATGGTATTTGCCTGTGCGGCTTCTCTTATGGAAATGCTGAGGCCGATAATCATAGCAGATATTATAGACAAAATAGCCGTAAGTATGCCTGCTGATATTGCCGCTGCCGCTGCAAAGGTAGCTTTGGTCGTATTCATTGCACAGGTCTTTAAATATTTCTATCAGCTTAATACCGTAAAGGGCGGAGAAACCTTCGTAAAGGATATCCGTGACGGTATTTTTGAGCATGTCTTAAATCTTCCTGCCGCATGGGCAGATACTCATAAATCAGGAGATATCATCCAGCGCTGTACCATGGACGTTGATGAGATCAAAGCCTTTCTTTCCGAGCATTTTGTAAATCTTTTAAATATGCTGATCACTTTGGTGCTAGCCATAATATTTATAGCAAGAATAAAGCCTCTGCTTGCGCTGATCTCAATTTGTGTCGTGCCTGTTCTGGTCGGATTTTCATATTGGTTCCACAATTCGGTGGCGGCAGCTTTTATGTCCGTAGAAGAGGAGGAGAGCCGCCTTTCGTGCATAGCGCAGGAAAACTTTACCGGGGTCCGTGTCGTCCGCGCATTTGGCCGTGAGCGCTCTGAAAGGGACAAATTTTTAAAGCAGAATGATTTTGTAGCCGAAAAGTGGATGGTACTATGCAAGTACCTCTGCAGCTACTGGGCATTTTCAGATGTGCTTACCGGCACCTGGTATATGATATTCCTGGTCATCGGAGGACTTATTACAGCCCGCGGCGGGCTTTCCATAGGAAATATGGTCGCCGCGCTTTCTTATCTGGTAATCATGGCCCAGCCTGTACGTTCCATGGGAAGAGTCTTAAGTGAGATGAGTAAATCAGAAGTTTCTCTCGACAGGATACTTGAGGTGTTAAATGCTCCGGTCGAGAAGGATGAGCCGGGCGCTGTCAGCATTTTGATCGATGGAGATATAGAATTTAAGAATGTTTCCTTCGCCTATCCTGCCGGCAGTAACAATGTGCCCGGTGAAGCCACGGCCGGTGGCGGGGGCGCCTCCACGGAAGATGAGGGCTTCACGGAGGATGACGGCCTTATTCTTAAAGATGTCAGCTTTACGATTCATCGCGGAGAGACTATCGGCATACTTGGTGCCACCGGAAGCGGCAAATCAACGCTTGTAAAGCTCCTCATGGGGCTCTATGAGCCAACGGAGGGCAGCATTTGCATAAATGGGACTGACGTGAGGAATATAAAGCACGGGGCGCTGAGGAGGCAGATCGGCTACGTTGAGCAGGAGAGCTTTCTTTTCTCGCGCACGATTCGTGAGAATATCTGCATCGCGGCGGATGCAGCACCAGCAGCGGCGGATCAATTGGCAGACAGCCCGGCGGATGCAGCACCGGCAGCGGCAGTAATCGGAGTGCCGGACGGGGCAATCGGTGGAGCCGCAGGCGGGGTTGCGGATGATATCCTGGAACGTGCCATCGATACGGCCTGCCTTAAGGGCACGATATCTGTGCTTCCCGAAGGACTTGATACTGTGGTCGGAGAGCGCGGCGTAACGCTTTCCGGAGGGCAGAAGCAGAGAGTCGCGATAGCAAGATCGCTTGTCGATAAAGCTCCGCTGCTTATCCTTGATGATTCCCTGTCGGCCGTGGATGCCGAAACGGACCGTGCCATCCGCAATAATCTTAAGGGTGAGCTTAATAAGCGCACTGTTATACTTATCAGCCATCGTATCGACACGCTTAAAGACGCAGATCATATTATCGTTCTTGAAGGCGGACGGATAAGTGAAGAAGGTACGCACGAAGAGCTTATAAAGGGCAAAGGAATATACAGGACTGTTTACGATATCCAGTCCTATAATTTTGATGAAGAAGGGCCTGGGCCGGACCGGGAAAATCAGACCAATCCGGACCGGGAAAATCAAGCAGGCGGACGTGCACGGCAAAGCAGTACAGGGGAGGTGGAAGCATGAACAATGAAACTCCGAAAAAGCTCCCGCTTCTTGGCATTCCCTATATTTGCCGCTTCCTAAAGCCGCACAGAAAGGTGATCGCGGTCATTATCATTTTCATGGGACTTGGCAGTCTTATAGAGAGCTGTTTCCCGCTTTTTCAGATATACGCGATAAACAACTTCGCGCTCGGGCAAAACCTCGGGAATATCCCGTATTTCATTGCGGCATATATCGGACTTCTTCTTATCCAGGGCGTGATAAACGGCATAGGCAGCTATGCCTCCTGCGCAGCCGAGGTCTACGTTGACAGGGATATAAAGCAGATCTGCTTTGAGCATGTACAGCGCCTTTCGCTTACATATTTTAACCGTCATGGAGTCGGCTATATTCATTCGCGCGTCATCGCGGATGCGGACAAGATCGGCATCATCGTAAGCTGGAACCTGATGGATATAGTGATCGATGTATGTTACCTCTTCGGCATAAGCATTATCATGCTGAGGCTCAATTTCACGCTCGGCATCATTCTCATCATGGCAGTCCCCGTCGAGATCCTCATCACAGCGCTTTTTACGGGCCTTATGGCCGACGAAAACCGCAAGGTGAGGGAACACAACTCTCGTATCACCGGAAGCTTTAATGAGGGCGTTACGGGTGCAGAAACGATCAAAACGCTGGCCATCGAGAACAAGATGATAGACGGCTTCAAAACGGAAACTCTTGCAATGAAGCTGGCTGCCATCCGTGCGGGCCGTTTTAAGGCCTTCTTTAACAGCAGCATCATTTTCTGCTCGGGCCTGGCATTGTCTATCGTATTGTGGCGCGGCGGCATTATCGCTTCCGAAGGCGTGATGCTGATCGGCACGCTTTCCGTATTCATGAATTACGCCCTGTCGATTACAGCGTACATACAGGCGCTTGTGGGCACCGTGAGCAATCTTATCGGAACCGCGGTAAATATCGAGCGCGTGGCGGACCTTCTTGCCACCGAGCCGGAGATAATCGAATCGGATGAGGCGCTGCGCCGCTACGGTGATATTTTTGATGATGCGAATGCTGACGCCGGCAACGCTGACGCCGCAGGTGCCGGCGGTGCTTCAGATCCTGGGCTTGATATTGCGGCTTT
>JAUNNP010000054.1 GCA_030531385.1 Eubacteriales bacterium
TGCCTTCTTAGCTGCTGTCTCTGTTGTAGCGGCTGCCTTCTTTGCAGTCTCCTTAACAGCCTTCTCTGCTGCAGGCTTCTTCTCTACGACCTTAGCTGTATTTTCTACTTTTGTCTCTACAGCCTTAGCAGCTGTTGTCTTCTTTGTTGTTGCCATAATAAATTTTACCTCTTAAAAACCTTTATTTACATGTTTAACTCGATTTTTTTTGAATTACAGCGTATGATATTATCAAATTGATTTGATATTGTCAACAAAATCAGCCCTTAAGCCCTTATTTTTAGCCATTTGCATAATTTTCGGGGTATGGACAGGCCGATTTTTGAATAAAAAGTACACAAAAAATACAATTGAAAGGCTTTTATATGAAGAAGAACATTAAGCTGATTGCTCTTGATCTTGACGGTACATTGCTTAATTCTAACAAAGAACTTACCAATGTGAATTTTGAGGCACTGAGGAAAGCTCACGAGGCCGGCATTTACATCGTTCCTACTACAGGAAGGCTGGCTTCTGCCATGCCGGCAGCTGTTAAGGAGCTTCCGTTTTTACAGTATGTTATCGCGTGCAACGGAGCACAGGTCACCGATATCACCTCCGGAGAGGTGCTCGACAGAAAAGAGCTCACAAATGCCGAGGCGCTCGGCATTATAAATGTGCTTAAGGAATACCCCGGTATCTATGACAGCTATATAAACGGACAGGGCTTTATGAATAAGGAGTTCCTCGCGAGAGCACGTGAGTTTACCATGGATGAGAATCATTATAAGCTTGTCTATAACAACCGCACTCCCGTTGCGGACCTCGCTGAATTTATTACTGAGCGTGACTTTTCAGTTCAGAAGGTCCAGATCATGTTCAGGACCGTAGAGGACCAGCAGCGCTTCATGCCTGAGATAAGCTCACGTCTTCCGCATTGCCTGTGCACAAGCTCTTATCCCAATAATATCGAGATAAACTGCCGCACCGCGCATAAGGGCGCCGGTCTCGAGTTTTTATGCGGATATCTTGGTATTAAAATTGAGCAGTCGATGAGCTTTGGCGACGGAAGCAACGATATTACCATGCTGAGCGCCGCGGGCACCGGAGTTGCCATGGCCAACGCGCCTGATTTTGTTAAGGAATTTGCGGACATGATCGCGCCGTCCTGCGATGAGAACGGCGTGGCAAGAGTTATTGAGGAATTCGTGCTGTGATCTATGCCGATTTTGTTTCTTACTTCACTTCATTAAGGAACTGCGGAAGGAACTTAAAGCCCCAGCCATTGCCCTCACGCTGGATGGCAAAGCCTCCGTCTATCTTCATTGGCTCATCGATGATGGCATCGATCCAGTCAAAGCTCTCAGCTCCGTAAGGATTTGCTACTGTAGCAAGAAGCGGAACATCGTAGTCCTTATAATAATGCGGAAGGACCGGAATGTTATAAGCATTTGCAAGAGCAGCGCTGTCGCGCCATGCCTCAACGCCTCCGAGGCGGATGAGATCCGGCTGCCAGAGATCGAGCGCGCGGCGTCCAATGAGTTCACGAAGCGCAACTGTGTTGTACTCACGCTCTCCCATCGCAAGACTGATATGTGTCTTTGCATGGATGGTCGCATAGCCCTCAAAATCGGTGTTGGTGACCGGCTCTTCGAACCAGAAGATGCCGAGATGCTCTACCTGGCTTATGAGCTTTACCGAGCTAGGTACGTCCATACCCTGGTTTGCATCCATCATGATCTTGACATTCGGGCCAACTGCCTCACGAACTAAGTTGAGACGGCGAATATCGCGCTCCATATCAGGACTTCCGACCTTGATCTTTACTGCCGTAAATCCGCGCTTCTTGTAATCCACTACCTCTTCTATAAGCTCCTCGTCGCTGTAGCTTATCCAGCCGCCGCTGCCATAAACCGGGATCGGCTTTCTGTGGCAGCCGAACATGTGATATACCGGCTGGTCGTTTGCACGGCTCCATGCATCCCACATGGCAACATTAAGTGTCGCAAGTGCCCAGCGCTGCAGACCTACGATGCCAAAATACTCACTCTCGATCTCATAGTCCTTCTGAACCTGACCTGTTTCATAAATATAATATTCGCGGTCAAGGATGAATTTCTTCATATCCTTCAGCGCGCCTTCGATGGCATTCGGGCTGTAATGGAAGCTGAGGAGGTATCCTTGTCCCACTACTCCGCCTGCTGTCTCTACCTCCAGCACATAAAATGCTATCTTGCTGATGTCATGTGTTGAATCTGCGATAGGCTTGCTTATCCGGCTTGTCGCCTGAAAGATCCTTATGTCTTTAATTCTAAGATCCTGCTTGTTCATGTTGATCTCCTAATAATAATTTTAAGCTTGTGAAATGCCGACAGCCGGCTAAGCATTCGAGCATTGCCAATGCTGCCCGCCGTCAGCATTTCCCGCATCCGCGGCCTGCCTTATCGATCAGAAGCCGTAAGCGAGCGCGCCGCCGTCAACTGCAAAGTCCTGACCTGTAATGTAGGCAGCATTCTCCGAAATAAGGAAAGCAGCCATGGCGCCAAGGTCGTTGGTGTCGCCGAACGCGTGGACCGGCATGCGGTTAAGGATGGCAGCCTTACGCTCAGCGTCCATTACCTGCTTACTGAGCTCACTTGGGAACCAGCCGGGGGCAATCGAGTTTACGCAGATGTTGTCATTTGCCCACTCGACTGCAAGGCCTCTGGTAAGTCCAAGCACCGCAGACTTTGTGATGCTGTACGGAACTACCTCTACGAAGCCAAGGTGTGCGGCCATGGAGCTGATGTTCACGATGCGGCCCTTGTACGCGCTCTTTTTAAGATATGGATAGCAGATCTGCGAAAGGCGGAAGTAGCTGTGAATGTTGACCTCCATGATCCTCTCGAAGTCCTCTGCAGGGAAAGCCTCTGCGCGGCATCTCTTTGAGATTCCGGCATTGTTTACAAGGAAATCGATCGCGCCGTCGCCTGCGATGTCGGCTACGATCTTTGCCATCTCCTCATAATTTGTGATGTCGCCCTTGATGTGCTTTACGCTGTCTGCCTGCGGAGCCATCCCCTCCTTGAGGGAGCCTGTTCTGCTGATTACATATACTGTTGCGCCTGCCTCAGCAAGCTTGTTTGAAATGGCGTAGCCGATTCCGCTGCTTCCGCCTGTAACTATGCCTTTGCGGCCCTTTAAATCTAACATACGATCGTCCTTTCGTTCGAAAATTAAGTCTGAATCTCCTCAGGGGACTTTTTTGATTAAAGCTCATGACTTAAGCTCAGTTCCCTTACAGCTCCTGGCAGCGGTAGCTGTGGCAGCTTGCGTTGATGAGATCCCAGTCGAGCTCCGCGCCAACACCCGGCTCGTTCGGAACATAGATGCGTCCGTCGCGGATCGGGAGATCGCCCTTCATCGGCAGGCGGTAGTTGTCCTCAGGTACGAAGTACTCGAAATACTCGCAGTTCCTTATAGCGCAGCTTACATGCACATTTACAAGGTCCATATAGTTCATGGTAGTTGTGTGGATCTCGCAGTTCATGCCGAAGCCGTCAGCCATGTGCGCGATCTTGAGTGTGCCTGTGATGCCGTCCTTCCAGCTCACGTCGGCGCGGACAATGTCAGCAGCTCTCTGAGCAATGGCCTGAGCCACGCCCCAGTGGCAGCCGCGGGTAGTCTCGGTGCCTGCGATCGGAATATCAAGAGTGCGGCAAAGCTCAGTATACTTGTAGAGCTCGAAATCACGGAAAGGCTCCTCGAACCACTTGTAGCCGAGTGCCTCAAGCTGACGGCCTACCTTTACAGCGTCGCCCATGGTGTACTCACCTACAGGGTCGCTCATAAGGATATAGTCAGGGCCCACAGCGTCACGCACTGCCTGATGCACCTCCATATCGAACTCAACAGGTCCGCCCGGATGAGCCTTATAGCCCGGAATGCCGATGCTCTGATAATAAAGTGCCTCATCCACATATTCCTTTACGGTGCCATGGAAGTTGCCGCTCGCATAAACAGGAAGGCTGTCGCGGTAAGCACCGATATACTTGTAAAGCGGAAGGCCTGCAGCCTTAGCGCAGATATCCCAGAGAGCCACGTCCACCGGTCCCGGAAGGAACACAGGGAAAAAAGCCTCATGTCTGTCTACATTCCAGAGATCATAGAAAATAGCCTCGCGGTCGTGCGGGTCGCGTCCGAGCACAACAGGGGCAATGCTGTCGTGGAGATAGCTTTCACTTACTCCGCCCGATCTTGCTGCCATGCAGGTCGAGATGCCCTCGATGCCGGTATCTGTTGTAAGCTTGATGGCAATGACATCCCAGCCCATCTTTGCGCCGCCCTGACGCTTCTCATCGAAAAGGCACTTGCCGCGGTCGACCCACCAGGTCTCAAATTTTACGATTTTCATGATAAAATCCTCCTTAATATGCAACCTTGAAGCCGAAGAAATCGCACACATTTCTGATGCAGACATCCTTGATGATTTCGCCGAGCTCCTCGTCCGAGTGGAAGTACTCCCCTCTTTCAACGAGCTTTCCGAAGTAGTCGCAGAGTATCCTGCGGTATACCTCGTGACGCGGATAAGAGATGAAGGATCTGCTGTCGGTCAGCATTCCAACTGACAATGCTACCGGATACAGGTTAGCGCAGGACTCGAACTGTCTTGCGATGCCAAAGGCCTGATCGTTGAACCACCACGGTGCGCCGAGCTGGACCTTGCCGCGGGTGAGCCCATCGCAGAAGCCTGCCGCAAGCACTGCCCATGCCTCGATCTTGGTTCCGTCAAGCGGATAAATAATGGTATTCGGCAGTGTCCCGTCCTCGGTAAGGCGGTTTAGAAGCTCGCCCACACTGATCACCGGAGAAGCATCGTCTATGCAGTCAAATCCGCAGGATTTGCCCACTTCACGCACGCCCTTAGTATTTGCATTAAGATAAGTGCCGATGTGAAGCTGCATGATAAAGCCGTTGCGGTGGTAAATGCCGCCCATCTTATAAAGGAAGGCGCTGCGGTACTTGTCGGCCTCAAGCTGGGTCACAGGCTCGTTTGCAACGGCCTTCTTCCAGATAGTCTCGATCTCGTCGTCAGTGTAATTTTCCCACTTGAAGTACGGAATGCCGTCGTCAGAAACCGTAGTGCCCATTGAAGCGAAGTACTGAAGTCTCTTCTCGAGGGCCTCGCACATAGCTGCGAAGGAATCGATCTTCATCTCAGCTGCCGCTGCGAGCTTACCCATGTAGTCTGCAAAATCGTCTTCCTCGAGGAACATCGCAAGGTCCGGTCGGAATGCAGAGATCACCTTTACCTTAAGGTTCGGATCTGCGGCCATCTTCTTGTGGTACTCGAGCGTATCGATCGGGTCCTCGGTCGTGGATACAAGGCGGACATTTGACACCTCCATGCAGTACTGGCGTGTCATGTGGCGCTCACGTATGAGCTTCAGTGTCCGCTGATAAATGTCCTCAGCATTTGCAGCGGTAACAGGCTCGTCGATGCCAAAGTAGCGCTTAAGCTCGAGGGCGCACCAGATGTAGATCGGGTTTCCGATAAGCTTCGGCAGTATAGCTGCGAATGCTAAATATTTTTCATGATATGAGGCGTCCCCGGTGATGAGGCGCTCTTCGATTCCGAAGGTACGCATTACTCTCCACTTGTAGTGGTCGCCCTTGAGCCACATCTCGCCAAGGTCCTCGAACTCCTCGTTCTCGTACATCTCCTTCGGCTGCAGGTGGCAGTGATAATCAACGATCGGGATGTTCTCCGCATATGTGTGATAGAGACGCTTTCCGGTCTCGGTCGTGAGGAAGAAATCCTCATTAAGTCTGTTGTTCATGGTTTTATCCTCTTTAGAATCCGATGAGTGCTCCGCCGTCTACAGGAACGCAGGTGCCGCTGATGTAGCGGGCTGCCTCGCTGCAGAGGAAGGCTGCTGTCATGCCGATGTCCATCGGGTCTCCGACTGACTTGGCCGGGATACGGCCGAGGATCTTGTTAAGACGCGGCGGATCGTTGTCTGTAGCCTTATGAAACATAGGAGTATCTATCCAGCCCGGAGCAATAGCATTTACAGTGATGCCGTACTCAGCGAGCTCTGCTGTCATGGTGTGGATAAGTCCGAGATAACCGGCCTTTGCTGTAGCATAGCCTGTGACCTGAGGCTGGCCGATGTAGCTCGTCATGGAAGCCTGGAAAAGAATCCTGCCCCAGCCGTTTTCCTTCATCTGAGGAAGGAAGGCCTTGGTGAACGCGAAAGCGCCGACAAGATGCACCTGGAGCACGCCCGCATACTCTTCCACTGTCATGTCTGTCATGAACTTCTTGCAGTGATTGCCTGCGTTGTTGATAACAATGTCGACCTTGCCCTGCTCTGATAAGATCTTCTGAGCAACTACCGGAGCAGCGTCTGTATCAGCGATATTATGCTGATAGAAGCATACCTTGTCGCCAAACTCAGCAAGCACATCCGCGTACTTTTCGGCGGTTCCCGAGCTTACCACAACGACCTTCGCGCCGGCGCTCACCAGGCATCTCGTTATCGCAAGACCAAGTCCTGTTGCTCCGCCTGTAACGACAGCCCTGCGGCCCGTAAGGTCATAATATTTACTCATACTGAATGATTTCATCTCTTCATCAGTAAACTTTGCCATTTTTATACCTCCTTAAACCTCTTCTTCGCACTTTCGTTTAAAGGTGACGAATTTTTCCTGGAACTTATAAGGAATGAAATACTCCTTGTGACCGAGGGCCTCACTCTTAGACGGCGCCCCGCCTGCAACTGCCGCAACCATCTCATAGAGACGGTGGGTCATCTCCTCCTGCGAGCACTCACCAAAGAGCACACCGCTCGCGTCAAAGTCCATGTCGCCCTCCATGCGGCGGTAGGTCTCGCGGTTTCCGGTGATCTTGATACACGGACTTACGGCAGAGCCTACGACATTGCCGCGTCCCGTCACTAAAAATACTATGTGTGCGCCTGCAGAGATGAGGTCCATCAGTCCTTCGTTGTCGTTAGGATTGGTTATGCCAAACTGCATCCAGTGAGGGTCAGGCGTCGAGTCAAGGAGCCAAAGCCCCGGCTCAGGCGGCGTACAGGCCACCTTTACAACACCGGAGATCGGAGCAGAACCGCTCTTAATAACAGCGCCCATGCTCTTTTCCTCTATAGTCGACAGGCCACCCGCAAAGTTTCCGGGGCTTACAGAGTACTGCCTTACCGACTTGCAGTAATCAAGCGCCTTGTCATAGGTAAACTGAAGCTCCTTCGCCGCCTGCTCCGTCTTCGCCCTCTTAACGAGCAGCGAATCAAGTCCGACCGCCTCAACTATCTCCTCAAAGATCGCGGTGCCGCCTGCCTCAACGAGCTTGTCATAAAGACGGCCGACGACAACATTTCCCGCAAGACCGCTGGTAAAATCCGATCCTCCGCACTCCGCGCCAATGATAAGATCAGAAAATCCCATCTCGCGTGTCGGCGTATTTTTAAGCTCCTCCTGCATACGGCGGACGATTTCAAGACCCTCGGCGATGGCCGGCGCGGTGCCTCCCTTATCCTGGATGAACATCCACTCTGCCGGCTTTCCCTCCTCGCGGGCAATGCCGGCGAGCCACTCAGGCTGCACATACTCGCAGCCAAGTCCCACCGCAAGGACCGCGCCGATGTTTGGGTGGCGGATCATCGAGATCAGGAGGTTAACGGCATACTGGTTGTCTGTGCAGCCGTCAAAGCCGATGCACTCAACGTTTAGGTCGCCTGCCTCCTCAACGATGCGCTTTGCCACAAACTCGCTGCACTTCACGGTATAGATCACGAGAATATGATTGCGAATGCCGAGTTTCCCGTTCTTCCTGACATAGCCCGGCCAGGTAAGGTCATAGCTGAGACCATTGCTAAGCCCGCTGCCGGAACCTTGATTTATTTTTTTAGAATTGTCCATGTTTTTCATAGTATTATTCGTACTTCGTATCCTTCGGCGCACCGGTCACCTCGTCGAGGTGCGAGGATCTCGTGTCATAGAGGCTTTCCATCACGTGCAGATGCACCCAGCTTCCCTCCGGAATATCAGCAGTACTTCTGCCAATGACAACGCCGTATTTGACAATGTTTTCGCCCTTTTTGATATCGCAAAGCGCAAGCTTATGTCCCATCGGTATCTCCATGGTGACATTTTCAGACTCTTTATGCGTATCTCCAAGTATGCGGACCTCACCCGGCTCGAGCTTTACGAGCGCGGTCGCGACATTGTCCTCAAAATTAATGCAAAATGCACTTTGCTGTTCCATTACATTTCCCCGTTTACAGTATTCCAAATACCCTAAATGCCTCGGTAGCGCTCATGCCGCCCTCGATGGCCTTGCGGACCTTCTTCTCGCCTGCAGCCTTCTCGAGAGCCTTCTCTATGCACTCGTCGGCAACGTCCTTGGGAATGATGAGCACGCCGTCCATATCGCCGAATACAAGGTCGCCGTCATGGATGGTTACCTGGCCGATCTCAATGGTGCAGCGGAAATCGATAACATTCGTTCTGATGGATGAGTCCTGAGCCCAGCGCTCAATTGCGAATACCGGGAAATTCTGAGCAAGCACCTGCGGTGTGTCTCTCGTATAACCGTCGAGAACTGCTCCTACCGCTCCTCTTGTTCTTGCGGTAGCTGTAAGAAGCTCGCCCCAAAGCGCTGAATTGTGCGCGCCTGTAGCGATATAAACTTCATTCTCCTGAAGCTGGTCAAGTGCCTCCGTAAGAAGACCGAAAGGCTTCTTCTGAGCCTCAAAAACGTCGCACTCAAGAATAGTGCAGGCCTTGCCCGCAAGCTTCATCTCAGGCTTAAGCGGACGGATCTTTGCCGGAAGGAACTGATGAGGATAACCCATCTGGTCCAGGATGTCGCCCACTACCGGGGTATATAATTTTTCGCGCATGAGCTCGAACATTTCGGTTTCATTTTTCCATGCTGCCATGATTTTATATCTCCTTTCTTTCTCAAAGAAATCGGGGGCAGAACCTGCCCCCGATGTTCAATTTGCCTTAAGATCAGCCTACTCCGCCGCCGACCGGCATGATAATGTTCGGAAGCGTCATGGTGAATGCCGGCACGTAGGTAACGATAGCCAGGCAGACCAGCATAACAACAAAGAACGGGATCAGAGTCTTGCCGAGTCTCTCGATCGGAACCTTTGAAATAGCGGAACCGATGAAAAGGGTGGAACCAACAGGCGGTGTAATAAGTCCGATACCGAGGTTAAGAATCATGATGCAGCCGAACTGAACCGGATCAACGCCGATCTCCTGAGCGATAGGAAGGAGAATAGGAGTAAGAAGCAGGATGTTGCAGCTCATATCCATCATGGTACCGAAGATCAGCATGATGATGTTCATCATAAGAAGGATGAGGAACTTATTCGTGGTAACACTAAGGATAGCATTTGCAATGATCATAGGAACCTTAAGGTAGGTAAGGCACCATGAATATACGCTCGATGTTGCAATAAGGATAAGTACGATAGCAAGTGTGTTAAGAGCATTCTCAAGAACCTGCCAGAACTGCTTAAGTGTGAGCTGCTTGTAAATGAAGGCTCCGCAGATAAGTGCCCATACAACAGCGATAGCAGCTGACTCAGTAGCGGTGAAGATACCTGCTACTACACCTACTACTACGATAAGTACGGTGAAAAGTCCCCAGATAGCATCAGCAAAGGTCGCAAGGCAGTTCTTAAGATTGAACGGATCGCCCTTTGGATAACTCTTCTTAACAGAAACATAGTAGCTGTAGATCATAAGAGCCACACCGAGAAGGATACCCGGCATATAGCCTGCGATGAACAGACGTCCTACCGAAACAGAGCCTGCAACAGTAGCATAAATAACCATGTTGTGTGACGGAGGGATAAGGATACCCTGTACTGAAGATGTCATGGTTACGTTTGCTGAGAAGTCATCATCATAACCCTGATCGATCATCATAGGGATAAGGATGGTTCCAAGTGAAGCACAGTCAGCTGCAGATGAACCTGAGATTCCTCCGAAGAACATTGACGCAACGATGTTAACCATGGCAAGACCGCCACGCATCCATCCAACGAGTGCGTTGGAAAGCTTTATCAGTCGGTCTGAAATACCGCCGGCACCCATTATCTCACCGGCTATGATAAAGAAAGGAACGGCCATCAGTGAGAAACTGAATACGCCCTTTACCATGAGCTGTACAGCCTGCTGAAGAGGAAGCTGCATATAGAGCATGCCGGCTACTGCGGCAATACCGATAGCATACGCTACCGGGAAGCTCATAGCTATCAAGAGGAAGAACATTACAATTAAAATCGATATAGCTACAGTCGTATTCATGCTGTTTCCTCCTTTCCTGTCTCATCTGTGGGAACGAGCTCTTCCGGAGGAACTATACCATTTTCATAACCCGGAATAGTCTTTCCCATAAGCTTTGAAATAAAATAAATGAGGCGCTCGCTCTGCATGATCAGCATGCAAATGCCGGCAACCGGAACAGCAGCGTAGAGATAGCTGTTGGCTATACCAAGACCTGACATCTTACTCTTGGTCATAAGCATAGTGAACTGATAACCATAAATGATCATGAATATGCTGAATGCTGTGATACAGATCTGAGAAAGTCCGTGAAGTATGCTCATGGCCTTTTCTCTTATTGATGCGGGGAAAAGATACTGAATAAGAACCACACGGATGTGCCTGTCAGTGCGGATGGCAAGTGATGCACTGATAAGCGCCATATAAACCATGCATAACAGAATAGCCTGCTCGCCCCAGCGCGGAGTCTTGCTTAAGACATATCTGTTGAATACTACATATGAAGTGATTATGATAGACGCAATAAATACCAGCTTGCAGAAGGTCATAAACAGCCAGTATATGAAATCATAGAATTTCCTCAAAAAGACCAACCCCCTTTAATATAACCGAAGCAATTTTTTCTAAAAAGAAAGAGGGAGGAAGGTTATCCTCCTCCCCCGACTTTTCCTCTTATTTCAGGAACGAATTACTGCTGAATAGCTACAACAGCATCAAGAACGTCTTCGATTCCCTCAGCGTAGCTAGCCCAAACTGCCTTACAAGACTCCTGAGCAACTGCCTTGTCCTCTGCAGGAACGTCGATGATAACGATGTTCTCAGCAGCAAGCTTATCTCTGAGTTCTTTCTCCTCAGCCTCGATCTGAGTCTTGTTCCACTCTGAAGCAGCCTTTCCTGCCTCACGAAGGAGTGCCTGATCCTCAGCTGAAAGCTGATTCCACTTAGCCTCTGCCATAAGGATGATTCCAGGGCTGAAGGTGTGCTGGTCAAGGAGATAGTAAGGAGCAACCTCATAGAACTTGTTGCTGTAGTATCCCGGATAGCCGTTCTCACCGCCGTCTACAACGCCTGTCTGAATTGAGCTGTAAAGCTCGCTGTAAGAGATAGGTGTAGGCTCAGCGCCGATAGCTGACATTGTATCCATCATAAGTGTTGTCTCAGGAACACGGATCTTCTTGCCCTTAAGATCTGCAAGGCATGTGATCTCGCCTGATGTGAAGGTGTTTCTTGCGCCCTCGTCGGTGTAAGCGATACCAACCATACCTGCGCCAACCTCGATACCCTCATCAAGGAATGCCTGTCCGATTTCTGCAGAATCAAGAACCTTCCACATTGTGTCACGGCTTACGAAGATGTAAGGAAGTCCGAAAAGGTTAAGCTTCTTGAAGCCATAGTCTGAAAGTGAGTTTGTGTTTCCGCGGTACATATCAACTGTGCCGCCGCCCATCTGAAGTGAGTTAAGGCAGGTAACCTCGTCGCCAAGCTGTGATGCTGTATAAACATCGATCTTGATGCGGCCGTTTGAACGAGCCTCTACTTCCTCTGCGAACTTGTAGCCAACTCTTGAGTTGATGTTGTCATCAGGGTTAAGCTCAGCATATTTGAAGGTGATCTCAGCCTCTGCAGCTGCCGGAGCTGCTGCTGCAGTTGTTGCAGGCTGGCTTGATGATCCGCCGCCGCATGCTGTTAATGAAACCAGAAGAGCGGTTCCCATTAAGAGTGAAAGTGATTTTTTCATAAGTCCTCCTTGAAAAAATAAAAAAATTGCTTCTAACCTATATAGATATCGGCCTCATGGCCGTTTATCTCCCGGTTCTGATATGGGCCTGTCTGCTTAAGCCCGTCATTTTGTAAGGCTGCCCTTTTCCTTGTCGTACTGGCCCAGCGTTGTTGAAAAAACAACATCCACCGCAGGATGTATAACATCGATATCCGGTGCTATGCCCCTCGCCAGATAATCCTGCATAATGTAAAGTCCCTGCCTGCACTGGGCGTAAGGCCGCTTCCTTACTATGGCGGTAATGACGCCTTTTTTTACATAGTCATAGGTCTCCGGATAAAGCTCAGATCCTATTATCGGAATATCCGCCGTCCTTTTAAGCTCTTCGACCGCACGCGCAAGCACCGTGGTCGATCTCGAATTGACAGAGCAGGCACCTATTATCGGATGCGTCATTATGCATGTCTTAATGAGCTCAACGCTCTCATCATCCGGCACTTCAAAATTGATCCAGTGCAGCTGATTATGAATATGGTTTTTCTTAAAATAAGCACATATCCTGTCGGCTATCAGCTTATGATGCGGAAAGTCATGGTAGCCCGCACATATGAGAATGTCCCCGTCGGCCCTTCTTAAATTCATCTTAAGAAGCTGCGCCGTAAGGTCACCCAGTATATCAAGATCAGGCTGCACCGAGCAAAGTCTCCCGGTATCCGGCAGATCCGAATCCAGAAGGATGACCGGAATGCCTCTGCCGCTTAGCTTTCGAACAGTCTCAACGAGATCCTTCCTCGGATAGCCCATGGTAATGACTCCGCCTATGTCATCGTCTGCTATGGAAGAAATATCCTCCATATCCACAAAACGAAGATTAAGCTTATAGTCCCTTGCATGATTGCTGTAATCAGCAGCGGCCATCCTCATAAAGTCGAAATAAAAATGAGAATACTCATTTTTCCTGGGAAGTGCCACGACTACTTCAAGTGCATCTCTCTTTAAGTTCCTTGCAAGCAGATTGGGACGGTAATTCATTTCGGCGGCAATGGCGCATATCCTGTCTCTGGTCGCCTTGCCCACGCCCGGCTTACCCGAAAGTGCTATGTGTACACTGCCTATCGAAACTCCCGCTTTTTCCGCGATATCCTTTATAGTGACATTATTTTTCATCTAAAGTTTACCCCGGAAATGCAAGCCGTTCTTAAAGGAACGGCAGTATCAACTAAAACGTTTTTGTTACCCAATTAAGGCGATTATATCCCAGGTTAGATATAATGTCAATTAAATAGCCGATTCCGATAGAATCTTTGTGAATTTTTACGTTAAATACTCAGCTGGATTTGTCTATAAATGACTAAATTCTTTTTCCGGACTAAAACGTTTTAACGTTACTATTCACACCCCGGCATACATTCCGGCATCAGTTGGCCATAAACAAAACCCAGTAACGCTCTCCTCCCTCGTCATAAAAAGCGAGCCCTGCCTTCGTCAGACCTGTTTTGGCGAGATTGCTTTCAAATTCACTGTCGGTCCTCCACTGCTCCATCAGTTCTTCAGGGCTCACCGGTCCCTTCGCTATATTCTCGGAGGCAAATCTGAAGCTCAGATTCTTTTCTATAAGCAGTTCAAAGCAGGAATCACCATCAGGCCTTCTATGCCCAAAAAGCTTCGGAAGTTCCTTAGCCCTTATGGCCGCGCAGTCTGCAAGATCCTGATCCCACTGCAGCTGCTCACGTCCCTTCTTGACACAAATGTCATTTATAAGGTTTACAGCTCTCATGGGGTATTCCTCTGTATCACTGTTTAATGCATCACCTGCAGAGCTTCCTTCATCGGGAAACTTAAGCTCCTTGGACTTGTCGGACTGCCTGCTCCCCTGTATCGCGATATTACTGTATTCCGAGTCCTTACGCAACTGTACCTCGCCGTTTCTCACCCAGGCGCCGGTATCATTGACCTGCAGGCCGTTCACATACTCGGACATACAGATATAGCCATTACTCTTAAAGTAATAGCACTCGGCCGTTCCGTCATTATTTCCGTCCACCCAGAGCCAGCAGTCATGCGGCCAGGTGCGGTCGGAGTATTCATACCACCAGCCCGTATCATCATAACGCCATCCGGCCTCGACCGAGCCTTCGGCCGGCGCACCTTCAGCTGCAAATGCTGCAGGCCCAAAAGCCATGGCAAGCCAAAGGCAAAGCACTGCCGCGCCCGAAAACTTCAATAAAGTACTCCTCTTTTTCATATATCGTTCCTCCAAAGTTTTGAGGTAGTGTCAAAGCTGACACCCCTGTTTTGTTACTAAAACCTTTATTTTATGGG
>JAUNNP010000055.1 GCA_030531385.1 Eubacteriales bacterium
CCGCGTCATCACCATCAAGATAACTGTCGAGCAGATCCCCAAACTCATCCACATACTCAGGATTTGCCATAAGATCACCGAATATGACCGCAAGCTCAGGATTGGCCGCTTCCGCATCACTGAAAACTTCACTGATCTTGTCAAAATAGATCATCAGGTCTATATCAAGATCGATCATATCAGCTATGGGAAGGAAGATCCCCACAGCCGTAGGTTCATGTATGGAGGTCAGTTCATCATACAGGGCATCAAGATTTTTTCCGTAATAAGAAGGAAATCCCATCTGCTCCGCAATATATTCATGTGTTTTTTCCTTTGTGCAGGGAACACTAAGATCCAGCAATACCTTTTTCATACCACTGCCTATCTCCTTAAATTCAGATTAAAAATCAGGGCTCACCATACAGCAGTTCGAAGGTCTTGTAATGATCGCCTGTATAGTAAACAAGGCCGTCATTGCTGTAAATTATTCGTTCAGCACCTCTATATCCTTTTTTTGAGTTATAATTTATATCACACTCGTAATATTTTCTGCCTTTTTTATCCGGAAGCGACCCTTCATAATTGCCAAATCTGTCTCCGCCTATGCTCATTCCGGGGCAGACCTCATCGAGATTTCCCTTACCCGAATCCCAGCCTGCATCCTTTGCATCATTTTTCTTAATGAAATTTCCGGGCAGATGTGAGTAGGTTGCGATATAAAGAGCAACGCTATCCTTATCTGTATAGCTTCCATCTTCGGCTATGCTAATGCCGGAGTCCACCGCTTCTTTGGTTTCTGCCGGAACTATATTTCTGCCTGAAGGTTCAGTCTTTGCCGCCGTTTCAGTTTCCTTATCCGTTCCGCTTCCCGATGCCATTGAAGCCGGTGGCAGCTCTTTAATATCGACTGTGCTTTCTGTCTGCATCGAAGCCGAAGATGACCCGCTTCCGGGATCATCCGTTCCGGAAGACGATCTTCCTGCCATAAGGCTTCCCAAATATATTACCGCCACTATCGCAAACAGCAGCAGCTCATACCTTGTTCTCTTTTTCATGCATTGCCTCCAAGGTCAAAAAAGAAAGGCGATCTCCCATTAAGGAAGACCGCCGCACTATTTACCTGATCAAGCCTTTTCGATAAGCTTCTTCATGATCTGAACTGCGTTTGCTGCAGCTCCCTTTCTTACCTGGTCGCCACAGCACCAGAGTGTAAGACCATGATCATCTGTAAGGTCGTCTCTTACACGGCCAACATATACGATATCCTGGTTGCTTGTATCAAGCGGTGTCGGATATGCGCGTCCGTCGATATCCTCGATAAGCTTAACACCCGGATAATTCTTGATAGCCTCATTGGCCTCTGCGATGCTGATTTTCTTCTCTGTACGAAGTGTAACTGAGATAGAATGTGAACGCATAACAGGAACTCTTACGCATGTGCAGTTAACAACAAGCTCCGGAAGGTGAAGGATACGTCTTCCCTCATTCTGCATCTTCATCTCCTCAGATGTGTAAAGATTGTCCTTAACATCTCCGATCATAGGAATTACGTTTGCCGCGATCTGAGTTGGGAATGTCTTATGTGTGATCTCTCCGCCCTCAGCAAGTGCCTTCATCTGATCCTCAAGCTCCTTAAGACCATTTACTCCTGCACCTGAAACTGCCTGATATGTGCATGCGATCATGTTCTTGATAGGAGAAAGCTTTGCGATACCTGCAACAGCCATAAGTGTAATAATGGTTGAGCAGTTAGGGTTAGCAATGATTCCCTTATTTGTGAATGCATCTTCTCCATTGATCTCCGGAACAACAAGCGGAACCTCCGGATCCATTCTGAATGCTGAGCTGTTGTCGATATATGTTGCGCCTGCCTTAACGATAGCCGGAGCAAATCTCTTTGACATTGGGTTCTGAACTGCTCCAAGTACGAAGTCCATTCCCTTGAATGCATCGTCTGTAGCCTCCTGAACCTTGATCTTCTGTCCCTTGAACTCGATCTCTGTTCCTGCGCTCTTTGCACTTGCAAGAGGAAGAAGTGTCTCGACAGGAATGTCATACTCCTCCATTACCTTTAGCATCTCGCGACCAACAGCACCTGTTGCGCCCAATACTGCGATATTAAACTTTTTCATGATATTTTCCTTCCCTTTAAAATGTTTTATTAATGTCTGCAGTTCCTGCCATAAACAAGGAAAAAGGGCACCTGCCATGGACCTGCACGTGCCCTCTTATCTGCATAAATTATTAATTACTTTCTGTTTTTAAGGAAATCCGGAATGTCAATGGTCATTTCCTTATTCATCTGTGATCTGAGCTGATAATCTCTTGGGGCTGAGCCCTGGGATGCCGCGCCTGACTGTGATGCGCTGCCAAATCCGAAATCAAGCTTTGGTCCGTCCGGTGCCTTCTTGATCTCTGCATCCTCTGATGACTTGAATCCCGTCTTCGCCTGAGGAGCTGTAAATGAAGTCTGTCCTGTCCTTCCGCCGAAAAGATTGCCCTTCGGCTGTGCTGCTGCCTTTGCCTGCGGCTTCTCTACGATGCCTGTGGCAATAACAGTAATGGTGCACTCGTCCTGAGCCTTTTCATCATATACAGCACCGAAGATGATATTTGCGTTCTCACCTGCAAGCTCTTCAACGAACATTGCTGCGTCATTTGCCTCGATCAGGCTGATATCTCCGCTGATGTTGATAATAACATCAGATGCTCCCTGAATAGATGTCTCAAGAAGCGGTGAAGCAACTGCCTGCTTAACAGCATCAAGTGCCTTGTCATCTCCCTTTGCCTTACCGATACCGATATGAGCAACTCCCTTATCCTTCATAACTGTTGATACATCAGCGAAGTCAAGGTTGATAAGTGCAGGTACATTGATAAGATCAGTAATACCTGTAACTGCCTGAAGAAGTACTTCATCTGCCTTCTTAAGTGCATCCGGCATAGTGGTGCGTCTGTCAACAAGCTCGAGAAGCTTATCGTTAGGTATAACAATAAGTGAGTCTACACACTCTCTGAGGTTTGCGATTCCCTCATTTGCATTTGTCATACGCTGTTTTGCCTCAAATCTGAAAGGCTTTGTAACGATACCGATAGTAAGAATACCGAGTCCCTTCGCGATCCTGGCAATAACAGGTGCGGCTCCTGTTCCTGTACCGCCGCCCATTCCGCAGGTAACAAAGAGCATATCCGCTCCCTTGAATGCCTGCTCAAGTTCATCAGCACTTTCCTCTGCTGCCTTCATACCTACCTCAGGCTTAGCTCCTGCGCCAAGTCCCTTGGTAAGCTTCTCTCCTATCTGCATAGCAGTCGGAGCCTTGCAGTACTGAAGTGCCTGCTTATCTGTATTAACGCCTATAAATTCAACACCGGCAACGTTCTCGTCTATCATGCGGTTAACAGCATTATTACCTGCTCCGCCGACACCTACGACGATGATCCTTGCCGCTGATTCGGTCTCTGGAATTTTAATCTCTAACATAGCAGCTCTCCATATCCATAGTTATTTAATAACTATAAGTTGTTTATATGCTTTTTTCAAGTAATTTTTATGCACATTTCGCAAAACTTAAACACAATTTTTTCTTACGACTGCTTTTTTTTCTTCTGTCTTCGTTCCTCGACAACGATGAATTTCTCCATACCGACCTGCTTATTGCTGATATTTTTCTCAGTCACATAATGTTCAAGTATCGGTAAAAGGATCAGTACCGTAAGGCCTGCTGTAAAGCCTCCGTTATAAAGCACCAGTCCGCCATGCAGCGTGCTTGTAGATCTGCAGAGTATCGCGTCGATGACACCTGCGGCAAATCCTGCTCTATATCCGTATCTTCCGGTTATGGGGCATACTCCGGTCGCAAATGCCGCGGCATTTATATATGACTGGCTCGATATCGTCCATCCCGGATCAACTCCGGTAAAATATCTTATGGCTATATTGAGTCCATATAATCCCAGAAAGCCAAAAAGTATGGGGGCAACATTCCTTGGATGCTGACCAAGAAGCGAAAAGGTCATTGCGGCAAATATTACTCCCGTTGTCGGTCCGGTAAAACCTACGCCCTCAGAGATCGACATTACAAGATTAACGTAAACAAGAAACATTATCCCGTAAAAGCCCATGTTTATAAGACATAACGGCTTTGAAAACTCAGCAAGAAAGCTGCTTAAGTGTCCGGTATCATCAAGAAGCCTGTCATAGCCCTTAAGGCTGAAATTATTTCTTATAAATCCAAGCAGCAGCAGTGAGCCGAACAGAATAAAGAAAAATACATTTACGAATAATGTATATGAATTATTAAAGGAATTGTATATTCTGTTGCTGTAGGTAAGTACCGCCGGTCTCTCGAAGCCGAAGGTAGTATAGAAAAGATTGTATGCGAAAAATCCGAATATTCCGAAGGCAAGTCCGCCGTTAAACAGATTGAAGCCCTTATGCCAGGCCTTGGCACCCGGAAGGATAGCCGGGATAACAAAGCCGATTACAAGAGCAAATCCGATCGCAAGCATAACACCGAGCAGGGTGACATCCGGCTCATCCTTTATATAAAAGAAATTCCCTGTGGTGTAGCGGAATAAAAATTCACTTATAAACGGACCAAAGCAGGTCGCGAACATGCATACGTGCAGGTTGTCATTTACATTCAGCTTCTTTACCCTGAAATAAAGCATTGGAGCAAGGAAACACGGAAGCATGTTCAGAAGATTAAGTCCATAAAAACAATGCGCGATGACAAGGAAATATCCGGCAAGCGCGTTCGGTCTTTCACGCCCTTTAAGACAGACCATGAAGGTCACGCAGACAGTTCCGCAAAGCGCGGCATTCAAAAAAGTCGCGGAAAGGCCTCCGAGCATATAGTAATCGGTCACGAGCGGACATGGGTTTGTGATAATGCGGTGCCATCCATCCAGCACGGTGCCCCACTCACTCATATAATGTGCGGCAATAAATGAAGCTGCATACATCATAAGTGTGATATATATCGCAATCAGGTCCACCATCGCAGAATCCGACAGTTCATGATTCCTTATTTTCTCCAGATTTGTCAGTTTTGTTTCCGGCATCTGCTGTCTCCTTTTGAAGCTGCTGATCCTCGTCACTCAGCTTAAAGCTGCTGGCACTGCTCTTTGCCTTGTCATCATAAGTACTTAAATCAAGCGTACCCTTTAAGCCCCTGGCTTTTATTTCCGGAAGCATGTCATTAAGTACGGAAATTTTAGCTGCAAGATCATCATCTGTTCCCAGATAGACATTTATATCTCCTCCCTCAAGAACAGCTGTGACCGTGTTGTTATTGTCATTATATTTGATGCTGCCGCATTCTATATTATATAGTGAAAGCTGCTGTGTCACACTCATTATACTGTTAAGGAGCAGTGTGCTGTCAACCGGAAGCTTCTTTCCAAGCACGATATACCCAAACTGCAGTCCCTCAACTATAGGAATACCCTCAAGCCTTTTTGACGAAGATTCTATCATTATACCATCTTTGTCAAAATACATATAGCTGCTCATATATTTTATGCATCCAATTGGTTTCTTCTCATAAAAACGCAATTCGCAGCTGAAAGGACTCTTAAGCACGATCTTATAATCCTCCACAAACGGAAGATCCTTCTTTTTTCCCGTGATATTTTTGTAAATGCAGACACAGGTATTTCTGTCCCAGTAATCAGAGAATATCAGGGCTTCTGCTTCAGCCGCGCTATAGGTATCGTTTCCAAGTACCACCACCTCATTTATACGCATTCTTATCCCTGCAGTCAAAATAAGCAGAAAAAGAAGAATAACTGTCCACTGCTTCACCTTTCTCTGCTTAATATATAAAATATCTGCTTCTCTTTCAGACATTAACGTTCTCCGATTTTTATCTTATGCGCGACGCTCAGCACAAGTCCTATCTCAGCCATGGTAAACAATATTGCCGAACCTCCGTAGCTTATAAACGGAAGCGTAACTCCCGTATTTGGCATTACACCGGTGACGACCGCTATGTTGAATACGACCTGTGCACCCAGATGCGCCATTACTCCCGTACATATCATAGTTCCGAAAAGATCGTCGGCATTCACAGCTATCTGATATATGCGGTAAATAATGTAAATGAACAAAATGATCAGCGTCGCGGCGCCAATAAAGCCAAATTCCTCACATACTATCGAAAAGATCATATCATTCTGGACCTCAGGGATCTTTCCGAATTTCTGTATGCTTTCACCAAGTCCATGTCCTGTCAGGCCGCCCGACCCAATTGCATAAAGGCTCTGTATGGTCTGATATGCATCATCCGGAAACAGCTCCGGCGCAGCCCAGCCAAGGATTCGTCTAAGGTAATACTGCTCCGGTCTCTGGGTATAGCCTGTCTTCTCAAGGAACATACGAATAAGCGGCTTTGCACTTATCATTCCCGCGACTCCGATGGTGCCCATGACTGCAAAAAACTTTATCTCATCGATTGCAACGAATATCATTACTGCTGCGATCACGGCAACGATCACAGCAGAACTGATATTCTGTTTAAGGATGAGCAACGTCGGAATGCTGCTGAAAAAAATAGCCCTTAGCAGGTTTTTCCTTTTCTTTGTAGCAGGACCGTGCACTGATATAAAATAGCCCAGAAAAAGGATCAGAGCGATTTTAGCTACTTCTGCTGGCTGGAATGATACTCCGGCTATGGATATCCATCTTGCTTTTCCGTGCGAGGCTATACCCATCACAAGTGTCATTACAAGCAGACCGACAGAAACCCAGTAGATGATATTCACCGCGGCTCCGTTAAGGATCCTGGCAAACAATCTGTAGTCAAATAATGATAAGATAACAGCTCCGACAAGACCCACAGAGCCTATGAAAAGCTGTCTTGTAAAATAATAGCTGCCATTATGCTTTTCAAGAGAAGCCGTATACTGTGAGCTTGAATATATGATCAGAAGGCCGAGAGCAAACATGAATATCACAGCGAAGAACAGGCTGTAATCATAATAATATCTTGGCTTTCCCACGGGCTCGGTCATAACCTTGTCACCGGTTCTGAGACGCGCTTCTCTCGGTATATTTCTTCCTGTGCGCACGGCATTTCGCGGGTCGCGCTGATCGCTCACGCGTCTTTCCGGATAGGCACGATAAGGCGTGCCTGCAGAACTCCGCATCCTTCCCGATGCGGACGGCGATACAGCTGTATTTCCTGTTCTGTTATAAGCCGCCATTAAGTTCCTCCCGTAGATCCTTCGTCGGCGCTTTAAAATCAAAGCTCCTCAACGCACCTCTTGAATATCTCTCCGCGCTCCTCGTAGTTTTTAAACATGCCCCAGCTTGCACATGCCGGGCTCAGAAGCACATAATCACCTTCATCCGCAAAGGATGCGCAGGTCTTTACTGCCTCGTTCATGTCCTCTGCAAAGGATACCTCATTAAAGCCATACTTTCTGCAGCATTCATAAATCTTATCCCTCGTCTGTCCAAGCAGCACAAGCTTTTTGACCTTTCCCGGGAATAGCTTTACCCAGTCATCATACTCAGAATGCTTGTCATAGCCGCCCCCGATAAGCAGAGTCGGTCCCGGCATAGCTTTAAGTGCCTGTATCGCCGCATCGGGATTTGTACCCTTTGAATCGTTATAGTATCTGACCTTGCAGCGTTCTCTCACGAACTCTATTCTATGCTCCACAGCCTTGAATTTCTTTAATACTTCCCTTATCTCGTCAAGACTCACGCCCATCTTAAGTCCGATGCCGACCGCAGCCATAACATTCTCATAGTTATGTACCCCGAGAAGATTGAGCTCATGAACATTGATCACCTCGGTCTCGGTGCCGTCCATAGTCATGCAAATGCTGTCGCCGACAAGGTACAGCGCGTCTCCCTCAGGCTTTTCAGCTGACGAAAACCATACAACGTGCGGTTTAAGTGTCTTGCTTTTACCAAATTCCCTGAGCTCGGCATCCGCGTAATTCAGAATTATATAGTCCTTCTCTGTCTGATTCATCACGATGGCTTTTTTGCATTTTATATAGTTTTCCATCGAAAGATGTCTGTCGAGATGATCCGGCGTTATATTCAGTATCGCGCTTACATCCGGTCTGAAATCCGAGATAGTCTCGAGCATAAATGAGCTGACCTCCGCGACAGTTGCCGAATCCTCGGTCGTATTAAGTGCCTCGGTCGAAAATGGCTCCCCAATATTTCCGACCGTGAAGGCCTTTTTATAATGCGCCTTTAATATCTCACCGACAAGCGCGGTAGTCGTGGTCTTTCCATTGGTTCCTGTGATGGCTGCAATTTTTCCCTTTGATGCCTGATATGCAAGCTCAAGCTCGCCTATAACAGGGATCTTGCTTCTGTCAAGCAGGGTAATAAATTCTGAATTCAGCGGGATCCCGGGACTTAATACGGCAATATGTATGCCTCTTAAGTCAACAGGCTTAAGTTCTCCGCACACGAAGCTTATCCTGGTCTGCTCCCCTTCAGCGAAATTTGCCCTTACGCCGGCTTCATCAATGCCTTCATTGCTATTGTAAAGCAGTACCTCTCCGTCCATCTTAAGGACCATCCTTGCGGCCGCTATTCCGCTCTTGCCGGTTCCTGCTATAAATACCTTTTTGCTCTCTTTCATCTTTTTGCTCCGGTTTATCTGAGATAAGCGGAACCAATGAGTGCGGCTCCGCACAATAATATCGTTACAATTGTAAATGCAGCCACTATGCGTGTCTCCGAATTTCCCAGCAGTTCAAAATGGTGATGAATAGGCGCCATCTTGAAAAATCTCTTTCCGTGTGTTGCCTTAAAATATGAGACCTGGATTATTACTGAAAGGACCTCAGCCAGATATATCAGACCAATGACCGGAATAAATAATTCAAGTCCGTTTGTCACAGCCGCAGCGGCAACGAAGCCGCCGAGTGCGAGCGATCCGGTATCTCCCATGAATACCTTTGCCGGATAAACGTTGAAAAGGAGAAATCCGAGAAGCCCTCCTATGACAGCCGCCGAAACCATTGACAGCCCTGCCTCGTTGTTAAATAATCCCATCAGCATAAAAAACGCCGCTGTGACTGCTGTAACCGAAGAGCAGAGTCCGTCAAGTCCGTCGGTAAAGTTAACGCCATTATCTGTTCCAAGGACCACAAATACCGCAAATGGCACAAACAACCATATCGGAAGCTTTATGCTCAATGCGCATTCTTTTGCGCCTGTAAACGGAATGTACAGTATTCCGGCTGTTTCGCTGTCTGAAGAAATGAATACCCAGACCGTAAAAACAAGTGTGATGACAAGCTGTATTGCAAGCTTTTGTTTAGGACTTAAACCGTCTGTTTTATGTCTCTTTATTTTAAGATAGTCATCCAGAAATCCTGTCACGCCAAAGCCAAGTGTCAGAAAAAGGATCTGCAGGGCTTTTATATCAATGCTGCCGATCCTCAGCATTCCGATAACTGATGACAATGCTATGGCCGAAACGAAAATTATGCCGCCCATAGTCGGTGTGCCCTGTTTTTTCAGGTGTGACTGCGGTCCGTCGTCTCTTACCTCCTGTCCGAATTTAAATCGTTTAAGAAGCGGTATAAACCACGGTGACATGATAACTGTAAATATAAATGCTGTGCTAAGTGTCAGGAAGGCAGTTATAAGTTCACCTGACTCAAAGGAAATTTTCATAGTTCTTATCTTTCTGTTTCTGTTATGGTGCTGTTTTCTGTGCTTACCGTTGTTCCGCTGCCGGTTCCGCGCTCAAAGTTCAGCTCCGGGATCTCTGAGCCGTCATCCTCACCCTGAATATATTCCTCAGACGAGGCAGTTGCGGATACCGTCTCACTCGGGTCTATTGTTTCGACCACAGGTTCTCCGTTATTGTTTGAAATGATTTCTATCCCCTTACTCTCCGTCTCCTGCTCACCGCTTGTGCCAACACCCATAGGCTGCATTGAATCGCCCTCTTCATCCGGAAGAGTGATGCCGGTATCCTGGTATATCTCAGAAACATTTCCTTCAGGATATATATTCATTGCCGGCAGAGCCTCTGCCATTATTTTTGAAAATATATTTGATGCAAATGAACTGTGTGCGGCCTCTTCTCCCGGAAGGTTTGGTTCGTCAACTATAACGTAGCAGAGAAGTGACGGGTCATCTGCCGGAGCAAAACCGCAGAAGCTTACAACATAAGTCTTGGCGGAACGCGGCTGCTTCTGCGCGGTACCCGTTTTTCCGCCTACCACATAGCCCTCGACCTTTGCAGCCTTTCCTGTTCCGTTTTCAACAGTCTCAACAAGGGCCTGCTTCAAAAAATCACAGGTAGATGCTGAAACCGTTTCCCTTACAAGCAGCGGCTGAATGTCTTCCTTAAGAGCTCCGTCTGAAGAAAGTATCTGCTTTACAACATGCGGTCTGTAATAGTATCCGCCGTTTAGTACTGAGCAGTAGGCTGCTGCCATCTGTATCATCGTACAGTTGAAGTTCTGTCCGAAGGAGTTGGTCGCAAGCTGTGTCCTTCCTATATCGGATGATGCAAAGCCGAGTGATTCTGTATTTGCTTCTGCCGGAAGATCGATGCCTGTCATCTGGCCAAAGCCGAAAGTCCTTTCATATTTAACAAAGGTCTCAGCCTTTTCCGCAAAGGCAATATTCATCATTACAACGTTGCAGGAATTTGTGATTCCTCCTGTAACATCCAGAAGTCCATGTCCATTTCGGTTGACACAGTTTATCTTCCAGGTATTTACTCCATCGGAAAGTGTTACATGACCGGTGCACTCGAAGCTCGCGTTGTTGGAAATGATATTCTCCTCCAAAGCTCCCGCAACGGTAAATATCTTCTGCGTAGATCCCGGCTCAAAGGTATCGCTTATCGGAATATTTCTCCATACCTGATAGGTGGCGATAGTCTCTCCGAACTTCATTATCTCTTCCCTGGTATAGTGCTCGGGGACCTCGGCAGTGGTTATCGCCGGAAGCTCGGGATGATCTATTTTGTACTGGGATACAGCCTCGTTAATACCGAATTTATATATTTCCTCTTCCGTGTAATCTCCGGTCGTTCTCGGATCGTTCAGATCAAAGGAGTTTGTGCTGGCCATCGCAAGCACTTCTCCGTTCTTTGGATTCATGACTATGCAGGCGGCCGATTTCGAACCAATATCTCCATTCTTCCATTCTGAAAGGTACTTCTCGACAGCATTCTGTATCGTAACGTCGATAGTAAGCACAAGGCTGTCACCATCGACTGCGGGCTTAATTACCTTTTCAAGATTTGCATCGTCATCAAGATATCCGTATTCTCTCCTGTTAATGCCGATAAGATTCTCGTTGTAATACTGCTCAACGCCGCCGGAGCCGCTCGCTCCATCGGCAGCTGCAATGCCTATAACATTGCACGCCAGAGCTCCATAAGGATAATTCCTCTTGAAATTATCCTCAAACCAGATCCCCTTAATGCGCTTTTTGCCTTCGACCGAGTCGGTACTTGCGGCATAATCAGCATTCTTTTCTTCAACCGCAGCTTCGAATTCAAGCTTCTTGTCATAGCTTATATCCCTCATATATCTGATATATGAGGAATTTGGGTTATCATTGATCGTTTTCCTTAACTCAGCGGCATCTATACCAAAAAAGTCACTGACCATGCTTATGGTCGGTTCAACGACGGACCTTGCAGCACTTCCGTCTTCCTTTCTGCCCTCGTACGAGATCATCTGTTTCGGATCGAGGATCATGATATAAACTTTTTCACTGGTAGCCAGAGTACTTCCGTTTCTGTCATAGATATCGCCGCGTCTGTAAGGAATGGTACGGGATTCATACTCCGACTGGCGCTGGCTGAGAACTATTTTGTTGTACTCTTCTGAGTTATTTTTCTGTATGAAGAAAATATTTATCAATAAGGCAACTAATGCCAGCCCTATTATAAAAACAGTGACTGACAGTTTGTTTGCCATATATTTTTTGAGACGTCCGGTCTCCTTAACGCGTTTTTTAATCTGCGTCCGGGATGTCTTCATATTGTCTTACATACTCACTTTCGGTTTTATCATACCTGATAATATTATCCTGACCTACATGCACCATTCCAAGCTCATTGATAGCCACATTGTATACATGATTCAAGTCAATTGAGGTATCGATGCTCTTATCGAGAGCGTCATTCTCCGTCTGCAGCGTATCCAGCCGGGTCTCAAGCGACTTGATGGTGTTCATGTGCATGTCAAGTGATGATTTAAGACAAAGATATCTGTATCCGATAAATAACGCGGCAGCAACTGCCACGATAAGAAGCATTGTAAGCGGAAGATTCATAGATACCGATGCCGTTCTCTCCGCCTCAACATACCTGGGCTTTGCGCGGCGAACTTTGCGCACACGTCTGACCGGCTGCGTCTGCGGGTTCACTGCCCTCGCTGCCGATCCGTCTGTGTAGTATGCACTTGTTCCCGAGTACCTGCGGTTATAGGCAGGTCGTCTGTTTGTTGACGGCATGATAAAAATGCTCTTTCCTGTAACTAATATATTTATAGTTCTTCAAAAAGACTTATAAGCTCTTTTCAAAGATCCTCAGCTTTGCGCTGTGCGCTCTGTTGTTTGTCTCAAGCTCAGCGGATGATGCGGTTATTGCCTTCCTCGTTATTACCCTGCCCTTTGATTTTCTTCCGCATACGCATACCGGAAAATCCTTCGGACAGATGCACGGGTCCTCCGCGGTCCTGAATGCCGACTTTACAATTTTGTCCTCAAGAGACTGAAAAGTAATGATGCAAAGTCTTCCTCCCGGCTCGAGGATATCAATGATACCGTCTATGGAACCTTTAAGTATATCAAGCTCGCGATTGACCTCGATCCTTATGGCCTGGAAAGTCTTCTTTGCCGGATGTCCTTTGCCCTCGCGCATTTTTGCCGGGATAGCTGCCTTTATGACTTCGGCAAGCTCTAAGGTAGTCTCTATTGGCTTTTCCTGTCTGCGCCTTACGATATGCTTCGCTATATTCTTTGCGAATTTATCCTCGCCATAGTCTCTTATGATCCTGTAAAGCTCGGACTCCGTATATCCATTGACCACCATTCTTGCTGTCAGCTCGTCCCTGCGGTCCATACGCATATCGAGCGGAGCGTCGGTTCTGTATGAAAATCCCCTCTCAGCGTCATCAAACTGATGAGAAGAAACGCCTAAATCGAGAAGCATCCCATTTATCTTCCCGATTCCCAGTCCATTAAGTATTTCTACCGTATTAAGGTAATTTCCTCTTACTATGATGACCCTGTCTTCATAGTCCTTAAGACGTTCGGTGGCTGCCCTGACGGCGTTTTCATCCCTATCTATACCGATAAGTCTCCCGCCGTCAGTTAACCGCCTCACTATCTCGAATGAATGTCCGGCGCCTCCTAAGGTGCCGTCTGCATAAATGCCGTTTTTTCTTATATTAAGACCATCTATTACTTCATTAAGAAGAACAGGTGTATGTTCGAACTCCATCACAGCTCGAGACCTTCCAGCTTTTCAAGCTCCTCATCGGTCATCTCTTCAAAGACATCCTTAGAGTTGACAGCATCCCAGGTATCCTTATCCCATATTTCGATCCTGTCACCGAGTCCGATCAGAGCCACATCCTTGTCAAGGTCAGCCTTGGCTCTAAGTGTCTGTGTAATAAGTATCCTTCCCATCTTATCCACTTCGCATTCAATTGCATTTCCGAGAATAAGCCTTGAAATCTTCATTCCCACCTTATTGGTAAGGGAAATGCTGCCAAGATTATCCTCTATGCGCTTCCATCTCTCTTCCGAATACGCGGAAAGACAGTTTTCTATTCCTCTGGTGACAATAAACCTGTCTCCGAGCTCACTGCGAAATTTGGCAGGTATCGTCACCCTGCCCTTCGCATCGATCGTGTGATTGTATTCACCCTTTAACATGGAAAAATTTGCCACCTTTTTACACAAATTTACACTTTTTGCCACCTTTAAGGTCAATTCTAATAAAATTTCATCAAATGTCAAGGGATTTGACACCTTATTATTAAAGAAATGTTAAACTTTTTTAAATTTGCGTTTTTTCCTGCTTTTAAATCAAAACTTGACAAATAAACATGCAGATGTTATAAAGGAACGCGTGACAAAGAGGTCGGGGATATTGGGTATCTCTGACCTCTTTTAATAGTTTCAGAAAGTTTAACATGATCTGTTCCGGTTCCTGCAGCCGAAGTCCGGTACACCGAAATCAGAAGCTTTTCAATTGTCAGAATTTTCGGATTGGCTATTTTTACCAAAATGAATATTAGCTTTTTTGCTATCGTCTAATAGTTTTAATTTGACGTCATTATGGGAAATGGTGTAGAATGGAACGAGGTTGTTAAATTTTT
>JAUNNP010000056.1 GCA_030531385.1 Eubacteriales bacterium
CTACAAGGTGGAAGTTAGTCTTACAAAGTGGAATTAACTTTTACAAGTGACCAAAATTCCAAATTCCTGCATATGTCTGCTTCTTTTCCTAGAAAATATCAGAATTATGTGCTGCCAGATGGTCATATACAAGCATATAATACTGATTTAAAATATCCGCATACGGACAAACAGCAGGATCGAGGGCCTCCTCCCAGCTGTAAAGCCTCCCGTCCCTGTCTATGACAGCATTGGTCTGAATGACCGGAAAAGCCCTCCTCAGCATCCTTAAAAACGTGTTATATCCGCTTCCCGGTATTCCGGCCTCATCAAGAAGCACTGTGGACAAATAAACTGCGCTCAGGTCCTCCGGTCCATAGCCTGCTTCCGCATTTCCATCCTCATAGTTTTTCCATATAAGATACGGAGTCTGATACCACATCATTCTTTCTTCCGGTGTGGCCTCCGAAGCAGGCTTTCCTGCTATCTCATCGTAAAACTCGTCCTCAACACTTGGCTGATGGTCTCCGAAAATGACCACCATCGTTGGCTCATCGATCTCCTCAAGGCTCTCGAAGAGGTATCTGACAGCATCATCGCTCGCCTTCATTAGTGAAAGATACCTGTCAGCAAAAGGATATTTTCCGGCAAGCTCACCTGTCAGCCTGATATTCGGTGCCTCCTCGATATCAAGGCCATACCCTCCGTGATTCTGAATAGTCACGTTAAATATAAAGAGCTTATCATCGGCAGCATTTTTATTATTTATCTGATCCAGAAGGCATTTGTAATCATACCTGTCGGATACAAAATTCCCGAGATATTCGGCGCCGGGTTCATAGTAGGAATAATCCAGAAATTCGTCAAAGCCCATATTGGCATAAGCTTTGTCCCTCTCCCAGTTTTCTCCCTGCATCGGATGCATCGCAAGCGTACGGTAGCCCGCCGCCTTCATGCTGCTCACAAGAGAACCCGTTCCGGCGGAAACAAAATCCCTGTAGGGATTTATATTGTACGGAAGCAGCGCTGCCGAATCGCTCATCAGCACCTCAAACTCCGTCATACTCGTTCCGGAACCAAAAACCGGCACATAAAGATAGCCATGATCCGCCTGTCCGCTTTCATAAAGACTGTTAAGATAAGGGAAATATTCCTCATTTACCGCAAAGTCACCTGCCACGGAAAGCTCTGAAAGACTTTCATTCATAATAAGAAGTACATTTACGGGTGTCTGTACTGCAAATGCCGGCTTCGTTTCCTTAGTGCTGCCATCCTCCGCCGCGTAATTTTCCCTGATATTCCGGCATATCTCCTCAAGCTTTTCCTTGCTGTAACTCTTCGGCTTACTGATATGACTATAATAAACAGAGAGTCCCGTCGCGCACATAAATCCCTGGTCCTCATAGGTAAGCGCGCCATCCCATTTGTTAAAGCTTATGGTATATGTGGGGATAAAATAAAGAAAATATGAGGCCGGCATGGCTATGGCGGCGATGATAAGGACAGCTGAGAATGCTGCCCTCGGAAATATTTTCTTTACCCTGACCGGCAGCAATATCGAAAGCAGGGCGAGCACCACTGTTATTATTCCCCACTTTCTCATTTCATCTGTAAACTCAAAGCTGTATGCTCCTATGACCTCATTGAGCGTATTGAGTGCAGTGAAATTATGGATCGTGATAGGATGTCCGCTGTACATTTCGGTAAAGTATTCGGCCATGCCAAGTGCAAAAAGCAGCAGGGCGCTTACAGCGGCGGCAAACCCGGTCGTTCCGGAAATCAGCAGGAAAATCCCGATGACAAGAAAGTAAAAGCCATAATAAAACAGGAGATTAAGCTTCAGGGCCTGCGAATTTATCGTGGGAAGGCAGCCCGTTATGCTTTCAAACGCGACAAAGGAGATCAGCGGCATTACGCAAATAAGCATGCATCCCAGGATGCATGCCGCAATGCAGAACAGCTTTTTGATTTTGCTTTTATACTGTGACTCCATTTACCTCTGTGGCTCCGTCAAGCTCTATCACGGCGCACATTTTGCCGCCTATCTCCTCAAAGTGCACAAGATCAGTACGTTCCGCCGAGATCTTTATGTCCACAAACTCATTTTTCACTGTAAACGCTCTCTTATTATAGAGATTGTCGATATCTATCTTTGTATCATCTCCGAAGGCCTTCTCATAATAATCGTCGAAGTTCTCCATCTGCTCATCGTCCGCGCCGCTCTTTTCTATTATCGAGCGCACACGGCTCTTTGAAAGACTTGAATCCGCATCAGACTCATTTTTTATCACCTCAGCCTCAGCTGCAAGTGTTTCATAAACAGACTTCATCGATTCCGGAACGAATTCATCCCCGTAAACCTCTCCCACGAGCATGCCGAAGGAGTTTTTCTTCTGCTCTGCTGTAACGGGCGTATCACTTCCGAACAGTCCGCTTATGAACTCACCCTGGAAGCCGTCGGCATTCTTAGCGTAATAAAGGGCCGCATGGATGTCGGTCGTCCTAAAGTTAAATGCCGGGAACATAAATCCTGCCTCGGGCTTTTCCACCATCCAGTCGCGGTCAAGGGCAAAAAAACGTCCTTCGTTATGGTTGTATGCAAGTCCCGGTTTTGCAAGCTCCACAGGGCATATGGCTGTGAGCATATATGTAAATGACTCCTCAGAGGCATCATCCATCGTATCCCCCAGTGAGGATTTTCCCGGAATGTCATAAGTATCGATGGCCACAAGGATGAGATAATTTCCCACATGCTGATAGGTGTCGATTATCCTGCTGTAAAAGACCTCAAGAAGCTCATCGTTTTTCAGTCCGCTCTGCCTTAAGCCAGAGAGCATTTTATAGGAATCGTCTTCCATTTCAAATGAAAGCGGGATATCAACATTAAAAAGGTTCTTATCCATGGAACCCGAAAGGCACTTTTTAAATATTTCAAGATATTTAAAAAGCTCTTCATCGTCCATTCCTGTCATGCTGCCGGAAAAGGTAGAGAGGACCTCCTTTTCTCCGCTGACATAGCAGCCGCAGAGTCTTGATACAGAGCAGCGCTGCTTAGTATATAATTTTCTTATTTCTTTTATTTCCTTATTGTTCATTTTGTTTTATTTTTACTCCAAAAATATGTTTTTTTTGTGATTTATGGTAAACTTTGTAATACCGTGGTAAAATGTAACATTAAATAGAAAGGATAAAGCATTATGGCAAAGGATAGTATAAACAATTATAAGTTTATCGGAAAGTCGAAATTTAATATTTCAAAATTTAAGACTGACGATACAGGAGAATTTACAGACCGTGCGGAAGCTGTGGATGAGTTCGTTCACAACCTGCTTAAGATAAACAAGCTCCAGCAGCGTCTGTATGCAGAACGCAAGGAAGGTGTGATTTTCATTTTTCAGGCCATGGACGCAGCCGGAAAGGACGGTGTCATCCGCACTGTTTTCAACACCCTTTCACCACACGGTGTAAAGGAGTTCTGCTTCAAGGTACCTTCATCGGAAGAAGCCAGCCATGATTATTTATGGAGATTCTGGAGCGCGCTTCCTCCAAGAGGCAGCATTTCCATCTTTAACCGCAGCTACTATGAGGATGTTCTGGTAGGCAAGGTCCATAGGCTTTATGAAAAGCAGGTCCGTCCGGACAGACTGAACGGCATCGACATCATTGAGCAGCGCTACGGGCAGATCAACGATTACGAGAATTATCTTTACAATACAGGAACCAGGATCGTCAAGATCTTCCTCAATGTTTCAAAGGATGAGCAGGCAAGACGTTTCATCTCCAGAATCGATATTGAGCGAAAGAACTGGAAGATCTCATCGGGAGACATCAAGGAACGTGAGTTCTGGGATGACTATATGGAGGCCTTTGAGACCATGGTCAACAAGACCTCTACATCAGACTGCCCATGGTATGTTGTTCCCGCGGACCACAAGTGGTATGCGCGTCTTCTCGTATCAAGAATAGTACTTCAGACTCTGGAGGAGATCGATCCCCAGTGGCCTGTTATCAGCGACGAGGAGCTTGAGACAGTTCAGGAGTTCCGCAATAAGCTTGAGGACAGCCTTTCAGGTGGTTATATCGAGCCTGAGCAGCAGCTCCCCCAGTTTGCAAACCCGGGGGTGATAGCAGCAAATATTGTCGAAAATGAAGAGCGCGCGAAGATCGTTGAGAAGATCGCACGCCGAAAAGAGCGAGGCTTCGATGCTGTGTATAAGCTGCTTGACGATTCACCGGTCATCGGCTCTCTCGATGCAATAATAGAGGCAGTCGCATACGCGGAGGAAAAGGCTAAGGATACTGATATAGATACCGATACCGACGATTAATGAGCTGCCCGGCAGCAGGCGGTAAACAGCACCGGCAGCAGGCGATTCCGGTTAATACATCAATTAATTACTATATATACAGAAAGGACACATGCTATGAAAAAATCCAGCAAACTTTTTGATATCGGAACCAAATATACCCCAAAGCTTCTTGACGTGCTTGAGAAATTCGGTCTCGGACCTGCTTTAAGCATTTCAGGTATTGAAAGAGATATTCTTGATGTTATTTCACAGATCGAGGACGCAGGCTTTTATGATCTCTGCGAGTGCTTTGATATGAAGCCTTCAAAGATGGAGAAATTCCTCCTTGATCTTGAAGACAGTGGACTTGTTGAGTACATGGACGCTGCAGGAAAGGTACTCCTTACAGATCTTGCCGTAAAGTATATCGAGCTTGACAAGAAAGAAACCAAAGCAGAAAAGAAGTTCCGTAAATTTATCGAGTGCCTTAATGATGACGAGCTCGACCGTTTCATGGTACTCGCAGATTCCTTTGAGATCGATGAGTCACTTCTTACTCCCGCAGATCCTGAGGGGGCTACCGAGGTCATCGAAGCCCCGGAAACAGATGACGCGGATACTGAGGATACCGAAGATACTGCTGCTGCAGTTATCACAGAGGAAGCTGCCGATGCAGGCATTGATGCCGAGGCACTTGAAGCAGCTAAAGAAGAGGCCGGTGCCGCTGAATAACGCGCTGACGATCATTAATTAACGTGGAGATGTTCCAGATGAAAATAATGAGTTCAGGAATTAAAACCCTTGCAATAGCAGCTGTTTTTGCAATTACAGCTTCATTTTCAGCATTTGCGGATGGCGTGATCATCGCTCCCGGAGTAACACTTCCGGGCCAGGTTTCAGAGGCCCCGGGTCCGGGTCCCGGATCAGGTCCTGTAAGTGTCATTGAGGCCGATGCACCGGGTCAGGATGTTTCAAACAATGTTTCAGACAGTAATGTTTCAAATAACATAGTGACTGAACCTACGGCACCTGCTGCCGTTGAACCCGCAGCCCCGGCAGTCACCGAGCCTTCAGCCCCGGCAGACGGCACAGGTCAGGCGGTTCCTGCCGCCGATACTGACAGCCTTATCGCGCAGTCGCTCGCAAATCCATACACGATCTACAACTCTTCTGAGGCAAATATCGTTATAAGCCGCGGAAGAAAGATCGACATCACCAGACCTATGATCGCTCTCACTTACGATGACGGTCCCCAGACAACGGTCGGAAACCGTATTATGGATATTTTTGAGCAGTATGGTCAGCGCACCACCTTCTTTATGGTAGGTGACCGTATTCCTTCAAGAGCCGCTGAGGTAAAGCGTATGGCAGCCGATGGTCACGAGGTGGCAAACCATACCTACAGCCATACATATCTTAACAAAGTAGGTGCCGATACTATCCGAAGCCAGGTCGTAAAGTGCAATGATGTCATCGAGCAGACCACCGGTATCCGTCCAAGGATCATGCGTCTTCCGGGCGGTAACAAAAACAGCACTGTGCTTGCTAATGTCAATATGCCTATTATACTTTGGAGCATCGACACCAGGGACTGGGATCATAGGAATGCTGCCAAGTCCGAAGCAGCGATCATGGGCAAGGTCAAGGACGGAGATATAGTTCTTATGCATGAGCTTTATTCCGCTACCGCCGATGCCACAGCCTCTGTTGTTCCTCAGCTTGTAAATCAGGGCTTCCAGCTCGTAACAGTGAGCGAGATGGCTGAAATTAAGGGTATCTCCCTCACCGCAAACAAGGTATATTACAGCTTCTAATGAGACCTAAGGAGTACATATGGACTCAATTTCTTCAGGTGTCTATATAATAGATAAAGAATATAACATTATTGATTTCAATGAAACAGCGGGAATACTATACCCAAGCCTTGAAGTCAGCAAAAAATGTTATAAATGCCTTATGGGGCTTGAAAGTCCCTGTCTTCCGTGTCCTGTCCGCAAAGGCATAAAAGGACCGCGCACATATTTCGACCCCATAAGGCACATTTATGAAACCGTCGACGCGGTAGACATGCCGCTTGTCGACGGGTCACATGGTCATGCTCTGATCTTTTCGACTGTTGGACAGGAAGAGCGCAATGCGGCTGTCACTACCGAAGAAGACGATCAGCTTATTAAGCTTGGCATTATCCAGGCTCTCTCATCGGATTTTTTAGATGTATATCACTTTAATATTCCAAGCGGACAAATCACCAGCTACCGCACCGGAGGCCATGCATTACGTGTAAACGAGGCTCTTGACCGGGGCTATAAAGCGGCCATCAGGGAATACATTGACTACAATGTCCATCCCGATGACAGGGATTATATGTATGCAATGACCGATATGGGTTATATTGTAAAGACTCTTAAGGAAAAAGAGTCTTTTGCTGTTCATTACCGTACAAAACGCAATGACGGCATTCACCACTATTTCGTAAAGTGTGCCAGAGTCGGTGCTGCCGATTCCTTCGAGAACGTGGTTATGGCATTTGCGAACGAGGATGACGATATACTCGATAAGCTGGACCACGAAAAAAGCCTTTCCCGCAGTTCAACATTAAAAAGACAGCTTCTCATCGTTGATGATGATAATGCAAGCAGCAAAATGCTTGCGGATATATTAGCTGATGACTATGAACTGATCTTTACTACTGACAGCAATAATGCTATCAGTATACTTCACGAACACTACAGAAGCATCTCTATGATACTGCTGAATATTGAGATGCGTGGTATGAATGGCTATCAGTTTCTTGAGTCTCTGCAGGGCGATCATTTCCTGTCCAATATTCCAATCGTTATCACTGCTGTTTCAGACACTCCCGAAATTGAGGAAAAGTGCCTTTCCCTTGGCGCCGTTGATTTTATAGAACAGCCTTTCAACGCAAATCTGCTGCGCATGAAATTAAAATCCGCCCTGCGCCTGAAGGAATCAGCAGCGCTTCTTACCGCGATAGAATTTGATGATCTTACCGGTCTTTATACTAAGGATGCATTTATTCATCATGCTGAAAATCTGATAAAAAATAATCCCGATATCAAATTCAATCTTTATATCTTTAAACTTGAGGATATGGATCTTCTTAATGAGCAATATGGAAATGGCAAGGTTGACGAGGTCTTAAAATATATTGCCGATTCGATCAGGTCCGCAGATATCAAGTCCGGTATACAAGGACGTTTAAGCGCAAGCCGCATAATCTGTATTGCCGATCAGAAATATCTTTCATACTCTGATGAGGAGATCGGCAAAACGATAAACATCTTTTCGGCAGATTCTCCCATACGTTCTGCAATCGTCAAAATCGGAATATATGAAAATATAAATCACAGGATACCGGTCACCCAGCTTATCGACCGTACAAGACGGTCTATGAATAAGCTTAGAAATCAGTATCAGAACGTCATAGCGAGATATGATGACACCGTCAGAGCCGTGATCGAAAAAGAACAGCGTATTGAAGCCTGCATGGTTGAAGCGCTTGATCAGGGACAATTCAAGGTATATTATCAGCCAAAGCACTCAGCAAGCACAGGACGGCTTACAGGCGCTGAGGCACTTATAAGGTGGATCCATCCGGAGTACGGCTTTATGTCTCCGGCTGATTTTATTCCGCTTTTTGAAAAAAATGGTTTTATAACAAGCATCGACCGTTTTGTTGCAAAAAGAGTTATCGATAACATAAGCGACTGGCAGAATAAGGGGCTTTTAGCTGTACCTGTGTCTATCAACTATTCCAGACGTGATCTTCTTTTTAATAACGACTTTGGCTATGTGCTCTCATACGCGGATTCAAAAAAAGTTGACTTTAAGCTTATCCATGTAGAGATTACAGAATCTATGTATGTTGATAACCAGGCTTTGCTCATGGAACGCATCCGGGACATTCGAAACTGCGGCATCCAGATAGAAATGGATGATTTCGGCTCCGGATATTCTTCCCTCGGCCTCATTAAGGATATGCCTCTCGATGTTATTAAGCTGGACATGTCCTTTATGAGAGACTTTGAAAAGCAGAGAGATATTATCAAGCTCATAATAGATATGGCCCACAGCCTTGGAAAATCCATTGTAGCCGAAGGTGTTGAAACCGAATCCCAGCTCAGGACTCTGCAGTACTTTGGCTGTGATACCATACAGGGCTATTATTTCTCAAAGCCCCTTCCGGGCGAAGAATTCGAAGAATATATCAGAAAACATTAAATCCGTCCTCATTTGCATGGGTACGGCTTAATAAGTTAGCTATAGGCACCAAAAGTTAGCGAATTTTAACTTTTTTAAAAACAGTGTTGCTTATATCTAACTTTTTTGCTATAATACCGCCGTTAGCGAAAACTAACGTCTTTTGTGTACGCATAAACTATGCACGCCATGACGTTATTGTTATCTGGAGAGTATTAAGATGATGCCAATTTTATTATCCACAATAGGCGAGGAGAACATTATCAGAAAAATCGGAGGTTCTCCGGAAATAAAGCAGCATCTCGCTGATTTAGGCTTTGTTGTAGGCGGAGATGCTACACTTGTGAGTCTTGTTGGTGAAAACGCAATCATTAAGGTAAAAGAGACCAGAGTGGCACTGAGCAAGGAGCTTGCCCAGAAGGTAATGGTCTGAAGGAGGGATAAACTATGAAGACACTGAAAGAGGCTAAAATCGGTGAGACCGTAAAGGTCACAAAGATCAATGGCGGCGGTCCGCTTAAGCGCCGTATCATGGACATGGGCATCACAAAGGGTGTTGATATCTATGTTCGTAAGGTAGCACCTCTTGGCGATCCTATCGAGATCACAGTTCGTGAATATGAGCTTTCACTTCGTAAGGAAGATGCCGAGCTTATTGAAGTTGAATAATTTTTTATGTTTTTGTTAGCAATTGCTTATTTTTGTTAGCTTTAACTTATTTTTGTTAACCTCAGCTAATTTTTATTATCAGCAGCTAACTATCAGCATTTCCTGGAGGGAAAATTTATGGGAATTAGAATTGCTTTAGCGGGCAACCCAAACTGCGGTAAAACGACCCTTTTCAATGGTCTTACCGGTTCAAACCAGTTTGTGGGAAACTGGCCCGGTGTAACAGTTGAAAAGAAGGAAGGCAAGCTTAAGGGCCATGATGATGTTACCATCACCGACCTTCCCGGTATCTACTCACTTTCTCCTTATACGCTTGAGGAAGTTGTAGCCAGAAATTACATTCTTGATGAGAAGCCCGATGCCATCCTTAACATCATCGACGGAACAAACCTCGAGAGAAACCTTTATCTCACAACTCAGGTAGTTGAGCTTGGTATTCCGGTCGTTGTTGCCATCAACATGATGGACGTAGTTAAGAAGAACGGCGATGAGATCAACACCGAGGAGCTCGCAAGAGAGCTCGGATGCAAGGTGGTTGAGATTTCGGCTCTTAAGGGGACAGGCATCATGGAGGCAGCTGAGGCAGCTGTTGACGCCGCAAAGAACACCAAAACCATACCGATGCACACATTTGCAGGTCCTGTTGAGCATGCCATTGCACACATAGAAGAAGCACTTCTTCACAACCAGCCTGAGGAGAAGCAGAGATGGTATGCGATCAAGATCTTCGAGCGTGACCAGAAGGCGATTGAAAAGCTGGGACTCACCAAAGAGCAGATCGACCATGTTGAGCAGGATATTGCCGCTGCCGAGACCGAAATGGAAGATGACTCAGAAAGTATCATTACCAATGAGCGTTACATTTATATCGCAAGCATTATCAAGGGCGTTTTTAAGAAAAAGAATAAGGGCGGACTTACAACTTCAGATAAGATCGACCAGATCGTCACGAACCGTATCCTCGGTCTTCCGATCTTCGCAGCAGTTATGTTCCTTATCTACTATATTTCAGTTACAACAGTCGGCGGAATTGCCACAGACTGGGCTAATGACGGAGTATTCGGAGATGGCTGGCATCTCTTCGGCATCGGCACAGCAGCTTATGAAGAAGCTGCAGAGCCTTATGGCGAGGCTTCATCAGTGCTCAACGGATATCTGGAGTCTATCGGTGCAGATGATGTACTTGAGGCTCTCGATGCCGAGGCAGAGGATTATGATCCTGAAGCAGCCGTTGCAGCTATCGATGAGGTAATGGCAGGTGCAGACGCAGCCTATACCTACACTTATGAGGTAGAGGACGAGGAAACTCTTGAGATTTCTACTGAAGAAGCTACCGGTGCCGACGCTATCGAGGCAGCCGAGGTACTTAAGGCAGCAGGCTGTGAGGAGCCTGATCCTGCAAACTATGGCGTATGGATCCCCGGTGTTCCTGTTATCGTTGAGAACATCCTTAACGCAGTTGGCGTAAGCGAAGACGGAGCAGGTGCTGTTATCAGAGGAGTCATCCTTGACGGTATCGTAGCCGGTGTTGGTGCGGTTCTTGGATTTGTTCCGCAGATCCTTATCCTCTTCATCTTCCTTGCATTCCTTGAGGCATGCGGATACATGGCCAGAGTTGCATTCGTGCTTGACCGTATCTTCCGTAAGTTCGGTCTCTCAGGTAAGTCCTTCATTCCGATCCTTATCGGTACAGGCTGCGGTATCCCCGGTATCATGGCTTCAAGAACCATCGAGAATGAAAAGGACCGCCGAATGACGATCATCACAACTACATTTATCCCCTGCGGAGCAAAGCTTCCTTTCATCGCAATGATCGCAGGCGCGATCTTCGGCGGTGCCGCATGGGTAGGACCTTCGGCTTACTTCATGGGTATGGCAGCTATTATCTGCTCAGGTATTATGCTTAAGAAGACAAAGCTCTTCGCAGGCGACACGACTCCTTTCGTAATGGAGCTTCCTGCTTACCACCTTCCGACTGTAGGAACAGTACTCCGCAGCATGTGGGAGCGCGGCTGGTCATTCATTAAGAAAGCCGGAACCATCATCCTTCTTTCAACCATCGTTATCTGGTTCTTAAGCTTCTTTGGATGGGGTCCTGAAGGCTTCGGCATGCTCGAAGAGGATCAGCTCGATATGAGTATCCTTGCTGCTATCGGAAATGCTATTTCCTGGATCTTCATTCCACAGGGCTGGGGCAACTGGCAGGCGGCTGTTGCATCTATCACAGGTCTTGTTGCAAAGGAGAATATCGTAGGTACTCTCGGTATCCTTTATGGCGCAGGCGAAGGCACAGTTTATGAGAACATGGCGGCAGCATTTGGCGCACATGGTCTTGCTGCAGCAGGATATTCATTCCTTACCTTCAACCTCCTCTGCGCACCTTGCTTTGCAGCCATGGGTGCTATCAGAAGAGAGATGAATAACACTAAGTGGTTCTGGACAGCAGTTGCATATCAGTGCGGATTTGCTTATCTTGTATCACTTGCAGTATACCAGATCGGCAACACCCTTACAGGCGGCGGATTCGGTATCGGTACTATCGTAGGTATCGCGATCGTAGCATTCTTTATCTACATGCTTGTTCGTCCTGACAAGAATAAGAAGTAATGATATAATCAATAGGATCGCTGCAGAATAAGCGGCGGTCCTATTTTTAAATTCATTGAGGCAATTATGGGAAATTTAATTGTAACTATAGTATTGATAGCAATGGTGGCCTTTATTGTAAGCGGTATCGTTAAGGATCACAAAAACGGAAAGCACCTCTGCGGAGGTGACTGCGGAAGCTGCGGTCACTGCAGAGGCTCCGGCTGCATGAATAATGCCGGCAATCCAAATATAAAAGGCTGACTGCCTATCGCAGCTAATGCCCACAGATACATAGGTACATACACGGAGAAATAACATGGTACAGATCACACTAGGCGTTGACGGCATGATGTGCGGAATGTGCGAAAGCCATATAAATGACGCCATAAGAAATGCATATAAGGTCGATAAGGTAAGCTCTTCCAGAGGAAAGAAGCAGACCGTTATCATTTCGGAAAATGAAATTCCTGAGGCTGAGCTGGTCAAGACGATTCAGGATACAGGCTACACCTGCACATCCTATAAGTCAGAACCTTACACAAAAAAGAAATTATTTGGCATGTTTTGAAGGATTTCGGGAGTGCGAAGCACGGAGAAATCCGGTATCATTTACTGAGCGGCTATCCGCTCTGCAAGTTCATTTAAATATATCCAGCGCTCCATCTTATCATCAAGCTCAGACTGCACCCTCTGCTGCTCTGATGTAAGTTCGATCAGCTTCGCGGAATTCGTGGAATTTACTCCCATTTCTTTATCTATTTCCTCAAGACGCGTTTCAAGCGCGGCTATCGTTTCATCGATAGTGTTATATTCCTGCTGCTCCTTAAAGGTGAATTTAAGCTTTTTTTCGTGCGTTCTTGTGGCATTTGAGGCACTGACAGACTTAGATGAAGCTTCGGAGTCTGAAACTCCCGGGCCGGTCACAGAACCCGGGGCGCCGGCATTTGCCGCCGTACCTGCTGATGCTGCCGCCCGCTCTGTCTTTAAGCGGTTTTCATAATCTGTATAGCCTCCCTCGTGCTGCCTGAGCGTTCCGTCACCCTCAAATGCAAAGATACGCCCAACAACGCGGTCAAGGAAATATCTGTCATGCGAAACGGTTATGACTATGCCCTGATAGCTGTCCAGATAATCCTCAAGGATCTGCAAAGTGGCTATGTCCAGGTCATTAGTAGGCTCATCGAGGATCAGGACATTGGGTGCCTCCATGAGTACGCGAAGCAGATTAAGGCGCCTTTTTTCACCGCCGGAAAGCTTGGAAATCGGGCTGTACTGCTGCTCTCCCGGGAAAAGGAAGAGCTCGAGCATTGCCGAGGCCGACATACTTCCATCTGCAGTTTTGACAAACTCAGCCGTATTTCTTATGTAGTCTATCACCCGGTCCTTTGGATTCATATAGGCAATGCCCGCAGACGGATCGCTTGCTATCTCCTGTGTGTAGTAGCCTATCTTTATGGTCTGACCTGTCACGATCTCACCGCTGTCAGGCTGTTCCATACCGGCAATCATTTTCATGAGAGTGGTCTTTCCGCAGCCGTTGGGGCCGATAAAGCCTATACGGTCGTTCTTAAGGAAACGGTAGGTGAAATCCTTTATCAGCACGCGCTTTCCGCCGTCAGCATTCGCATCGGGAAAGCTCTTGCAAATGTCAAGAAGCTCGATCGTGGTGCGCCCCATGCGTGTATATACAGAGCTGATCTCCACCTGCCCGTCGATTTCCGGAGCGGCCTGATCTCTTAACGCCTCATAGCGCTGTATATGCGCCTTCTGCTTCGTAGAACGCGCACGCGCCCCGCGCATCATCCATTCTATTTCCTTTCGCAGTATGGACTGGCGTTTTCTTTCAGATGCGAATGCTGACGCCTCACGCTCTGCCTTAAGCTTAAGAAAGCCGCTGTAATTAGTGTCATAGGAATAAAGCCTTCCCTTATCAAGCTCTAATATGCGGTTGGATACACTGTCCAGAAAGTATCTGTCATGGGTCACCATTACGATACTTCCCTTAAAGGCACGAAGCTTATCTTCAAGCCAGGATGACATCTCGCTGTCCAAGTGGTTTGTGGGCTCATCCAGCACTAAAATATCGCAGCTTCCAAGGAGCACCGCAGCAAGCGCAAGTCTCTTTCGCTGTCCTCCCGAAAGCTCGCCCGCCGGCTGTTCAAAATTGACTATGCCGAGCTTTGTAAGCATTGACTTGGCATCAGATGAGCTGACACCGTCACCCGCTTTTTCAAGCACAGCATCAAGAGCAGGAACTGCCGCATCAAAATGCGGAGCCTGGGGAAGGTAACGTATAACGACATGGTTCGCGATAGTGAGCCTGCCTTCGTCCTGTTCCTCCTCTCCTGCTATAATGCGCAGAAGGGTCGACTTTCCCGTGCCGTTT
>JAUNNP010000184.1 GCA_030531385.1 Eubacteriales bacterium
TTGTGATTCTGGAGCGGGTCGGAAAAGCAGTTAAGAAGCCTGCCAAAAACACGCTGGTCAGCTTTGCGGCAAGCGAGATCGGAACCGGAAAAGGCTTTGCCTATCAGGAATTCCTGGACCAGCTCGGCGCGTTTCTGGGACCGGTGCTCCTCTTCGCAACAGCTCTTGTAAAAGGTACAGACGACCTGTTTGCAACATACAGGGCATCCTTTGCGGTATTGCTTGTTCCCGCACTGATCACCATAGCTCTTGTTGTAGCGGCGAAGATCAAATATCCTGATCCTGAGATGTTTGAAAAGCAGGATGATAAACCGGAGGACTTCAAGTTCAGAAAGTCATTTATCCTGTACATGGCGGCCATCTGCTTTTTTGCCTTCGGCTTTGCCGACTTTACATTGATCACGCTTCATGCGGCTAATGCGGGAGCGTTTCCGGAATCCACGCTTAGTCTGCTCTATGCGGGAGCAATGGCAGTGGATGCTTTTGCTGCCTTGTTCTTCGGCTGGCTTTATGATAAGGTAGGGCTTAAGGCACTGATCATTTCCACGCTGTGCAGTACTTTCTTTTCTTGTTTTGTTTTTATGACAGGAAATGCCTGGATGATCGGGATCGGAATCATCCTGTGGGGAATTGGAATGGGCGCCCAGGAAAGTATTATGAAAGCAGCTGTCAGCGGGATCGTCCCCCGCTCCATGCGAAGTACGGGTTTCGGTATTTTTGAGACCGGTTTTGGTATTGCCTGGTTTCTTGGCAGCTGGCTTCTCGGTGCATTGTATGACCTGAATCCGGTATATCTTGTTGCTGTGTCAGTGATATCGCAGCTTCTGGCAATTGGATTCTATATTATGTGTCTTCGCAGCGATAAGGCAGATCGCTAAATTGTAATTTATCTATCCGAATCTCTGAAACCCATTGATTTTCCTGCATTTCCCGCAGGTCTGCTACCATAAAAAGCTCCGTTTTCCCTTGTTTTTGCCCTTGTGGGGCAAAACAAGGGAAACTTTTTATCAGTCGCCGCCTACTACCTTATCCAGCAGGCGGGCCGAGGAGCGTTTCGCTTCCCTTGTCGAGTGAGCGTAGATGTTCATGGTGGTACTGACGTCGGCGTGTCCCAAAAGCTCCTGCACGTCCTTCGGCGCTGCCCCATTCGAGAGCAGGTTGCTGGTGAACGTGTGGCGAAGCTGATGGAAGTGGAAGCCCTCAAGCCCCGGAATCTTCTTTGAGGCCGTCCGGCAGACGATGCCGACCGTGCTGGACGATTCAAAGCACCCGTCCGGGCGGAGACAAACGAAGTCGATCTCCTTGTAGTCCTCCGGCACTTCCTCCGACCTTTGCAGGCTGTAAACCTCGTAGTAGCTGCGGCCCTTCTCCTGTACCTGTCTGTAGTAGTTCAGGCTGTAGAGCTCGCCGTACTTGAAGCGGTTTTTGTGCTGCTCGGCCTTTGCCGCCTTGAGAATCGCCGCCAGCGTGTCGCAGAAGTCCACCGTGCGGATTTTGCTCCGCTTGGTGGTGCCGACCTCCGTCTTGTGCCTCGCCCCGTTGTAGCGCATACTGCGCCGCACCGTGATGGTCTGCTCCTTGAGGTCAATGTCCTGCCATGTGAGAGCGCAGACCTCGCCGATCCGAAGCCCGGTGTAGTAGGCGATCTGGATGGGCAGGAGCGCCGGGTTCTCTTTCTTTTTCAGATAGTCCGTCAGCGCCTTGTACTGCTCAAAGGAGATCGTCGGGACGGTCAGCCCGTCCTCGCTGTCCTCATTGAACAGCTCGTAGCTTTCCTGCTTCTGCCTGATCTTGATATACTGCATCGGGTTGAAGGTCAGCAGCCGCTTGGGGAAGACCGCAAACCGGAACGCTCCCTGCATCACCGCCGAGAACTGCCGCATATAGCCCTTGCTGATGGGCTTGACCTCCGTTCCGTCGGCATTGGTGCCTCCGAAGGACAGGAGATCGAAGAACGCCTGCAAATGCTCCGAGGTCACGGTTTTGAGCTTCCGGCTGCCGATGGGAAACTGCTTGATGCGTCCCACAGCGCCCTGATAGGCCATCACCGTGCCGTTGGAGAGATTGCCGGGCTTGACTTCTTCCTCGATCCACATATCCAGCAGATCGCCCACCGTGACGTTTTCGGACCTGGCAACGAACTTCTTTGCCTCATAGTCCTCCATCGCCTTTCGGAGCAGGGCTTCCGTTTCGGACTTGCTCTCCGTTCCGGCGTATTCCTTCTGCACCAGATTTCCGCTCTCGTCTTCGACGTAGAAGCGGTAGTACCACTTTTTGCCTTTCTTTCTGACAGATCCTTTTGCCATAGATCGTGATTCTCCTTTCCGTATCCGTGGCAATCGGGTCTGTGACATATGGTGTGCGTGTTACCACGTCGGCTATCGCCTCCGTGGAGACAGTCGTCAAATGTCCACTGGCATAAATGCCGTGTCCATTTTCCTTGTTGTTAACCATATCCGCCGGTCTTTATTACCGGCTTTTTTTGTTCCCGTATTCGTATTTCAAGGTGCCACGGTACTTATGTACCTTTTTCGATCAG
>JAUNNP010000185.1 GCA_030531385.1 Eubacteriales bacterium
ACTACTATTCGGGTAGCCAGGGGGCATTACATATTATCCGTCCCCCTGACACCCCACGACACCCCTGACATCCCATGTGAGAAAATGAATATGAACACGCCTGTTTGTGATTTTGTAAAAAAATATAGTGAAAAGCGGCCGGTGAGGCTGCATATGCCGGGGCACAAGGGAGTAAGCGTGCTTGGACCGGAGTGTCTCGATATCACGGAGATAGATGGCGCTGATGTGCTCTATGGCGGAGACGGTATCATCGCCGAAAGCGAGGCAAATGCTGCCGCTCTGTTTGGTACTGCGCGTACGCTTTATTCTACCGAAGGCTCATCTCTTTGCATAAGGGCAATGCTGTATCTCGTGAAGATGCTTGCTATATCAAAGAAAGCGCAGTCAAGGTCAGCCGTGGCAGCGGATATCGCAGCATATAAAAAGCCGGTTATTCTTGCAGGAAGAAACGCGCACAAGACCTTTATCACAGCGGCCGCACTGCTGGATATCGATGTTAAGTGGCTGTATTCGGATGAGTGCTGCGGTCAGGATGTTATGGGAGACGGGATCGATGCCTGCTCTTCACCGAAACTCAGAGGTGAATCAAAAATCGAAAGTTATGGTCTTGCGGCCTGCCGCATAAGTGCAGAGAGCCTGGAAGAAGAAATCATAAGCTGCGGGATCCCCGATGCGGTATACATTACAAGCCCTGATTATCTGGGTAATATTGCTGATATCAGCGGGCTTTCTGCAGTGTGCAGAAAATATGGATGTCTGCTGCTTGTCGATAATGCACATGGGGCATACCTTAAATTTATACAGGGTGAAGATGAACGGGGGCAGCATTGCCCGCGGCACCCGATGGACCTCGGGGCGGATATATGCTGCGATTCGGCGCATAAGACGCTGCCTGTGCTTACGGGAGGAGCATATCTGCATATAGCCTGGTCAGCACCTGAAATGCTGAAGAAGAACGCGGAGCATGCGCTTAAGATGTTTGCATCCACCAGCCCTTCTTACCTTATCATGCAGTCGCTGGATATGGCGAATAAGCTGCTTGCGGAGGGTATGGCTGAGCGGATAAGAGAGCAGGCAGAGTGCACAGAAGAGCTTAAGAAAAGGCTGAAAGAAGCCGGCTTTACACTTGCCGGTGATGAGCCGCTTAAAATTACCATATGCGCTAAAGCTTATGGATACTACGGAACTGAGCTTGCGGCACTGCTTGAAAAGGAAAATATTTACTGCGAGTTCAGCGACCCCGATTATCTTGTCCTGATGGTATCAGCATTTACATCAGAGGCTGATTTAAAAAGGGTCGAGGATGCTTTGCTTACAGTGAAAAAGCGTGACGTGATCACAGAGCTTCCGCCAAAGGTAGGACCCGGAAAGCGCAGCATTTCCATAAAGGAGGCCATGCTGTCTCAAAGCGAGCTCATAGATGTTGACGAGGCTGAGGGAAGAGTGCTGGCTGCGGCAGATGTTGCCTGCCCGCCGGCTATACCGATCGCTGTAAGCGGTGAGATCATCGATGCGGAGGCAGTCAGGGCATTTAAGTACTATGGAATAAATAAGGTTGCAGTAATAATTTGAAATCGGGCCCGAAACTGCGTTAATTATGGAGACCATCAATGAAGAAAAATATATTTAAATCATTAAAGTTTATTATGCTGACCCTTACTGCGGTGCTGGCCATTTCATTCAGTGCTTTTGCTTCGGGCTTTCAGAAAGGAGCGGGAGGCATATGGTATGAGAATGCCGACGGCTCTTATCCGCGCGGACAATGGATGCTGATCGACGGGCTCTGGTATTATTTTAATGATGCCGGATATATGGCAACTGACAGCTGGATCGGCGATTACTATGTCGGAAAAGACGGCGCCTGGGTATGCAATACCGTGACTGAGGACGGTTATGTGCTCGGGAAGGACGGCAAAAGGATCGGCATGGATGGGACGGCAGCGGCTTCCGATACAACGGCCTCAGCCACAGCAGCCTCTGCCACAGTGGCCTTAAGCGGATATTATTCCATCGGCAAGACTCAGAATGTACGTATGGAAACATCATATGGCAAGCTTAAGGTATCCGGCAATTATAAAGAGATAAGCAATAAGAAAGCTCCGGCCGCACTCGGACAGCAGACCTATGAGTTTAATTTGAGCAGGAATACGGTTTTCCTTGTCGGAAAGAATTATACGGATAAATGCTTTTATGTAAGCCTTGAGGAGTTTATCGACTATACGGGGATGTATTTTGGAAATGAGGTATACCTTACCGCAGACAACGGGACTCTGGCATCGATGCGTATTGGATTTGAGTAAAAATAAAAATTGCCCGGCCAATCGGCCGGGCATCTTAAATTTAATGAAGGTTTCTTACATCGTCGGCGCTGTAGACTGCTTCTTTGGCCATCTTTCTGATCTTGTCAAATTTGCCTGCGTCGATAAGGTTGGACTTTACCATCCAGGTGCCTCCGACTGCAGCAACAAGTCCGGAGCTTAAGTAGCGTCTCATGTTCTCCTTGTCTATGCCGCCCATTGGGAAGAAGC
>JAUNNP010000186.1 GCA_030531385.1 Eubacteriales bacterium
TTTTTGATTGAATACAGAAGGCTTTTATGATGAGTGCTGAAATCAAATATGCCGCTGATGATAAAGGTGACGCAAACGGTCATGCTATGTTACAATAACAATCCTGTCTTTGACAGTAAAACAATCAAAAAATCCTGCAACCTGTTGAAATCAGCGGGCTACAGGATTTTATTAATTGTAGAGATTTTGCACAATGTTATGATTTCTTCGATTCTTTAATAATTTTTCTCATTTTCTTTGCTGTTAATACTTCATAATCAGTTCTGAAACCGGAAACCGTATGCAACGCATCTGTAATGTCGGTTCTTGTGTAAGAAGGTAAATATAGATCCCTTCTGATCACAGCATTCATTTCCTGCATAGTTGACAGAAGCTTTGATGTAGTGATTTTGTCATCGATCTTCTGAACTCTCTGTTCCAGTATTCGGTAAAGTAGCAGTGCCATGAAGCAGGTGAGAAAGTGGGCTTTGATCCGGTCTTCTCTGCTCAGAAATACCGGCCTTGCTTCGAATTCAGTCTTCATTATTCTAAAGCATTCTTCTATCTCCCATCGACCTTTCATTACTTTAAGGATCATCATCGGATCTCCGTCAAGATCGGTGCAAGCAGCGTAAAAACCGTCATATTTCTCATCTTTCTTAACGGCATCTTCGTTGATCGAGTAAGTGGTTTTTTCTGCAACTTCTCCATCGGGTGTTGTATTCATTGCACTTATATATCTGCTTACATCACTGCCGCCTTTCCTGGATAGGGAAGCAGCTTTTGAGGATATTAACCTGGCAGCCTTGGTCAAGTGACGATCTCTAAGCTGTTTCGTGTAGTTGCGGTATTTTGGCGAATATGTCACGATGAGACGTTGCTCGATGCCGTTCTCATTTATCCATTGCTCTTTCCAGAAAATACTGTTGTAATATACATCCTCATCAATGATGCTGACATCATATTCTTCCTCGCTGTCACCAAGTCTAAAACCGGTCGGTGAAAGTGCCCACTCTTTAAGATATCCCTTAAGATTCTTTAGAGACTGAGTAGTAATGAAGCTTCTGTTCTGTATGCTGTTGAACATCCTGTTGTCTGTTCCTGACAGACCGGCGTCTGTGCATACGATGAATTCAGATAGACCAAAGTCCTTTAATATTTTCTTTTCAAGAGGCTTTAGAGTAGTCTGCTCGTTAGTGTTTCCCGGGTTTATGCTGAATGCCAGCGGAAGTCCGTTCCCATCCATGAAAAGCCCCATTTGTACGACAGGATTAGGGCGATGCTCCTTGGAATAACCATATTTGCGGAGCTCATCCTCCTGCTCGATCTCAAAGAAATAGATAGTGCAGTCGTAGTAGAGAACATTGGTGTTTCGTTCGCATATTTTCCTGCTGGATCTGTATAGCTCTGCCTGGATCATATCCGACTCGGAGGCAAGGACGCTTAGAGCACGATAAATATGGTGAAGCTCATATTTAGGAGTCTCTACAAATTTCCCGGTGATCTCATATGTCTGTCTTTTGGATGCAGGATAAAGAGCCCTGGCATAGACAAGATTTGAGAGGATAGAGTCGAGATCATATTCAAAAGAATGATTCCCGACTATTTCTGTAGTGATCTGCGGGATCCTGAGTTCGTTGTATATCTTCTGAAGAAAGAGATAGCCAAGTGAGCATGAATTGTTTTGATCAGTTTCAAGCTGCTTAGAAGGAGAAAACTTGACCATAATGTCTTCTTCATGATCTTCCTGCTGTTTCTTAGTCAAGATCTCTGCCTGCTCACGACCCCATTCATATGGATCCTTATCCGGACCGATCATTGCACGTATCTGATCGATGGTCCCAAGCTTCTTTACGACCTTGTTACTTCTTTTGCCTTTTACATAGATAGATTCAACTATGTAGAAGGATTCGGCATTCTTTGTTTTGGATGTTTGAAGTCTCATAATGCTGGTCTCCTAACCACAACATAAAGTGTTCTAATTACTTGAATTATACCACATTGTGAGACATTGTGCAAGACAAAATATAAAAATTTGACATAAAAAATACGCATTTTTCAATGCGTACAGCGATTTTTATTCTAATTAAGTGTCAAACTCCCGAGCCCAAGGAGATGCAGCCGGTGGTACCGCATGCCGGAAAAGCCTCTAACATGGTCCTGATACACGGCATAAAAGGAGCCGGCCCGGAGCTGCGCATGCTTCCGGAGATAGCGGTCCATACAGCCGACGGCGGCTATACGGCAGAGATACTCAGATACTACGAGAGAGAGGTCTGAAAAGCCTCTTTTTTCTTGTTTATTATTCACTTAATGGCCCTGCTTTGCTTGAATAGAAGGGCATCTGATTATATAATATTATCAATAATTGCGGGCTTTTAACGGACTGTCCGCGAAGCTGTGAAGCAAAGGAGAAATCATATGGTAACAGTAAGCATCAAGGGCGTGCTGATCGGAGTACTTCTGATCGCTTTGATCGTACTGGTCGTATTTCTGATCGTACTGGTCGCAAACGTCACAGACACCATCAAG
>JAUNNP010000187.1 GCA_030531385.1 Eubacteriales bacterium
CATAAAAATACAAACCCATACTGCATTTCCAACATATGGATAGATCAGTCTGAATATAATGTAAAACCAAGGGGCCTGAAAAAGATAAATGTGCATGCTATGCAGCTTTAACCATTGATATACCTTCGTCCGGCTAAGCGACTCAATAACGCCATTCTTATCAAGAATGATTGAAATGATGAAGAAGCAAGTCATTTGCTGCTTTGGCGTACCGGGCCGGACAGCCTTGAAAATTCTTCCGGAAGCTCAGCTCTGAATACGCGTCCGGAAAGATATCTGAGCGGTTCCTTCATTTCAGGCATGCAAAATTCCCATGAATGAAGCAGCTGTGAGCTTATGCCATACCCGGATCTTAAAGCCCTGTTCAGCTTTGCATCGCCGTATTTCGGATCCCCGAGCAGCGGATGCCCGATATGCGCCATATGCGCCCTTATCTGATGTGTTTTTCCTGTAATAAGATGGATCCTGAGCAGGGTAAAGTCCGGGCCACTGTTAAGCACAGTGCCGCGGTCAGGCTCCGGGCCGCAGTTGGCACAGACGGGCCGACCGGCTCATATTCAGTCTCTATGCAGTCTGCTCCGCTTATCTCGCTGTCATATACGCTTACCCTGTTATTCTTTTCGTCCTTAACTATCCAGGAGCGCAAATGTCCCTGTTTGGTAACCTTTCCGCTGACCGCGGCAATGTAATACTTTTCAGCAGTCCTGTCCTTTAATATCCTGAACAGTTCCCTGGCCGCGGCGTAGGTTTTTGCGAATAAAATAATTCCTGAGGTATTGCGGTCGAGCCTGTTACAGACTGACGGGGTAAATGTGCCCGCGGCGGAGGCGGCTGCGGATGCGACTGCGCCGTCGGCGACGGCGGCAGCATTTCCGGCACCAAGTGCAGCAGTTCCGGACTGCTTGTCTGCACTTCTCCTGCAATACTCCAAAAGTGCCTCATTTAAACTAAAATCACCTGCCGAAGCCTTCTGGCTGAGTACTCCGGAGCTCTTGTCGGCAACGATGATATTGTCATCCTCATAGATAATCGTACAGTAATCTTCAATCCGAAAATCAGCCGCGGGTCCCGTTGTAAGGCGCGTTCCCGATGCTGCACGGACATTTCCGGCGGCAGCATTTCCCGCACCTCGTGCAGGAGCTCCGGCGGCAGCATTTCCCGCACCTCGTGCAGGACCTCCGGCGGCAGCGCCGCTGCTTCTGAGGCTCGCGATCCGCTCATCGGAAAAGAAAAGCATGATCTCGTCTCCTGCTTTTAATATCTCGCTTCCGTCGGCTCTTTTGCCGCCAAGCTTAATATTCTTTTTTCTGAAGGCCTTGTAGATGAAGCTCTTTGGCGCGGCATCAAAATACTTCATAAGGTATTTATCGAGCCTGCGCCCCTCTTCACTTAACGGCACCGTGAGTTTAAGCATAAAATCCCTCTGCATTCAGGAACTCTCCGAAGTCAGAGATATAATAGTCGGCAAGCTCATGCTTCTCGCGGTCAGAGCCCTCCGAATACTTATCGTAGACCGCGACGGCCTTCATGCCGGCCTCCTTAGCAGCCATGATACCGGCGGGAATGTCCTCAAAGACGAGGCACCGCTCAGGCGGAACGCCGATCTTTTCCGCAGCATAAAGGTACACATCGGGATAAGGCTTCCCGCGCTTTACCTCGTTGGAAGTCACTACACTGTCAAATTTATCTTTAATGGAATTTGCTTCGAGACATGCCTCGATCATCTCGATGGCATTTGATGAAGCGATCGCGGTCCTGACACCGTTCTTTTTTAAGATTTCGAGAAATTCTGCCGCATGAGGCTTGAGAGCTACCTCATGCTTATACTTTTCGATGGACATGCTTATCCAGGCTTCGACCATCTGTTCGTCAGTCTGCGGAACACCAAGCACATCCCTGAAATAAGCTGCCGTTTCCTTAATGCTCATACCGGCAATGTCGAGCTGTATCTTTTTTTCGAATTTCAGACCAAAACGGGACAGATATTCGATATCGATATCTGTCCACATCCACATTGAATCCACTAAGGTTCCGTCTAAATCAAAGATTACAGCATCAAAATCACTGTTCAGCAGCTTCGTTCTCATATGCAGGGCTTACATGAAGCGAATTACGGTTAACGGTACACTCCTCATATAATGACTGAAGAGAATCGAACATGCTGTCAAATCTCTGTCTGGTATCACCTGCTGATACAGAAATGATGCTCTGAATATTGGCAAGGAGGCTGTCTGCATACTGCATGGCTCCCTCACGGATACTGTTGGCATCCTGAACTGCCGAATCAACGATACCGTCTGCCTGGGCTCTGGCCTCGTCAACTACCTCATTGGCACGCTGATAAGCTCTCTGCATAACCTCGTGATCGCTGACAAGCACATCTATCTGTGACTGTGCATCGTTGATCATATTCTGTGCCTGGTTTCTCGCATCATCTAAGATAGCATCCTGCTGAGCTATGATCTTCTGATACTTCTTTATCTCATCCGGTATACGCATACGAAGCTCAA
>JAUNNP010000188.1 GCA_030531385.1 Eubacteriales bacterium
TGGTAGAGCACCTGACTCTTAATCAGGGTGTCCAGGGTTCGAGTCCCTGAAGGCGCATTTGAGTCTGTTTCGACGCTGTTAGAGTGTTGGGGCGGGCTTATCTTTTTTTTTGCGATATAGTGGAACGAATGCAGGCATAAAAAATGCTTGCATTTTTTTATGCACGCATTTGAGACACGAACGGAAATGAGGAAAAAAGCGAAGGGGTGCACGATGTCCGGGGGACATCGGTTTTGCACCGACCGGAGCGGAGCGGAGAGGGGGCCCCGCGCGATTTCCGAATTTCCGTAGCGGAGCGGGAGCACGAAGTGCGTAGCTCCGCGTATATCGCAACTACGTAGCAAGTAGCACTTGTGCAGCCGGAGCGGGAGCACGAAGTGCGGAGCTCCGCGTATATCGCAAACGGTGTGGCGAGGCGCGAAGGGGCAGGGGCCCCGCGCTAATTCTTAACATTTCCTTCAAATACCTCTTTAAATATTGCAAAAACAACTTTCACAGTTTAAGATACCATATATAGCGTCATAATTTATAATCGACCACAAATTGGCGATAGTTTTACAAATTTTGGAGAACAGCATGGCAGGCACCGGCATTGACATTAAAGAGATGACAGACAATGGTCTTGAGGAGGCCTCTGGTCTTATCAGCAGAAGAGAATACAATTTAAGTATAGTGCGTTCAAGGCAGACAGCAGAAATGATCATAAAAAGCTATGCGTCTGAAAAGAACATTGAATATACAACACTTGCAGATACCATAGAAGCACTTTACAAAGAGGGAATCATAAACAGGACCTCCAGGGATGCCTTCCACAACATAAGGATACTTGGAAACAAGGCTGTTCATGAAAGAGACGATGATGCCGAGGATGCTCAGAAGTCATATTATCTTCTTAAAAACGAAGTGCGCACCTTCATGTCCAGAAAGACAGTAAGTGTTGACAGAACTCCTATCAAGGTAGAGGTTCCGCGTGGCGGCGCAGTCAAGAAGGAAAGAGAAGTAGAACTTGAAGTCACGACCGATGTCAACGAGGAACGTGAAGCTGAGCCGCGTGAAAAAGGCAGCCAGGACATGCAGATAGATCTTGGCGCACTTAAGCAAAGACGCAGATCCGGAGATGACCGGGGACGTGAAGGATCATCATCGGGCGGAAGAAGGAAAGCTTCATCAGGAGGCTCCGGAAGACGCCAGAATACATCCGGCGGTCAGAGAAGAAAAGCTTCTTCAGAGCGCAGACCATCTGAGTCAGGCGGCGCGGGCAGAAGACAGAGAGAAGAATACGCAGAGTCTGCAGGCGGATTTTCCATCTACGACATATTAAGGATACTTATCCCGGTAATTGCGGTAATACTCCTTATCATCATAATCCGCAGTCTTATTCCTGCAAAAAAGCAGGTTGAAACAACGACAGAGGCGCAGACACAGCCTGCTGTCCAGGAGGTAGTTATTCCGGAAACAACAGCTGCTCCCGAAACAGAGCCTGTAACAGAGCCGCCTGTATATGAGTACAGGATAAAGGGCGACGGAATCAATATCAGATATGCTGATAACCAGAACCGTATTTACACCCAGCTTTCAAATGGCACAGCCATAGGTACGGTTGAACCGATCGATGGTTCGGATTTTGTAGCATTTACCCTTGATGGCGTTAATGTTGTAGTCAAGAAGGACTTTATTGAACCTATCCAGTAAATGCGCAGGGCTGCCGGAAGTTCGGCAGCCTGTTTCATGAGTTATGAAAGATAATAAATTTCACATCTTTTTATTACTGATATGCGCCTTTTTCTGGGGCACGACCTTTGTCGCGCAAAGCATTGGCGCTGGCTATGTTGACGCATATACCTATCTCATGGGACGCAGCTGGATAGCTGTGGTCGTGCTTACTCCGGTAGTACATGTAATGGATAGGATCTCAGACAGCAGGGGCCGGGATAACCGCCGTCCTAAGAATGCTGAAGAGCGGAAATTCCTTGTTATCATCGGCATTATCTGCGGCACCTTCCTGTGTCTTGCAAGCGCAGCACAGCAGGCCGGCATGGCATACACAACAGCAAGCAAGGCGAGCTTTCTTACGGCACTCTATGTCATCATGGTGCCGGTATTCAGCATTTTCCTAAAGAAAAAGCCACCGGTACAGATATGGATATGTGTGTTCATATCTCTTATCGGCATGCTGCTGCTGTGCCTCGGCAAATGCTTTATGAACGGAGAGGCTGTGTATATTGAAAAAGGCGACTCCCTGGTGCTTTTGTGCGCAGTGCTGTTTTCGTTCCAGGTGCTTTGCGTGGATCATTACGTACCTATGGTAGACGGAGTGAGACTCAGCCGCATGCAGTTTCTGGTGGTGGCAGTTGAGTCTACAATATTCATGTTTATTTTTGAGCATCCGGGCATGGCTGACATCATGCATGCTTTTCCGGCCATACTGTATGCCGGAATTTTCTCAAGCGGAGTTGCATACACCCTGCAGATCATAGGACAGGAGGACGTGAATCCGACGGTGGCGAG
>JAUNNP010000003.1:0-15234 GCA_030531385.1 Eubacteriales bacterium
TATGCCGCCGGGTCAGCGGCTGAGCTATCACATAGAAAAAATGATTGACCCGAAATAATTTTAATTGTCAACTCGTTCATCAATATTCTTTAATTGGAATTCATATTGTCCTTCCTGAGGAAGCAACGGACTGTCCTTTATCATATTTATCACCATGTTTATTTTTGAGCGATCGACATAATTAGATGGAGACATACCGGTTATCTGTTTAAAAACCTTGCTGAAGTAATGGACTGATTCAAAGCCAAGCTCCTCTGATATCTGTGTAATGCTGTCTGAGGTATAAAGGATGCGTTCCTTTGCCTTTTTAACCTTTAGGATATTGATATATTTATTCGGAGGGTATCCGGTACACTCCTTAAAAAGGGAAGAAAAATAGTTTTCAGAATATCCTGCCAGATCTGCGAGCTCGGATATAGTAAACTTATTATTTACATTTGTTTTTATATGATCGATCACCGGTTGAATTTTAGCAGAGAACTGACTGCCGGATTCAGGAAGGAAGCTGCTGCTTTCAGCCCGGTTCACAACCATTTCGATACCCTGTCTTTCACGGCGGATCACTCTGAATAAAAACTCGAGCAATTTTGTGTCTATAGCATAATTGTACAATGGCCTCTGATTGACTGCTTCATCGAAAATATCTCTGATAAGGGTATCTTCATAAGAAGTAAGACCTCTCATACAATAACCGATATTCATGAGCATGGAATACATCGGATCGCTGCAGATGAATTTGATATCCAGAGTAATAAGATCGTGAATTGCAAAAATTTCGTGTTCAATGTCCGGAGGTGCCAGCATCATATCATACTTTGAAAGTGTAATTTCGTTATTATTTATAATTACACGGCCTGTTCCATTCAGTATGTACATATAGTGAAAGTAGTCCTTGTGGCTATGCTTTTCGATATATGTATTTTCACCCTTTTTCAGACGCACTATTCTATATGTAGTGATGTCATACAGCATTATAAGCACCCCTCCAATGGTGAAATTGGGAAATTAAAATCACTAATTACTAAGCGCCTGCGTTGGCGTGTCAGTTCTTGACATAATGTTAGCACAAATAATTCTGTGAGGCAACTTTCGTGATTTTCTGCACATTAAATCATAGAAAACAACAAATACGAAAGTATCGTATTTTCCTATAATATTTAATAACATTCTAAGTTTTACAATCATATAATGATTATCGAATCAGGAGGAATATACCATGGAATTATTAAGACGTGATGACCTGAATGTACAAATGCTTCCGGGCAGAATTATTACCAATATAGTAGGTAAGGGCAGCGCTTATCCTGAGCAGAGTGAAAAGATGACGATCTGCTTTGCACATTATTCAGCAGAGAGCGGACCGATGGAGCCGCATAATCATGCAGAGGAAACGGTAGTGGTTCTGTCAGGAACAAAATGCTATGTCAAATATGGTGATGCAAAGGATAATTTGACTGAGAAGCGTGAACTTAAAGCAGGCGATGCAATGCATTTTCCGGAGCTTGAGTGGCACGTATTCGGATATGAAGAGGGCGGTTACCTCGATGTTATATGTATCTATGGACAGGTCGATAATATCAGACCGGAAGATATATTGAAAAATAAGTAAGGTCAGAACTGCGGAACGACCCGTAATCAAACTTTTGACACCCGCGTCACAGCATTGAAAACATTAAATCCAAGGAGAAATAACAATGGCAAAGAAGAATATTATCGGTGTTATCCCACCAATCATTACACCAATAGATGAGCATGAGCATGTTGATGAGAAGGGCCTGCGCGCCATTATCGATCACTGCTATGAGAGCGGAATCCACGGAATTTTCGTATGCGGTTCCAACGGTGAGTGCATGGCGCTTACCCAGGAGCAGAGAAATGAGGCTATCCGCATTGCAGTTGATGAGTGCAGGGGAAAATTACCTCTTATTGCCGGTGTTATGGATGCGAGCACAGAGCGTGTTATTGAGAATGTTAAGGTCATGGAGCAGCTTGGATGTGATACTGCTGTTGTTACACCTGTATTTTATGCGCGTCACGCCACACAGAATGAGACTGTAGAGCATTTTGCTGAGATCAGCAGAAGGACTGAGGCCGATCTCATGATCTACAATATTCCTACATTTACAGGAATAAAGCTTACGGCTGATACTATCATTAAGATAAGCCAGATAGATAAGGTTATCGGAGTTAAGGATACGAGCGGAGACATGGCTCAGTTCATTAAGCTTCTTAACTACTTCAAGGGTTCTGACTTCCTTGTACATCAGGGATCGACCAATCTCTCTGTACCAAGTATGCTCATGGGAGCTGACGGATTTGTTCCGAGCCTTGCACCGGTATTTCCTAAGGCTCATATCAATGTATATAACTATGGCAAGGCAAGAGATATTGATAATGCCATGAAGTGGGGAAAGATCGTAGACGATATCTGCAAGATATATCCGATGGCTAAGAGCCAGACAAGCAGCACGAAATATGCAGTAAGCAAGGTGGTGCCCGTTAGCTACAGAGCATGCAAGCCTACAGAGCCGATAACGGAGCAGGAAATGAAGAATATCGATGCGTACATGGAGAGCCTTAAGGAGTATATGTAATTTGATAAGGCTAATGTCTGATTCTGATTAAGCAAGGTTGATTGATAATATGTCTGAAGAATATAAGAGTCCTGTAATAAGGCTTGATGAAAAAGATAATATTGTTGTTGCCAGAATGGCTGTGCCTGCCGGAACTGTGTTGAAGAATGAAAATATAACAGTTTTGGAGGATATTCCGGTCGGTCATAAGATCGCAGTATGCGATATCGGGGAGGGAGAACCGGTTTTAAAATGCAGCACTGTTATAGGAAATGCAGCAAAAAACTGCCCCGCAGGATCGCATATGCATAATGACGAGATAAGGTTTGACCCTGCAGAGCAAAAATATGAGTTCTGTGCGGATTTCAAGCCGCTTGATATCGTGCCGATCGATAAAAGGCGTACCTTCATGGGTATAGTTCGTGAGGATGGCAGAATCGCTACAAGAAACTGCATCTGCGTCATAGTCTGCAGTAATTGCGCGGCAACTGTGGCAAGAAAAATTGCGGCGCATTTTGATGAGGAATATCTGAAAAAATATCCAAATGTTGATGCCGTAGTGCCGATGATCCACGAGTCAGGCTGCGGGCTCGAGCGTTCCGGACCCGATATGGATAACCTTCGTTTGATCACGGCAGGCATGGTTAAGCATCCGAATATGTTTGGCAGCGTAGTCGTTGCTCTTGGCTGTGAAAATAACAATATTGACGTGCTCTTTGAAACAATGGGACTTGAGGAAGGCCCAAGAATGGGGCGCATCGTGATCCAGGAAGAAGGCGGCAGCATTAAGGCTGTTAAGAAGGGAATCGAGCTTATTGAGGCTATGCTTCCGGAGGCTGATAAGGTCAGCAGGCAGCCTGTTCCGGTCAGCGAGCTTAAGGTCGGCATGGAGTGCGGCGGAAGTGATACCTTCAGCAGCGCCGGAGCCAATCCGGCTCTTGGAAAAGCCATGGATATCCTCTGCGGACAGGGCGGCACCTGTGTGCTGACTGAGCCGACAGAGTTGCTTGGATGCGAGGGAACACTTGTAAGAAGAGCCAGAACGCCGGAGGTCGCTCAGAAAGTCATTGACATGATGCAGTGGTGGCTGAAGGCGGGAGAGGGCCGTGACTGCCAGATAAATGGAAAAGTCACACCGGGAAATAATGCCGGTGGCATTACCAATACGCTTGAAAAGGCACTTGGAAGTGCCAAAAAGGGCGGAAGTACGCCTCTTAATGATGTTATATGGTATGCGGAGCCGCTAAAGGAGCCAGGCTTTAACATTATGAGCAGTCCAAGCTTTGATCCCATGAGTGCTGCCGCGCTTTTTGCAAGTGGCTGCAATATGCTTGTGTTCACAACAGGCCGGGGCAGCTGTTATGGTACGCTCCATATGCCGACAATAAAGGTCTGCAGCAATACAGAGCGCTATGAGTTCCAAAAGGATGATATGGACCTCAATGCCGGAACCATCGTTGACGGAACCGAAAGCCTTGAGGATGTTGCCGGCAGGATCTTTGAAGAGCTGGTAGAGGTCGCCGGAGGAAAGAAGACTAAAAGTGAGCTCTTTGGAATGGGCAATGATGAATTTATGGTTTGGAGACAGGGAATTATAAGTTAAATCAGTAAAGGTAGATCTCATCTCCGAGCGTTTTTATATTGCAAATAAATGACACAGTTGAATAAATCAGGCAGTTGGGAAAATATAGCTTTATAGACAAAAAAATCGAAAATAGACAGCAATATGCACAAAATGATCAGAAATGTTCCGAGAACTGCTTGAAAATGAAACATAAGAAAATATTCATGCTTTAGATTTATACAAGGAAAAAACGCGCATTATGTTGAGAAATCAATCACTTTTCTGTAAAATCCCAACTATAATAATAATCGGTATCGGTTCAGGGCATCATATGGGCGGTATCTAAAGGAAATTTTATATGGAGGAAGAAAGAATGAAAAAGTTTATTGCAGTATCACTTGCATCAGCTATGGCACTTAGCCTTGCAGCATGCGGCGGATCATCATCAACAGCAGCAACAACAGCTGCAGCAGCACCGGCAGCTACACAGGCAGCTGCAGCAGAGACAAAGGCTGAGGCAGCAGCACCGGCAGCAGGTGCAGTTGCACTTACAGTAGCTTATGCAGACGCTGAGGATTCAGTATTTGGTAAGGGTGTTGCAGCATTCTCATCAAAGCTTGAGGAGCTTTCAGGCGGAACGATGACCTGCACTGTTTATCCTAACGGAACACTTGGTTCGATCTCAGAGGTTGCTGCCATGATTCAGCAGGGCACCTGCGATGTCAGCCCTATCGTTACCTCATCACTTGTTGACTTCTGCCCGGATCTCGGCGTATTCGACCTTCCTTTCCTTTTCACAGGCTATGACGATGCACGCACAGTTATCAACGGTGCAGTTGGCGACAAGCTTGCAGGCGAGATGGAGAATGTAGGAATGCATGTTGGAAGCTGGATGACCATGGGATTCCGTGAGACAACATCAAGCAAGCCTATCAATGCAGTAGCAGACTTCAAGGGACTTAAGATCCGTACACAGTCTAACGAAGTACATCAGGCTATCTTCAATTCACTTGGCGCATCAGCAACAGTTATCAGCTTCTCAGAGCTTTACACAGCAATGGAGCAGAAGACAGTTGACGCTCAGGAGAACCCATATGTAAATATTGCAAATAACGCTTATTATGAGGTTCAGGACTATCTTGTAGAGACAAATCACGTATTCCAGTATGCAGCACTCCTTGTTTCAGCACAGAAGTACAACAGCCTTACCGATGAGCAGAAGGCATGGGTAGATGAGGCAGCAGCTGCAGCAGCTGATGCTGAGTGGGATGCTACAATGACTGACAATGAGACAGCTAAGCAGACCTGCATCGACAAGGGAATGACCTTTGTAACACTTGATCATGACGAGCTCCTTGCAGCCACAAGCGGTGTATATGATCAGTACAAGGATAAGTACGGCGAGCTTCTCGGACTTATGGGCAAGTAATTGACTGCCGAATAGTTTGGTGAATTTAACAGAAAATCATGATGAGGGCCAAAGGATTATAAGTGTCCTTTGGCCCTCATCAGCCTTTAGGGCTTAATTTTATCTTTAGGAGAAGGGAAATGAAGAAGGTATACGAGCTTCTCGTGAAAATAAGCGATATTGTTTTCATGGTCGAAAAGTGGATACTTCTTGCTGCTGTAATTGTAGCTGTTGCAGTCAATTTCTTAAATGTCTGCCTGCGCTATATTCTCAACAGCGGTCTTAATTATTGCGAGACCTTAAGTATCTGTCTGTTCATGTTCATGGTCGTTGTCGGAAGCAATATTGCGGCAAAGACTGACGGCGAGATCAAAATCGAAATAATAAAGTTTAAAGATACAAGAAAAAATTCAGCATACAGACTGATCGCGGATGCTGTTTCGATCGCTGCGATCATATTCTGCATCATCGGTATCAAGGATACGATTGCAAGCGTAAGTATGTACCCCCAGAAGGTAACACCGCTTCCGATTTATACATACCACATTTACATGGTCATGGCTGTCGGTTTTGTCATGACACTGCTTGATCACATTATCATCCTCATCTGCCATGCAATGCAGGCGGCCGGAATTGAAGTGGAAGGAGGATGCAAGACATCATGAGTATCAGTCCTATCGCTGTTCTTCTTATATTATTCTTTGTAACGCTTATTATCGGCATTCCATTTGTATGGAGCCTTACCATAAGCTGTGTGGTTTCACTTTGCTTCTGCACAGGCACACCGCTCATGACCATAGTACAGAAGATGTACAACGGCGGTGCGAAATATACACTTTTGGCAATTTTCTTCTTCATGCTGGCCGGCGCGATAATGCAGCACGGAGGCATATCGTCGAGGCTCGTTAATTTTGCCAAGGCTGCCCTCGGCCATGTACACGGCGGTCTTTCCGTAGCAGTGCTTGCAGTATGCATGCTTTTTGCTGCACTTTCAGGTTCTTCAATTGCAACAACTGCAGCCATCGGCGGAATGATGTATCCTGAGCTTGTAAAGGAGAAGTATCCTGAGGGTTATGCCGCTGCTCTTCCTGTAGCCGGCGGTACACTCGGTATCGTTATTCCTCCTTCGATCGTATTCGTAGTATACGGTGCGACAACAGGAACCTCAGTATCAAAGCTCCTTATGTCGGGCGTTATCCCGGGAGTTATGGCCGGAGTATTCATGTGCATTTATGCTTATCTCTATGCACGTAAGAACAACATTCCAAAGAGCGATAACTTTGATTTTAAAAAGCTTATTGCCGCAACGAAGGATGCCATATGGGCACTTCTTATGCCAATCATCATTCTCGGCGGAATCTACTCCGGTATATTCACACCTACAGAGAGTGCGGCAGTAGCAGTTGTTTACGGACTTTTTGTGGCTGCCTTCATTCACAGGGAAATGACTCCTTCAAAGCTTTTCCAAATCGTCATTGATGCGGTAAAGGGAACGGCAAATATCCTTATGCTTATCATGGCGGCTTCGCTGTTCGGATATGCGCTTACGGTATATCAGTTCCCGGCAATGTTCACAAACCTGATGAGCACCTTCATTACAGGAAAGTACACCTTCCTTCTCTTCCTCAACATTCTGCTTATTATTCTGGGAATGCTGATGGACTCAGGTGCTATTATCCTTATCATTGCTCCGCTGGTATATCCGATGGCTGTAAGCTTCGGTATCGACCCGGTACAGCTTGGCTGCATCATAGTATTCAACCTTGCTGTAGGTCAGGCAACACCGCCTTTCGGAAACTGCCTGTTTGCAGCTATCCCGGCAACACACCAGGATATCGTTACACTGTCAAAGAACGTATGGCCGTTCGTTATCATACTGTTCGCAACAGTATTCCTTGTATCCTATGTGCCGATCTTCTCGATGCTGCTTCCAAACATGATGAATTAAGCGAGGGTCTCTATGTTATATGACACAATTTTCAAAAACGGACAGGTCTTTGATTCAGAGGCGGGGAAATTCGTAAAAAAAGACCTGTATATAAAGGACGGCGTCGTTGCTGAAGGCGCGCCGGGAGACGAGGCTGCAAAGACGGTCGTTGACTGCGAGGGCAAGTTCGTTCTTCCGGGACTTATCGATGAGCATATGCATCTCGACCTCTACGGAACTATCATCGGTGCAAATGCTGACACCGTCTGCATTCCGAACGGTATCACGACAGCCTGCGACGGCGGAACCTGCGGAGCTTCAAACTTTACACTGTTCTACAACAGTAACATCATCCGCTACGAGCCGCATGTTTACTCATACCTTAATGTTTCTACATTCGGAAACAAGAGTTTGTGCAAGCATGAGGAAAATCACGATCCGGATGACTTCAGACCGGACCTTATTGAAAAGCAGTTCAAGGCTCATCCCGAGACGCTTAGAGGGCTTAAGGTCCGTATGTGCAAGGCCACACTTGATGACTATGGCATGGCACCCCTTCTTCGCGCAATCGAGATCAGCGAGGACCTCAAGGCTAAGGGACATTTCTGCCCGGTAGCTATTCATTACGATGATCTTCCGGAGAATGTTTCCGTTGAGGAGCTTTTCAATGCACTAAGGCCGGGCGATATCGCCGCACATGTCTTCCAGTGCAAGGGAGAGACCATATTCATGGAGGACGGCAGCATTCACCCCGCTGTGCTTAGGGCACGCGAAAGAGGTGTTATCATGGATGACTGCCACGGCCGTGTTCACTGGACGATCCCGCATCTTAAAGCTGCTATAGGGCAGGGCTTCTTCCCCGATATCGTAAGCAGCGACTGCGTAAGGATAAGTGAGTATGTGCGCCCGGGCTTCAGCCTGCTCTATGCTATGTGCATGCTTAGCGCCTGCGGCATGGATACGGAAAAGCTGCTTCAGTGCGTAACCATCAATCCGGCAAAGGCTATGGGTATAGCTGACAAGGCCGGTGCACTTAAGACAGGTATGCCTGCGGATGTGACTGTTCTGGATATTCAGGATACAGATATGATGTTCAAGGACAACTACGGCGGAGAGATAAAGGGCAGCAAGCTGTTTGTTCCGCTTCTTACCATGGTGGACGGCAGAGTTGCATACAGGCAGATTTTCTTCTGATTATAGCTGAGGGCAGATATATTGCTCTCTTCTGTAAATAAAATTCATAAATCATAAACCCAACAAGCTGACGGCCCGGAGAGTGATCCCCGGGCTGTTTGCCTGTCGTGCAGAAAGTTACTACTGCAAGTCTGCTTTTCCTGAGTTTTTGGTCGATTGAATTATATTGCTTTATATGATATTATATTAATAATTGCAAATTATATTGTTTTATACAGCACCCACATCATATTATAAATTACTTGACACTATCGTGCATCAACGCAGAAAGGCCTCCACACCATGAATCAAAACCCATATGCCATAAGCTTCGGAAGAATTCCTGAGCAGTACATTAACAGAGATTCTATAATTGATGATATCATTCAGACTCTGAATAATAAAATCATCCAGGAACAGGCTTTTAAGCTGACCGGCATCCGCGGAACAGGTAAAACAGTGACGCTTACTGCCATCGAAAGACGCATCCGTGAGGATACTGACTGGATCGTTGTGGGGCTTAAATCAACCGGTAATATAACCGAGGACCTTGTCGCTTCCCTCTACCACTCGGTTCCGTTTATCAGACAGTTTATTGATCGACAGCTGAACATTTCTATACTCGGCTTCGATGTCAGCCTTACCCAAAAAGCCCCTGATGCAAGTATGGATTACGCACTGAAAAGCATACTGCAGGAAATAAAGAAGCAGAATAAAAGGGTTCTTGTAACAATTGATGAGGCACATAAGACTGCTTCCCTGATAGATTTTATCCAGGAATTCCAGATATTGATACGCGAGGAGCTTCCTGTTTTTATTATCGCAACAGGTCTGTATGAGGATATAGAAAGCCTGGAAAATACAGATGGACTGACCTTTTTCCTCAGAGCAAAAAAATATGAAATGACGCCTCTTAACAGGGGGCTTATCAGAGCTTCCTACAAGAAGACTCTCGGACTTACAGATGAAGTATCATCAGAGATGGCAGAAATTACAAACGGATATGCCTTTGCCTATCAGGCTCTGGGAAAATATATGTGGGACCTTAAAGCAAAAGAGGTTACCGACGAGGTCCTGATTTATTTTGATGCCGCACTTTCAGAGAGTGTATATAACAAAATCTGGAGTGAGCTGACTGAGCGCGATCGTTATTTTCTGCATTTTATTGTAAAGAAAAATCCAATGCCTGCCGCGGAACTCCTTAAGTTAAGCGGTAAGCGCCACAACGAATGGTCGGAGCCCAGAAAACGTCTTAAGGAAAAGGGAATTATAGATACCACTACGCGCGGGATGATTTCTCTTTGCCTTCCTCGCTTTAAAGAATTTGTTGAAAATCTGGAATGATGCCATTAATTCAAGAAAAATGTAAATCATCGGCAAATATTACATAAGTACATACACTGGCTGAAAAACTATCTCTATGTTGGAGGTATGCCTGAAATCGTGGCATTTTTCGCAGAGGAGAAGGATTACAGAGAAGTCCGCAGTATGCAGAAATCGATTCTGGATCAGTATAAGAAGGATTTTGGAAAGCATGCGTCAGGAGAGCTGCGCATCCGAATTTCACAGGTATGGAATTCTATTCCCGTTCAGTTATCCAGGGAGAATAAGAAATTCTTCTTTGGCAGCATCAAAAAGGGCGCACGAATGAAGGATTTCGAGCTTGCCATTCAGTGGCTTTCGGATTCCGGGCTTATTCATAAGGTGACGAGAGTTTCAAAACCCGGCACCCCGCTGCGTGCCTATGAGGAAATCGAGGCATTTAAGCTTTATCTTCCGGATGTCGGTCTGATATCAGCCATGTGCAATCTGCCTTCGAGGACGCTGCTCGAAGGTTCGCAGGCTTTTGTTGAGTTTAAAGGCGCGCTTACGGAAAATTATGTATTGCAGGAACTGATTGCAGCAGGAAATAAAGAGATTTTCTATTATGCCAATGATGACTCTACCTTTGAGGTGGACTTCCTTCTGGATACTGAAGAAGGCATAGTTCCGATTGAAGTAAAGGCAGAGGAAAATCTGCGTGCCAAAAGCTTTAAGACATATTGTGAAAAATATAAGCCGGCATTTGCTGTACGCACATCCATGTCGGATTATAGGGAGCAGGATTGGATGACTAACATCCCTCTCTACGCCATCGGATCAGTCATTCCGGCAGCCTCAATCTTGGACAAGTGAATATCGTCAAAATTCATCCTGGAAAAGCGTCAAAAAACAGATAAAATATCCTTGGAAAACGTACAAGAACTAAGCTTAAGGGGAATAATTGAATTATGTTGACAAAGCTTTTAGTGATATGCCCTCTGGTTTTTCTGGGAGGCTTTATAGATGCGATCGCGGGCGGCGGGGGACTTATTACGCTTCCGGCTTACATGCTGGTGGGACTTCCGGTCCACTCCTGTATCGCGACAAATAAGATAAGCTCCGGCATGGGTACCGGCATGGCTGCATATAAATATGCAAGGGCCGGCTTCATTCAGTGGAAAAAGGCGCTTCCCTGCGTGATCATGGCACTTTTCGGATCGGCAATAGGCGCGAATATCGCACTTCATGTAAGCGACCGGTACTTCAGGATATTCATGCTGATAGCCCTGCCGGTGGTTGCGTTTTATGTGCTGAAGACGAAAAATTTCTCAGAGCCGAAGGAAAAATACAGTGACGGCGTTACCATAATTATCGGCTGTCTTATTGCCTTTTTTATAGGCGGGTATGACGGCTTCTTCGGACCCGGTACCGGTACATTCATGATACTTTGCTTTACTGCGATAACGCACCTTGACGTGACTGAGGCAAACGGGATAACAAAGGCTATTAATTTTGCCAGCAATATGTCGGCGCTGGTCGTTTTTCTTATGAGCGGCAAGGTGATCATCCCGCTGGGACTTATTGCCGGCTGCTTTAATATGCTCGGAAACTACATTGGAGCTTCGCTCTTTCAGAAGGAGCAGGCCCGCCTGGTAAGGCCGTTTATGCTGGTGGTCCTGGTCATTTTCTTTATCAAGCTCCTTACTGAGCTTGTGTGATTACAAGGACGACCTGTTTATGTAGGAACCTGCATGTCGCCGTCGGCTGAAGCAGCTGCGGCGGCAGCGGCCTCACTTGAGTACTTGCCGATTTTCGCCTCCGGATTTTTTTCTCTTATGATCTCCAGCATTTCCTTACCCTTGTCAAGCTTTGTGATCGGGACCTTATACGGATCCTTAAGATCCTTCATGACAAGCATCAGGAAAATCATATCAAAGTGCGATACACCGCAGCACATCTTGGCCTTTACCTCCTCGACGCGCAGGTACGCGTGCTCGATATCGGTGTAGGAGATATCGAACCAGTTTATGATCTTCTTTATGGAAATGCTGTCGTCCTTTAATATTATCTTGTTATCCTTTAATTCCATGATTTTACACCGTCCCCAATGACACCTTAAAGCAGATCGTCGTACTCTTTTATGGTCTCTTCGAGGATGTCGCATACATTGCTGATGGTCACAAGGCAGCCGCACTCGGGCTTCCAGGACTGGGGCTTTATGTACTTGCACTCGACGTGACCGTACTTTGCATTGATCTTGCGGATCATCAGTACCGTAACGGGCTTTATTTCCTTACTCTCATGTGCCTTGGCCTCGACATATTTCATGGAAAGTATTGCTGCGGCTGAAAGTATGGCGCCGCAGGTGTTGCCTGTCTGAATGCCGCCCCCGTAGGCTGCCATCATTTTCATATCGCGGTCGTGAAGACCAAGCTCGTAGTAGTCATTGCCCGCACGGATGATAGTCTCTGCGCAGTTATAGTTCTGTCCGTAGTATTTTTCGGCTATATCTCTAAGCATTGTTATATTCCCCCAATTATAACGATTATCTGCTGCCGGAATGTGATCAACTGTTATCAGTTCTTTCAGTTTACTACAATCTCGACATTTTTTCATCATGCAACCATTTTTTTGATGCAGAAATAGTGTAGAGGATCATACCGTTTCTCCACTTGATTATAATCTGCTAAAACATCAGAAAAAATAAAGATTAAGCAGATTATACTGCTAAATTATCTTGAAAAAGGATAAAAACAATAATATAATCTGCTTAAAGTATAAAAAAAACGAAGATTAAGCGGAAAATAACGAGGTTCTTGATGATCGTAGGCAGAAAAAAAGAAATAGAAATACTTAAAATGGCACAGGATGACACAGAGTCACATTTTATAGCTGTTTATGGACGCAGAAGAGTGGGTAAGACATTTCTGATAAGAGAGGCATACAGCGGGAGATTTACCTTTCAGCATTCAGGAAAGTACGGCGGAACACTTAAGGATCAGCTGTTTGCATTTGACGCGTCTTTAAAGGATTCCGGTCTTAAGCTCAGTAAGAAATCGAATAATTGGGCGGAAGCATTTGAAAATCTCAAAGATTTGATAAGAATGTCCACCGAAAAAAGGAAAATTATATTTATAGATGAGCTTTCCTGGATGGACACCGGAAAAAGCAATATGGTCCAAAATCTGGAGCACTTTTGGAACGGTTGGGCTTCGGCCAGAAAAGATATAGTTCTGATAGTATGTACATCGGCGACTTCATGGATGATTTCAAAAATCATACATAATAAGGGCGGTCTGTATAATCGTCTGACTGAGCAAATTCATCTTAATAACTTTAGCCTGGCAGAATGTGAGCAATATATTAGGAGCAGGGATATTGCTTTAAACAGAGACCAGATACTTCGGTTCTATATGGTTTTTGGAGGAGTGCCCTATTATTGGACGTTTATCCGCAAAGGGCTTGGCCTTGAACAGAATATAGATAATATGCTGTTTGCAAAGGATGCGCCGCTTAAGGATGAATTTAAATATTTGTACGCATCAATATTTAAGAATCCGGCACATTATATCTCTATTATAAAAGCGCTTGCCACAAAAAAAATAGGAATGAGTCGTGATGAAATCATAGGATCAACGGGGCTGGCAAATTCGGGTGATTTATCTGTAAAGCTTGAGGAGCTTGAAAGCTGTGGATTTATAAGGAAATATTATGCATTTGGGACAAAAAAGAAAAACGCGGTTTATCAGCTGATTGATAATTTTACGTTGTTCTATTATGCTTTTATGGAAAAAGATATATCTGATGCTCACTTTTATGAAAACAGGTTAAATATGCCGGAAATGAATACATGGCTGGGACTGGCGTTTGAGCGCGTTTGCCTGGAACATACAGAGAAAATCAAGGCAAAGCTGGGCATATCCGGTATTCAGACGACGATAAATTCCTGGCATTGTAAAAAAGATGTGGAGAATGGCCTGTATGGCTGTCAGATCGATCTTTTAATCGTCAGAAAAGATCAGGTGATCAATCTTTGTGAAATGAAATTCAGTAATTCGGAGTTCATACCGGATGCGGATTTTGAAAATGATATTCGACGGAAAATTCACGATTTTCAGACTGCAACAAGGACAAAAAATGCCATTTTTCCCACACTTATCACTTCATACGGGATGGTGACAAACACACATTCCGGATGTATACAAAATGTGATAACGATGGATGATTTGTTTACAGAGTAAATTGTTTGCCGGAGGTAAATCAAAATGATAAACGATCCAATAATGCTTATGAGCTATTTGAACACTCAGCTTCGGGATAACTACAGCTCGCTTGATGCGTACTGCGAGGATAAGGACGAGGACAGAACGGCGATTCTTGAAAAGCTGAAAGCTGCCGGCTTTACCTATGATGAGGAGCAGAACAGGTTCAGATAAAGATAAATCAAGTCCGACTTGATTAATTCGGATAAAGATGGTCAGCTATTGTAGATATCGCTTCTGTGACCGATATTTACCACCAGTATAAGGACCTCGGTGTCGAGTATTTCCGCTATTATCCGGTAATCCCCCACTCTATACCGCCACTGGCCGCTTCTGTTTGCTGTAAGTCCTTTGCCGTGGACCCTCGGGTCATTGCAGCCCTCAAGATTTTTTCTTATCCAGCCTGTAATAAGTGCAGCTGTGGATTTATCAAGTTTCTTCAGCTGTTTTAACGCATTTTTTGTGAATGAAACCTTATACATTATGTCAGGCCAAGCTCCTTCTCGACTTCGTCAAGGGTGTAAGTGGTGCTGTCTTTTTTGAAATCGGTCATGGCCTTCTCATACGCATTTAAATCGTATTCATCCTCAATTTTTTCCATAACAGCCTGACGGAAAAGCTCCGACATACTTATGTTATGCAGGCTGGCATAGCTTTTTATCAGGGCTGTTTCCTGCGGATTTAATCTTAAAGAAATTGCCATATTATTCGATACCTCCTGTGTAATACATTGTATTACAAAATTTCAATTTGTCAATATACCGGATCTGCGTGCGCGGACCTCTCCGAAGCTTAAGGGTATCGCGCTGTCGCTTCCGTCAGGGCGGACCAGAAGGCGGCATTCATCATCTATATCGAGGGCAATAGCCGGAACATCCGGTGAGCCCTCTTTTATTATGTCGATTTTTTTGCCAATGAGATACTGCCGGCTCCGGTAGCCGTCCAGGAAGCTGCGGGAGGGCAATTCACGGTAGTACGGCAGGAAGCGGTTTAAAAATGCTGCCGGTATGCGTGCGCTGAGATCT
>JAUNNP010000003.1:15244-61802 GCA_030531385.1 Eubacteriales bacterium
CCCCGGAACCGCCTGAAGCCACGGAACAGTTTGTAATCACCGGATCAAGGTAGCTGTCGAGGCTCCCCGCTGTGTCCTTTATCTCCTCAGGCCAGCCGCCTTCGGGAGTCCTGATATTAAACCCGAGCCCGAGCACAGCATACTCCAGATAGGTATTTTCGACCGAAATGCCGGCCTCGGTAAGGATGCCGCAGATCTTTTTGTCATCAAGGAACAGGTCATTTACCCACTTGATCTGCACTCCGCCGGGACCTATAGCAGGGCAGACCTCTTCAATGGCTTCGGCTGCCGCCACAGCCGCTGCTGCGGTAATATGTACAGCATCACTTGCCGGCATCTTTGGACGCAGCAGTATGCTCATATACACACCTGTCCCCATGGGAGAGTGGAAACGTCTCCCCATGCGTCCGCGTCCTGCGGTCTGCTGCCTTGCGATGATAATGAGCCCCTCGCCGGGCTCGGCCGCTGCTCGCGCTTTTACCGCGGTATTCGTTGAGTCGATTACGTCAACGCACTCGATATTATAAAAGGCGGAGGCCTCCGGGGTCAGCATTGCACTTATGGAGTGGGCATTGAACTGCCCGCTGCTGCCTGAGAGGCGGTAGCCCTTATTTGTCGTGCCGTCAATCTCAAAGCCGTCGGCGCGCAGAGCATTTACAGCCTTCCAGACTGCAGCACGGGTGACGCTTAAGCTTTCGGCCAGAGCATTGCCCGAAATGAAATCGCCGTCAGAGCGGGTGAGGATGTCGAGCAGTTTATCTTTTACGGTGGTTCGTGCCATGTTATAAGTCTCCGATACAATTTATTATTTGTTTACAAAGTCCGGTCCGGCTGTGGGCTGTTCATCAAAGGAGCCCTGCCTTTGTAAGGGCGGTGCGTACGGCTTTTCCGAAGATGACGGCTGCGGCTGCCTTTGCGGCATCAAGCGCCGCGAACGGAAATACGCATACAGTTAGAGCATACCACAGACCGCATTTCATCTGAAGTACAAACCAAAAGGTTCCGAAGGCGTAATCAAGGACAACGCCTATGAGCGCCGCGATAAAGGCAGGAACCGCCTTGTGCCCTGTCTTTTCAATTATGCTGCTGCTTAGGATGACCATGAACAGGAAGCCTATGATATATCCTCCGGTCGGACCTGCAAGCTTTGCGAGTCCGCCCTGAAAGCCTGAGAAAACAGGAAGCCCCGCCGCGCCGAGCAGGATGTAGGCTGCCGAGGCGAGAGCGGCTAAGCGCGCGGGCAGAAGATATGCGGTAAGCAGCATTATCAGTATCTGAAGCGATACGGGGATGGGGCCTATGGGGATAGAAAATGGGCAGAGTGCGCACATTGCGGCGGTCATGACTGCTGCAAGCGTGAGGTCGCGTGTGGTGAATGCTGCCTGGGCTGCTGCGGCTCTTGAAGTTTTTGATGTTTCTGAAGCTGTTGAAGCTGTTGATGCACCTGATGCACCTGATGCTTTTACATCGGACATGGGGAGACCTCCTTGATGAAGCTGTTGATTTAGAGGATGTTATAATTCATATGGCTATGATTGTCAACTAAAATAATCACAGAGGTTTACAATTGGAGGGAAACGGGTGACAGTTCGGATGACTCCTGTATATGGCACGCATCGGGTACCTGCTGAACGACTGCTAAAGCAAGTGAAAAGTATATAATAATATTGAATAATATATAAAAATATTAAATACTATTAAATATTACAATATAAAATGATATACTGAATTCAGACAAATCAGGATGTATTGAGTAAATTACAGTTTCAGGAGGAAAAACAGATGAGCCTAGAGGATATGATAAGGGTCAAGGAAACAAGGGGCTACAGCTTCAGACAGCTTTCGGAGTTTTCCGGTATTCCGGCGATAACCATCCAGAAGATCTTTTCGGGAGCAACGAGGAACCCCAGGACGGCAACGATGGATGCTCTGGAAAGAGCGCTTTATTCAAATGAAATTGTTAATAAAGGCAAGGCCTTTAAGTATGCGCAGGACAGCAATATGCATGAAGGACCGGACGGATCCCCAAATATGCTGTGCGAGTCCAAAGTGCGTTACAATGCCGGTTCAGAAGCTATGAAAGAGGATGAATTTGCGCCGGCAGGGGAACCCGACAGAAGAAATGAATATGTTGTGCCCGAGGTTCCTGATAAAAAGCAGGGGGAATATACAGTTGAGGACTATTATAAAATACCCGATGAACGCCGAGTGGAGCTTATCGATGGCGTGATCTATGATATGGCGACGCCCTCGACCGTACATCAGGATATAGTATTTTATATACATATGTCGATTTACAATCATATACGTGAAAAGGGAAAGAAGTGTAAGGTCTATGAAGCTCCGCTCGATGTACAGCTTAACCGGGACAATCGTACTATGCTTCAGCCTGATGTGATGGTTATTTGTGAACGGGACAAGGTTGAGCTGAAAAAAATATACGGTGCTCCGGATTTTGCTCTTGAGGTGCTGTCGCCATCCACACGCAGGAAGGATATGACGATCAAGCTATACAAATATCAGGGCGCCGGAGTTCGTGAGTACTGGATTATCGACCCCAAGAAGAAGTGCCTTATCAAATATAATTTTATGGATGAGGAATTTACACCCGAGATATTCTCTCTTGATGAGCAGGTGCCGCTTGCCATATCGGACAATGAGCTGATGATAGACTTAAAGCCGGTGAAGGAGGCTATCGAGGAGTTTGAATGAGATGCATTAAGCAAGAGTTGAGCATGAAGAAAAAGCCTGAAACTAAGTATGCAAAGTTACTATTTACACCTCGGCATACATTCGCAATCCGCGCTTCGCGCTCCTTTCACGCGTGGGCCATCTGCTAATCAGACGGCCTGTATCGTTCTTTCTACCAGCTTCACGATGTCCTCCGTTATGACCTCCGGCAGTCTGCCGTTCAATTCTCTCACGTAATCGAGGATCTCCGCTTCGCTCTCAAAGCCATTCAGGACCAGATTTCCGAAGTGGATGTATGGATTGGAGTAGATAAATGCAGTCCAGAAATGCGGCAGCTGCTTCAGCTCCTCGAGCTGTTCATCCGTCACCTCCCCGATCGGGAGCTGGATGCACTTTGTAAACTGAACATCGGACATCTTGTGCTTCGTGTCAAGGACCGGATCCACCACGGACTCCGCGGGGTATTTCATCTGCGACGCGGAGGCGAGGTTGCTGAGGCCGGAAGACCTCGGGTTCACCTCGATGATCCACCATTTGTCTTCGCTGAACACAAGGTCGATCTCTGCCGTTCCCTCAAGCCCTGTGGTGTACGCAAGACGAAGGAGCATCTCCTGCAGGGCAGGGATGTTGTATTTTTCATCCGTCACGGGACCGATCTTGCAGTTGCTGGAACCGACCGAGATTCCCTCCGCGTTCGTGCTGAGCCTAAAGGGCGGAACAACTACATAGTTTCCGCGCACACCATGGATCTCCGTGCCGAACTGCTCGCCCTGAATCATCTCCTCGATGGTATACAGATTGCCGGCTCCTTCTATGCTGTCGAGCTTCTGCACGGCTTCTTCCGGACTGTGCACGATAAAGATCCCCTCGGAATTGCTTCCGGTGGAATCCTTGATGAGAACGGGATACCTAAGCTTCATCAGGGCATATCGGACTCCGTCCTTGTAAACATTCGAGGCGATCATCGGATTGTTCTTCTCCACGTTGTAGAGGGACATACTGACAGAGAAACCGTCCGCGACCAAAAAGCCAAGCGCCTTCAGGACGTCATGGGTCTGCGATTTGCTCATGAATATTCGTGCGGCAAAGGAATGCGCGATCGTACGGATTCCCTTTTCGTTCAGAGCATTCGCAATGATGCTGTCGCGCAGCGTATTCCAGTCCACTCCGGAGGAAGTATTGCTCATCGCAACGGCGATCGCCGGCGTCTCTTTTAAAATTACCTCAACATACCGTTCCGCGCTTGCCGATGGATCAAGATAGACATATTTCAGCCTTCCATCGGGATCTGTATACTCATAGGTCGTGGGATCCGTGATCGCCGTGGCCGTTCTGCATCCCACGATTACAAACTCATGCTCCGGATATTTGTCGAGCACCCTTCGGAACTGCTCCAGGCGGGAAGGTATGTTCAATATTCTCGTCTCTCCCTGAAATGAACCCGTGGCGATCGCATTGGTAAAATACAAAACTACTTTCATCTGACAGCCTCTCTTTCCTGATTGCTTCCTTACTAAATCTCCGGATAGTTCAATCCGCTTCCCGTACAAACCTGAGACTTGCGTGCGGGACTTCCACCCTCACAAGCTCGAAGGGTACTTCGTTTTCTTCACAGACCTCGCGGAACTTCCTGATGAACAGGTCCTCCTTCATCGCCTGCAGGAGACTAAGGGTGATGGTTCCGCCAAATTCACCGCCCAGTACCGCCACCAGTGGATTGGGATCCGGGTTGCTGCATATGCGTATATCCTGCAGCTCGCTTTCGATTTCCTCCGGCAGCGGCAGCATCCAATGCCCCATATAGGAGAATACAAGGCTTGCTCTGGTCGAAAAGAGTTCCTTCGCCAGCAACTGCTTGATATCGTCATACAGGGCCGGCTGCTGCTCTATGGCTTTTTTCAGCTTTAGATTACGGTTGAAGAATTCCAGCTGATTTTTCCGCTCCATATAAACAGAGAGCTGCCGCCTAAGGTCCTTTGCCACCTCGCCCAGGCTCTTATCCTTCATGGCAGCGGCATCATATCCCAGATACGCCGTGCAGGAGAAATTATGATCCGTAATGCTCCCCCAGTAACGGCGGCAGTCGAACGGAACCTGCAGTACGGCAGTCCCGCTTTCTTCTCCCAGTACTTCTTTCAATACTTTGCCGTAAGTCCGTGCGAACAACGATGCCATCAGCGCAAACGGAGTAGTGCCTGCCTCATCCGCGATTTTCTTGATCTCTGCTTTCGAAAAGGACACCTGATAGGCAGAGAGTTTGGACGGATCGGTCTCATACAGCCCGGCCGGCAGATCGGCCGCGACCGGCTTTACCACCGGCGTGCCTGTATCCGCGGTCAGATCCGCGGCACGTTCTTCCGAGAGCTCAACGACCGCGGGGCCATCCTTCGCGGTGATATCCGTGCCTTCCGGAAGGATCACGCCCTGCCTCGCGAAATACCGGATCAGGAGGGTCTTAAGGAACCTCAGCATCCCGCCGCCGTCACTCACGATATGTGAGTGCGAATGATACAGGGTATCTTTATTGTATCCCACAAACCATGGATAATAGTTGTTGTATTTAGTGCCGTACTGAATACCGGTTGTCCACTCATATGGCAAGGCACGCGGCTCGAGCTCGTTATATGCAAGATAATACATACCGTTTTCGGACATGAGGCGCGTCCTGCACAGGGGGTGCAGATCCAACGTCTCCTTAAGCGCTGCCTGAAGATCATCCACGGAAACTTCCTGCTTCAACCGGATGACATGCAGACCCGCACCGTCGTCAAACTGCCCGATCAGCTGTTCATACATAGATAAATCAAACCTCTTCAACCTGCATCCTCCTTTTTTCTTTCTTCACCGTCACAAAATAGTAAACTTGCCGACATTATCCGCCTGTAATTAAGCATAAACAGGCTGCCTGCAGCTGTGACTGAGATCAGGTCTGCCACGGGTTCTGCCAGAAATACCGCGAACACCTTGTCTGCAAAAAAATGCGGCAGTATATAGACAAGCGGGATCAGCAGTATTATCTTCCGGAGGCAGGCTATGAACAGAGAAAGCTTTGCCTGACTGAGGGCCACAAAGGTCTGCTGTATGGCCATCTGTATGCCGAAAACCCCTGATGCTGCCATGTAAATGCGCAGAGCCCGGCTTGCCGACCTTATAAGCTCCTCAGAATTGGAATTAAATATCCTGACCACAGCCGCGGGAAAGAGCTGCACCACTCCCCAGAGCAGCATTGTATAGATGAGAGAGCAGCATAGCAGCAGCTTAAAGGCCTCCGTGACCCTGTCTGCAGCGCCCTTGCCGTAGTTAAAGCTGATGATAGGCTGGGCGCCCTGCGAAAGTCCCTGGACCGGAAGCATTTGCAGCTGCATTACAGAGCTTAAGATGGTCATTGAGCCTACGGCAATGTCGCCTCCGTAACGCGCGAGCGACGAGTTGAACACAACACTGAGTATGCTCTCTGTTGAGAGCATGATAAAAGGCGAGATGCCGAGCGCCAGCACCGGCAGGACTATGCTCCTGTCGAGCCTTAAGGTTTCCTTTCTGATCCGGATCTTGGTTTTCGGACCCGTAAGGAAGCGGAGCACCCATATAGCAGAAATGCATTGTGAAATGATGGTCGCGAGCGCGGCCCCGCTGACTCCCATGCCGAACACAAATATAAAAATGGGATCCAGTATGATGTTGGTGACAGCGCCTATCAGTGTGGTGCGCATGGCAACCGATGCAGCGCCCTGGGTGGTGATAAAGGTATTGAGACCCAGAGTGCACATGACAAAGACCGTGCCGGCCGCATAGATCCTGAGGTAGGACAGAGCATAAGGCAGTGTGCTTTCACTGGCTCCGAAGCTGATCAGCATCGGGCGTGCGAAGACCTCGACAATGACCGTAATGCATAAGGACAGTATGAGTATCAAGGTCGTACAGCTGCCGAGAATGCGCTCTGCCATGTCTTCATCGCCCTGACCCATACTGATCGCAGCCCTCGGCGCTCCGCCCGAGCCCGCCAGTAGTGAAAATGCGGTGATTATCATGATCACCGGCAGGCACAGCCCGAGCCCGGTCAGCGCTGCCGCGCCCGTCTCCGGAATGTGTCCGATATAGATCCTGTCTACCATGTTGTAGAGGAGATTTACCAGCTGAGAGATTATGATGGGAATAGCCAGCCTGAATAGCAGCGCTCCCACGCTGCCCGAGCCCAGATCGGTATCTTTAATTTGTGATTTTTTTGAAGCAAACATTATTGATATCTCGAATTTTTTCTACTGCATTACCGTGTGATTATAACATAATATGGCTATTTGGGTCGACTGTTTTATCCTTTTATGGTATCATCATAAAATTATTGAGCACAATTCATTGAGGACGATAACATGAGATCTATAAGAGACATATACAAGGTCGGCACCGGACCGTCAAGCTCGCATACCATGGGACCGGAGGCGGCGGCGAAGCTGTTTAAGTCCGAGCATCCGGATGCGGAGTCTTACAGGGTAATACTTTACGGATCACTTTCAAAGACAGGAAAGGGGCACGGCACAGATCGCGCAGTTATTAATGCCATGCAGCCGATTCCGACCGAGGTGGTTTTCTCGGAGCAGGATCCGGAAGGGATGAAGCATCCTAACACCATGGATCTGTTTGCGGTCAGGGACGGGAAAGAAATAGCAGACATGCGTGTATACAGTATAGGCGGAGGCGATATCCGGGTAGAGGGGCGCGAGCAGTCGGACAAAGGCGGCGATGAAGAGCCATACCTTGAGAATTCCTTTGCGGAGATCAGGCAGTTCTGCGATTTCAGTTACCTGAATCTTATAAAATATATCACGATCAACGAAGGCCCGGACATTTGGGAGTATCTTGAGTATATCTGGTCTGTCATGAAGGCTGCAGTGGAGGAGGGACTCGGACGTGAAGGCATACTCCCCGGAGGGCTCAATATTGTTCGTAAGGCAAAAAGACTCTATGAAAAGCAGCTTGATACCGGGCATGCAGAGATCCTTGAGTGCCAGCAGGTCTGCGCCTACGCCTATGCTGTAAGCGAGCAGAATGCTGACAACGGAACTATCGTCACAGCTCCGACCTGCGGCTCCTGCGGGGTACTTCCGGCTGTGATGTATTATCTTCAGAAGAAAAAGGGACTTGATGACGGCAAGATCGCGAGGGCGCTCGGAGTCGCGGGCATATTCGGAGAGCTTGCTAAGAAAAATGCTTCTGTGTCGGGAGCAGAGTGCGGCTGTCAGGCGGAGATCGGAGTAGCCTGTTCAATGGCCGCGGCCGCGGCGGGATATCTGTTCGGGTACAGCCTGGATCAGATCGAGTATGCGGCTGAAATTGCGCTCGAGCATCATCTGGGACTTACCTGTGACCCGATATGCGGACTGGTCCAGATCCCCTGCATCGAGCGTAATGCTGTTGCGGCAATGAGGGCTCTCAATTCTGCCAATCTGGCATATTTCCTGGCTGAGACAAGACGCATCAGCTACGATATGGTGCTCAAGAGCATGTACAGGACAGGTCTTGATATGAATCAGTCATATCGTGAGACTTCTGAGGGTGGACTGGCTGCGGCCTACTCCAGAAAGTGGAAGAATTACTGATATAGAGGTGAACTCATAAAAAATTCAGAAAAAAGCTTTAAGCTCGGCCTTGTGCCTAAGCTGATCATAGCCATTATTATCGGTATACTTATCGGAGCGTTCATGCCGGAGTGGTTCTGCCGTCTGGTCGTTACGGCCTCCGGCATTTTCAGCATGTTCCTTAAGTTTATCATTCCGCTCATGATCCTCTCCTTTGTGACCATGGGTATCGCGGATCTTACGCAGGGCGCGGATAAGCTGCTGCTGATCACTGTGATCATTGCCTATGCCTCCACACTGATTTTCGGCTCGGCCAGCTATCTGATCTCGGCCGGACTGTTTCCGTCCTTTATGTCCCCCAATGCGCTTCCGTTCCTGTATATGATATTCGGTATTGAGGCCGGTGATCCCAACGGTCCCATCTGCGCGATAATGGTTGCACTGTATATCACTCAGGACAGCTTCGGAACAGCCTGCAATGTCAGCGGCGATAATGCTATCGGTGTTATCGTGGATACCATCTACAAGAGGCATATTATCGGCGGAAAACCTATTGACAAGCAGTGGATTTGTGATTAAAATATCGACATACTTTAAACCGTTGATGAAGAGTAGTAGTCTTTTTGGAAGCGTACAGAGAGTGCCCGGTGCTGAGATGGGCGCGGTGAAAGATCAGATGAATGGACTTCGGAGGGCGGAGCGAAAAGCTTTTAGAGCCGACAGCATTTGCCGCAGCAGCATGGCAGTCAAGGCCGGCAGCATTGGCAGAGGCGTAAGGCACATTGAGAGCTTAGTAGTATCCGACGGGAGCTCCCGTTACAGAGCATGGAAGTGATGGCTTCCAGTGAGAGACCGCGAGCCGGCAGGCATAAGCTGAGGCTTCGGTAAGCAAGGTGGCACCGCAAGACTTTTCAGTCCTGTCCTTGTATGACAATACAGGGATGGGACTTTTTCTGTTCCTGGGGTATTTTAGAAAAGGAGCAAAAAGAAAATGGAAAAACGTGAAGTAACAGTAGAAGAGAAAAAGGGCTTAAAGAACACCAAGAACCTTATCCTTGTCGGGGTAATGATGGCAGTGGGTATCGTTCTTCGTATGTTCGCGGGAGTTATCGCAGTAGGAAACATGCATCCTAACTTCCTTATCGCAACATACTGCCTTTCAATTTTCATCGTAAGACCAAGCCTTGCGGAGGCGGCTATCATCGGAATTATCTCAGGAGCTATCGGACAGATCGGAACATCTATGCCATGGCTCGGACTTGGCTCTGAGACACTTGGCGCCATCGCTATGTGCCTTCTTGTAAATATCCCGATGCCTAAGGCAGTTAAGCCTATCATCTGCACCTTCCTTGCTACCTGCGTTTCAGGCTTTGCATTTGTAGGACTTGCAGCACTTACTTACGCAAACCCGATGCCTATGGCACAGTTTATCAGCATGTCAACAGTTACACTTGTAACAGCAGTTCTTAACATGATCATCGTTACTGTACTCAGCATCCCTGTAAATAAGGTAATGGGCAACGACGCGGAGTAAGACTTTAGGAAAAGCCAATGATTTCCATAAAAAATTTCGGATTTAAATATCAAAACAGCAAAACAGAGGCGATCTCAGGACTTAATCTTGAGATCGCCGATGGCGATTTTGTCGGAATAACAGGTACGAGCGGCGCGGGTAAAACCACGCTGACTTTTGCGCTTAACGGCATTATCCCGCAGAAGATAAAGGGCGATTTCTACGGCGAGATATTGATCGACGGCAAGGATACCGTGGAGCACGAGGCCGAGGAATTTGCGCTTTCGGTCGGAGAGGTATTTCAGGATATCGACAGCCAGATGGTGGCCTCGATAGTTGAGGATGAGATACTCTTCGGACTTGAGAATTTCGGCATTCCCCATGAGGAAATAGGCGCGAGACTTAAAAAGGTCCTTAAGGAGCTCGGCATAGAGGACCTGCGCGAGCGTGAGATCTCGAGTCTTTCGGGCGGACAGAAGCAAAAGGTGGCGATTGCCTCCATTCTGGCGCTTGAGCCCAAATATATCATTCTGGACGAGCCCACGGGCGAGCTTGATCCGGAGAGCAGCCGCGATATTTTCGATCTGCTCACAAAGCTTAACAGAGAAAAAGGTATCACCGTTGTTATCGTAGAGCAGAAGATCATGCTTCTTTGCGAGTACGTTAAGCATCTGGTGGTTTTAAATAAAGGAAAGCTTGAGTTCTTCGGCACTCCCAATGACATGGTCTCAAAGATAGATACCTTCAAGGACCTCGGCATCAACATACCGAGAGTGGCGGAGCTTTCGTCAAGACTTATCGCAGCCGGCATTTACAGCGGAGAAGTAACACTTACCGTTGACGAGGCAGAGAAGATGGTGAGGGAGGTGCTTCGCATATGATCCGTTTTGAAAATGTCAGCTTCGGATATACAAGGGAGCGCGAGACCATCAAAAACTTAAGCTTCCATATCAAAAAGGGCGAGTTTGTGGCCCTTATCGGCGCGAACGGTGCGGGAAAGAGCACGATAAGCCGTCTTACGAACGGACTCCTGCAGCCTACCGGGGGACATGTGTATCTTAACGGCAAGGATACTCAGACCACGCCTTCTTCTGTGCTTGCAAAGGACTGTGGCTTCCTCTTTCAGAACCCGGACCGCCAGATCTGCGAGAACACGGTGCGTGACGAGATCGCCTTCAGCATGAAGGCCCAGGGCTGGCCCAAGGATAAGATTTATGAGCATGTAAATGCTGCCCTCGAGACTTTTTCACTTGACCCCGAGTGGTTCCCATTTTCGAGGAGCCGCGGAGAGAGGCAGCGTATTGCGCTTGCCGGCGTGCTTGCCTGCGAGCCGGGGCTCCTCATACTCGACGAGCCGACCACAGGACTTGATTATCTCGAGTGCACACATATCATGGATTATGTTACAAAGCTTAATCAGGAAAAGGGCATTACTGTTCTTATGGTAAGCCATGATATGGAACTCGTTCAGTCCTATGCCAGGAGGGTGCTTGTGCTTAACCACGGTACACTCATGGGAGATGGTCCTACCAATCAGATCATGAAGGATGCGCCTCTCCTTAAGAGCGCGCGCGTACTGCCGGCTCAGATCCCCGAGCTTGCGCTCCGCTTCGGAGACCGCTTCAGGGACATCTATACCGTGGAGGGGATGTTTGCGGCACTTTACTCGATGAATATCAATGTAGAGGAGGGCGACTGATGAACTTACTTAATTATGTTCCGGGAGATTCCTTCCTTCATAAATTAAATCCGGTAATAAAGCTTGCTGCGGCCTTCATGTACGGCGTTGCTGCTATTCTCTGCAACAATGTGCTCGGTGAGGTGGGCTTCATCGTGCTGATGATACTTATTTCATATTCTTCCGGACTCGGCGACCGGGCAGTCAGGCTCACGAAGACACTCATCATTATAGGAATGCTGATGTTTGTGATCCAGCTCCTCTTCGTAAGGAGCGGAGACCCGCTGCTTGTTATCGCAGGCTTTTGCGTATTTACTACCGGCGGACTTATAAGCGCTCTGCTGCTTTCGCTTCGCGTCGTTGCGGCCATGCTTCCGCTCATGCTGCTCTTTGCCATCACGCAGATGAACGACCTTTGCAACGCACTTGTAAAGAAGGCCCACCTGCCCTACCGTTATGCATTTATCGTGACGACAGCCTTCCGTTTCGTTCCGATATTCACCACAGAGTTCCACGACATCCAGGATGCGCAGAAGGCCCGCGGAGTGGACTTTGATACGAAAAATATCATTCGTAAAATGCAGCTGATCGCGCCTCTTTGCGTTCCGCTGCTTGTATCCTCGCTCAAAAAGGTGGATAATAGTGCTATGTCGGCAGAGATGCGGGGCTTCGCACTTAGGACTATCAAGAGCGGCTACAAGGACTATCCGTTCACCTGGCGTGACATCGCGGTCGTACTGGTCCTGGCGGCACTCATCATTTTCAGTGTGCTGTTCCTGAAGTAACTGTGATGCTGCGGCATCGAAAAAACATATTAGCGGCGTTTGCGATGACATTTTAGCCAGTAACTTCAGTGCTGCGGCATCGAAAAAATAGAGAATGTTTTAATCCGATGCGCTTTGAGTTGGTGATGGCAAGGTTGTGACATCGAAATAGTGATAATATTTAAAATCCGATGTCAAAGCAGATTCAAAGAACTTCTAACGCATCGAGATAAGTGTGATTATGCTCATCCCGATGACCGCGGATACTTCGATTGTCGTTTGGCAAATGTATTCAGAAAGAAAGGATGAACATGGACCATATAGCTAAACTTAAATACGGAACCGAGATGGTCGATATCCCAATAAAGGGAGCGGCTTCGATCGAATATATCGATCCGGAGGAGATGTACGAGCTTCCGGACCTTAAGGAGGCGCTCATAAACGGTCTTGAGAAGGAGACTATTGGCTGCGGACCGCTTAAAAGCATAATTGCTGCAGAAGATAAGGTCACCATAGTGGTGTCCGATATCACGAGAAGCTGGATGCGCCAGGGCGATGTCCTTACTATACTTGGTCATTATCTTAATGAGGAGATGGACGTTCCGTTTGAGAATATTATCATTCTTATAGCTACCGGCACGCACCGCAATTCGACAGAGGCTGAGAAGAAGATCATCGCAGGTGATTTCATGTATGAGCGCTGTGAGGTGATCGACCATAACTGCGATATCGAGTGCACCTATATAGGCGAGACCTCAAGGGGCACTCATGTAAGAGTAAATCCGCTTATCGTCGGCCGCAAGACCATCGTGGTTGCGGGTACGGTCCATCACATGATGGCAGGCTTTGGCGGCGGAAGAAAGAGCATACTTCCGGGCGTCAGCAGCAGAGATACCATAAGGGAGAATCATGAGAGAGCACTTGACCCGAACATAGCGCATTCTGATGCGAGAGTGGGCTGCTGCCTGCTTGATGAAAATCCGATCCACGAGGACATGGATGAGGCAGCTGCACTCGCGGATGTAGCATTCTCAGTAAACATAGTAGTGGCCGCAAGCGGAAAGCACAGCGGACTTTTCTGCGGAAAGCTGCATGAGGCCTGGGCGGCCAGCTGCGATTATCAGAGGAAGTGCTACGAAAAGCCTATCGATCATCAGGCTGATGTGGTCATTGTTTCCACGGGCGGCGCACCTAAGGATATGAACCTCTACCAGGGCTGCAAGGGTATGCTTAACGGCATGCGTGCCATGAAGGAGGGCGGCGAGATGATCTGGCTCTGCAAGTGTCCTGAGGGCTGCGGTGCGCCTGACTATACGGCATGGCTCGAGCCTCTTAAGGAGGGCCGCCTGGACCCTGCACTTCGCGCTGACTTTACAATAGGTGGATTTATCTTCTATCTTACGGTAGAGAATCTCGCAAAGGGCCGCTGCCTTACACTTACGACTATCGAGCCGGAGACGGCTGTACCCATGGGTATGGAGCCTTACACGGACATCGATGAACTCATGAAGCACATTGATTTTACGGGAAAGAGCGTGTATGTCGTGCCTTACGGCGGAAGCGTCGTACCGATGGCGTGATTACGGATAAACCTGGAGGAACGTTATGATAGGAGTCATCGCGAATGTGCTGGCGGTAGCACTCGGTGGCATTGCCGGCGCGATCTTTGGAAGCAGATTTAATGACAAATTTACCGAAGCTCTTAATTCGATATTCGGCATCTGTGCGCTCGGCATGGGTATCTCATCAATAGGAAATATGGAAAACATGCCTGCGGTAATGATGGCAGTGATCCTCGGCACGGTCATAGGTCTTTCCATTCATCTCGGAGAGAAGATAAGCAGCGTGGGCATGCTGCTCGGAAAGCCGCTGGAAATGCTGGGTATCGGAAGGAATGACAAGGTCGATGTTTCGCTGCTGGTAACGGCAATGGTGCTTTTTTGCTCGAGCGGAACCGGCATCTATGGCTGCATCGACGCCGGAATGACGGGAAACGCCACGATACTTTTATCCAAATCGGTGCTGGATTTCTTTACGGCCTTTATTTTTGCCTGCAGCCTTGGCGCTGTGACCGCGATCATTGCAGTACCTCAGATCATTATATATACATCGCTGTTTATGCTTGCTTCCGTGATCTACCCGCTTACAACACCCGCCATGATAAATGACTTCAAGGCCTGCGGTGGTTTTATCCTGCTCGCTACCGGGCTTAGAGTGGCTAAGGTAAAGGAATTTCCCATTGCGGATATGATCCCGGCGATGATAATAGTCATGCCCATCAGTGCTATATGGGTAAACTACATCATGCCGATGCTTTGAGAGATTCAATAATAGATGAAAATGTATTCATAAAGTGGTAAAATACTTTGATGGACTGAAGGTTACTATAAATTCAGAAAGCAGAGAAGTAATATGAAAAATTTTAAACTGTACAAAATTGGACTTTGCGCGCTTGCAGTGCTTGTGCTGACAGGCTGCGGTGTAGTTGTGGGAGGCACTGTTACTACTACCAACGGAGGGTCAGCCAGTGTCACCGGCGGAGTTGCAAGCTCCGGAACTGCCGCAGCGGCAACGACCGCGGCAGCAGATGCGTCAGCAAACGGCACGAGCGCGTCAGCAGCCGGCACCGGAGCTGCATCTGCAAATGCCGGGGCCGCAGCTTCGAACGCGGCAGCTGCTTCGGAAAAGCCGGAAGAAAAGTCTGTTGAGGAAGAGACCGGAATTTATAATAATGGCGGACATTTTGTAAAAGCTGACGGAAAGGTATATTTCAGGAGCCCTGAGCTTAAGAGCCTTAATACTGCGGCACTTTGGGGCAATTATGCTGATATCTATACAGGACCGTCCGCTATCTGTGAATATGATCCAAAGACAGGAAATGTAAAAGAACTGTTCAAGGATGCAAACGGATACGGCCCGATTGCTCTTTCAGGCGGTTATCTGCTGCTTCAGGAGCAGGGAGCTAATGACAAGGTCAGTGTTAAAAAGATGGACCTTGAGGGAAGAAGCATAGAAAGCTATGACGATGTGACGATCTGCGGCGCTTCCGGAAATATCGTTGTGCTGGCAGTGAACAATACGGAATCAAGCGGGATCACACTTAATATTATCAGCGATGGCAAGTATATAGATTCCATAACTTCGGATGCAGTGCTTTACAGGCTTGTCGGAATAAGCGGTAAATATATCATTTACCAGACCGTCACCATGGTGGAGGATACGGTCACAAGTGAGATCTGGAGCCATGAGGCGGGAACTGACAGGAGCTTCATGCTGGGTGAGCTGCCGGACTTTGGAGATATGGAGGCTGCCTCAGGAAGGATCGACCAGTTTCTTTCAAAGGACGGAAATATATATCTGAGTCTGGGCTTTTATGGCGGGACTGCATATAATTATGCAGGAGCCTACTATATCAGCGCCGACCCGTCAAAGTCCGACAGCCTTAAGGCAGTAAGGGCAAGATCCGATATTCAAACAACCGTAAAAGAGCAGGAGACGGAAACCGCAGCTAAGACAGCGGCAGAGACAGCTGCAGAGACCACAGCAGAGACTATAGCTGCCGGAACCAAGGCAGATAATGAGACAAATACCGAAACAGCCTCGGAGGCTGATGCCGGGGACGCTGCAAATGACCAGATCACGGCAACACCTGCATTTACCATAATAAACGGCGAGTTTAAAATGACTGAAGGAATCCCGGGAACAGCCGGTGTCAGCGATAAAAACGGAGCACTTGGATATTATGATCCAAACGGTTCCTTTGTTGAAGTGGCTGAGGGGTATGGCATCCAGGATCTTGGCGACAACAGGCGCTATAGAACTGAGGTCACAGAGCTGGTTGACGGTGACATTTTTATTCTCGACAACTATGAGCAGAGGCATGAATCCGCAGATGTCGGCTGGCGTCCGGCATTTATCAGGGTCTCGAGCTACAACCGTGTGATCAATACAAAGACCAAGGATTACAGTATACTTACAGAGTGTACGGCAGCAGAAGATAAAAAGAAGAAGTGATTTCGGATCTGAAGGATAAGGTAAGATCGTTATGAAAAAGCACAATTTGTGCAGCCTTGGTATCTGTGCCATTATGGCAGCAGTTCTTGCAGGCTGCGGAACCGGAGCGGGAAATACCGCAGGTGGCGCGACAGGTGGAAGCGCAGCTGCAGAGAGTTCTGCAGATAGTGAGGTATCGGCTGCGGAAGCTGATACCGCCAATGCTGAGGAGCCTTCTTCAGAGACTGAGGCTGCAGAAAATGAAGATGCGAAGGTCACAGAAGAGGCAGCGGAAGCATTTACAGAAATAATAAATAACGGCGGTCATTTTACCAAAGCCGGAAGCAAGGTATATTTCAGACAGCCTGAGCTCGAAAGCATGAATGAGCCTGAGCTGTGGGGAAATTATGTGGATATTTACACCGGACCATCTACTATATGTACCTATGACACTGAGACAGGTGAGATAAGCGAGCTTTTTGCGGATAATGGTTATGGCGCGATCGTGCTTTCGGGAGAATATCTGCTGCTTCAGGAGCAGGATGAGGACGGAGATTCCTGTGTTATTTTAAAGGATATGCAGGGAAATGCTGTTGAGACCTATAGCGGCGCAAGCCTTTGCGGAGCTGAGGGTGATCTGGCGGTCATCTCAAACTTTGACAGGAGTTCGCAGGCACTGCGCCTTGATGTGATAAAGGATGGAAAGCTTCTTGAATCCATCAGCCAGGAGGCTCAGATCGCCTGCTATATTGGCATTTGCGGGGATAATATTATTTACGAATCGATTGCGGATGGTGAGGAAGGATACACCAATGCGCTTTGGAGTCATAAGCTCTCCGGGGATTCTGAGACCGAGCTTGGGACGATTCCGGGCCTTGGTGAGATAAATTCAGCCTATGGCAATGTTGATCAGTTCCTTGCGCAGGATGGAAAGATTTATATTGGCCTCGGATTTTATGAGGGAACCGGTCATTTTTATTCGGGAGCTTATTTTATGACAGCGGATCCGGAAGTGCCGGGAAGTCTTACCGCGGTAAATGCTGATGACGTTCCCGAGGCAAAGGCGGCAGGGCAAAACCCGGCTGAGACTGTTAAGGAGACCGAGTCCGAGACAGAAAAAGAGAGCGAGTCAGCGGAAGCCGGCGAGACTGATAAGGAAAGTAAGGCTGTGGAAAAACCGGATGAAAAAGCATCCGGGGAGGGCGATGATCTGATTATGCTTTCGAAGACTCCGGCATTCATAATTGTGAGCGGTGAGTTCAGAAAAACGGAAGGAATTCCCAATACGGCAGCTGTAAATGATACTACCGGATGGATCGGTTATTATGATAACGAGGGAATCTTTGTTCCTATAGCTGAGGGGTATGAGACCGTAAGCGGAGGAGAACCGGAGATACGCTACAATGCCGAGGTCACAGAGCTTGTCGACGGAGATATTTTTATCAGAGACAACTATGAGCTGAGGGCCGAGGAAGCTGATATAGGCTGGCGCGAAGCATATAAACGCGTTTCCACCTATATGCGTGTCATCAACGCTGAAACAGGAGAATACAAGATTCTTACAGAACGTGTCAATGGATAACCGGATGTAAACATTATGAGAGTTTTATTTATAGGAAACAGCCACACATATTTTAACAACATGCCCGACCTTATGGCCGGGCTTTTCAGACAGGAGAGCATCGAGTGTGACGTGACCATGATCGCCCACGGAAAGTGGACACTGCTGCGTCATACTGAGGAGCCTGAGGTCAAGTTTAATATCCTTTACGGGCACTATGATTATGTCGTGCTTCAGGAGTACGGACAGCCTTTTCAGAAAGAGGAAACTTATTTTGCCTCTGTGCGCAAGCTGAATAAGCTTATACAGAAGGCCGGCAGCAGGCCTGTCATATATATGACCTGGGCGAAAAAGACTGCGCCTGAGTATCAGGACCGCATGAATGCTGCCGGACGCAGCATTGCTTCTGAGATCGGTGCTTTGCTGGCACCCGTTGGTGAATATTGGTGGGATTACAGCAAGGCTCATCCTGAGCTTGACATGTACTATGTCGACGGAGGTCATGCCTCGATTCATGGTTCAAGGCTTGCCGCGAAGGTTTTGCACGATACGATCAAGGCGGATATGGATTCTTGAAAGCCTACTAATTCTATGGTATTATGGGGCATAGATGAAGAGGAAGGGGATTCATTATGAAGATCTCAACTAAAGGAAGATATGCGCTGCGCCTTCTGCTTGATCTTGCAGAACATGGAAATGAAGGCTTTATAGCACTCAAGGACGTGGCACTACGTCAGAATATATCCAAGAAATATCTGGAGCAGATAGTGCCTATGTTTAATGGAACAGACATACTCCAGACCAACAGAGGTTATCAGGGGGGCTACAGACTGAACATTAAACCCGATAAATGCACTGTCGGCATGATACTGAGACTTACTGAGGGCAGCATTGCCCCTATTCCATGTCTTGAGAATAATCCGGCAGGATGCGAGAGGGCTGCTGACTGCAAGACACTTCCGGTGTGGCAGGGCCTTTATAAGGTGATCAGTGACTATGTAGATAATATCACGCTTCAGGATATTATCGATCAGAGCAGGGACTATTCTTCGGGGGATTATGTCATCTGAATTTAAAAGGCCGCGGACTTAAAGGTCCGCGGCCTTTCGCATATATCAGTCAGCAAACATAGGGGTTGAAAGATAACGCTCACCTGTATCAGGAAGAAGGGCTACGATAAGCTTGCCCTTATTCTCAGGTCTCCTGGCAAGCTCAGTGGCTGCCCAGAGCGCTGCGCCTGATGAAATACCTACGAGAATGCCATCCTCTCTTGCGACAGCCTTACCTGTTGCAAATGCATCGTCATTTTCTACTGTGATGATCTCATCATAAACTGAGGTGTTGAGCGTATCAGGAACAAAGCCTGCGCCTATACCCTGGATCTTATGTGGTCCCGGTGTGCCCTTTGAAAGTACAGGTGAGGTGGCGGGCTCAACAGCTACGACCTTTACATCCGGGTTCTTTGATTTAAGATATTCACCTACGCCCGTGATGGTTCCGCCGGTACCGATACCTGCTACAAAGATATCTACCTTGCCGTCTGTATCATTCCAGATCTCAGGGCCTGTGGTTGCAAAATGTGCCGCAGGGTTGGCCGGGTTTACGAACTGTCCCGGGATAAAGCTGCCGGGTGTGGATGCTGCAAGCTCCTCAGCCTTTGCAATAGCGCCCTTCATACCCTTTGCTCCGTCAGTAAGAACGATCTCGGCACCATAAGCCTTGAGAAGATTGCGGCGCTCAACGCTCATGGTCTCAGGCATGGTAAGGATAGCTCTGTAGCCTCTTGCCGCAGCAACAGCCGCAAGGCCGATACCTGTGTTTCCGCTTGTTGGCTCTATTATAACTGCTCCGGGCTTAAGAATGCCCTTTGCCTCGGCATCTTCGATCATTGCCTTGGCGATCCTGTCCTTTGCTGAACCCGCCGGGTTGAATGACTCTACCTTGACAACTATCCGGGCCTCGAGATTACGTAATGATGAATAATTGCTGATCTTTACCAATGGTGTTGAACCTATAAGGTCCGAAATCTTCTCATAAATCTTCATAATTGTGGACTCCTTGTTCTTTATCTTCCGGCGGTTTTCAAATACCACCAAACCTAGTTAATTGATAGGCGTTATTCTAACAAGTGTTTTTCTATTTGTCAACGATAATTTGTCAACATTTTGAAAGAGGCATTTTTTTTCAATTATCAGCAAAGACAGCCATCGTTGACATTTGAATAAGGCTTCTCTATAATTAAACCTACTGTTTCAATAGACAATGTAAAATGAGTATAAATTTCAGAGGTAAATATGTTATGGATAAGGTTCATGAGAAATATGAGAGACTTATGGAAGTGCTTAAGGGCTATGGCAGTGTTGCAGTTGCTTTTTCCGGAGGTGTGGATTCGACTTTTCTTTTAAGGGCGGCGATAGATGCTCTTGGAAAGGAGAATGTCATAGCTATCTCCGCAAAATCCTGTTCATTTCCGGAGAGGGAGCTTAACGAGGCAAAGGATTACTGCGCCGCAGGCAGCATTCGCCACTTCGTGGTTGAATCCGATGAGCTTAATGTAGAGGGCTTCAGGGATAATCCTCCAAACCGGTGCTATCTCTGTAAGCATGAGCTTTTCAGGCAGCTTATCGATACAGCAAGGGAAAATGGAATAGCTGTTGTTGCCGAGGGCTCTAATATGGATGATAACGGCGACTACCGCCCGGGACTTATTGCGGTAAAGGAGCTGGGAGTGGCAAGCCCCTTAAGAAAGGCTGAGCTTTATAAGGAAGAAATACGCATACTCTCAAAAGAGCTCGGACTCCCTACCTGGAGCAAGCCCTCATTTGCATGCCTTGCTTCGCGTTTTGTTTACGGAGAGAAGATAGATGAGGAAAAGCTCGGTATGGTTGAAAAGGCGGAGCAGCTTCTTATGGATCTTGGCTTCAGACAGCTGCGGGTGCGTATTCATGGTAAGCTTGCCCGGATAGAAGTGACTCCGGACGAGTTTGAGAGGATAATGCCGGAAGAAACAAGACGTCTTATATATGACAGTCTTAAGGGATATGGCTTCTCATATGTAACGCTTGACCTTATGGGATATCGCACAGGAAGCATGAATGAGACCCTGGATGTTAAACAGACTAATGAGGTTAAGGCGAGACAAAGCGAAATAAATTAAGAATTGGGTAAGAATTTGGGTAATAACGCACTATTGCCTAATTGCTTTTTAATGGGATATAATCGTATAGGTAGTATCTGATCCGGCCGGAGGGCAGAACATCCTATGGCAGCATAACATCCCATGGCAGTATCACATGAATAGCAATAATTCTTATTTGAAAAATTCATCCGGAAAGCAGTACAAATCAGTTTTGGTCCTGCTTTTATTTGTCGTTATTGCTTTTATTTCTATCCTGCTGTTTGGAAACAGCTGGAGAAATGACAACTACCATGTATACAATAGATCCAATTATATAAACAGCAACTGGGTCGTTACAGATGAAGCGGGCAATGTGGTAAATGCTGACGCCGATCTTCCGTACACTGCTCCGGCAGAGGGCGCGTCCATTACCTTCTCCAAGCATTTTGTATATGCCGAAACACATACTGACGCTATTTTATTTAATCCGCTCAGGCAGAGCATTGAAGTCGGCATAGATGAAAAACAGATCTTTTCAGTAAACCGCTCCTGGATCTCGCGTATACTGAGGATCACGGGAACTACGATCGTAAAGACCAATTCCGACAGGGACATAGATCTTAAAATCACGATATATAATACCGGACAGAAGGAATATGTCCTTGAAGAGGTAAAGGCAGGCACTATGATAGACATTATCATTACGATGTTGTCTGCCGAGATCATGACGGTCATCAATATATCGGCACTGTTTCTGTGTCTGGTCGTACTTATCGGAGCGGAGTGCTTCTTTCTTATTAAGAAGCATTACGATATTCGTCTCATAAATCTTATTGCCTTTGCGCTTATAGCGGTTTTATGGGCCTTTTGCGATTCTCCGCTGGTCTATCTTACACCGCTCAATCCGGAGATAGCGGAGCTTGCTTCATATATACTGTTTTTTGCTTTTCCGATCCCTGCCATGTACTACTCGGCAAATACCTGCCACAGGAAGCATAAGGAGCTTGACCGGGCTATAGCAATAAATTATGCGGTCATAATTATAAGGCTGCTGCTGGCGGTTCTGGGTCTTGTAAAGCTGAACAACAGCCTGTTTATCAGCCATATGGCGATCGTTATTACAATTATTGCAGGCTGCACCACAGCCTGGGAGGAAATGCGCACCGAAGGTAATTCCGACTGGACTGCAGGCCTGTTCAGGGGCTATGTTGTTTTGTTTATATGTACCATATCGGCTCTTATAACCTATTGGTTCGGAGGCGGTCCGCTTTACAGGGCTGTCATGCTTACCGGCATATCCATTTTCTTTGGAATACTTATAATTATTGCCATCTTTTCGAATGCCAGCGATATGCAGAACAGTGCTGTAAGAGCTGAACGCATACGCATACTTGAGGATGAGTTAAACACCGATGAGCTTACCGGTCTTGAGAACAGACGTGCATTCGAAAAATATCTCATGGAGATCGAGGGAAATCCGGAAAAGCATCCCGATGCCTGTATGATAATGCTCGATCTCAATGGACTTAAGGTGACAAATGATACCTATGGCCATAACGCAGGAGACGAGCTTATCGCAAATGCGGCAAAATGTATAACAGAGACTCTCGGTGCTGACGGCGGAAGGTGCTTCAGGATCGGCGGAGACGAATTTACTGTTATCATGGATGTTGTTGAGAGCGGTCTTGTTCCATATATGTCCAGGATGCAGCAGTGGATGAATAAATATAATGAGACTGCGGTCTGTAAGCTTTCTATTGCACACGGCGAAAGCAGCTACAGGACTGTATCCGGTCATTTCAGGACCATAAGTGACTGGAAGCAGGATGCTGACGTTAATATGTACAGCAATAAGCGAGGAAGCAAGAATTATGAGAGCTTTGATCTTGTAGAGGAATATAAGGAGATAATCCGCTGCATAATAAACACTATTGAGACGAAGGACGAGCTTACTGTGGAGCATTCTGCGAGAGTAAAGCAGATAGCGATAATGGCAGCCGAAAAGCTTGGACTTCCGGAAACATATATCCGTCAGGTCGAGATAGCATCACTGATGCATGATATAGGAAAGATCAGCATTCCCGATGAGATTCTTTTAAAGCCGAAGGGTCTTAACAATGAAGAGTTTGAAATCATGAAGCAGCATTCGATACAGGGTGCAAAGATCCTTTCTCATGCAAACAGTCTTCAGATCACTGCCGACATTGTTTTGCACCACCATGAAAGATATGACGGAACAGGCTATCCCGATGGACTTAAGGGAGATGCGATACCTATAGGAGCGCGGATCATCTTTATAGCCGATTCTATAGATGCAATGATGACGAGGCGCGCTTACCGCCAGGCTTACAGCATTGACAGATGCCGTGAGGAAATTGAGAAAAACATCGGAACGATGTACGATCCTGAGGTCGGAAAGGTAATACTTGATAACTGGCGTGAGGTAGTGGATATACTTCTTTCACATCCAAATGATCTTATATGAATTCAACAGTCAAAAAAATCCTCCGGGGAAGAAATATCCCCGGAGGTTCTTTTATTAGTGCTTCAGTCTGTCATATGTACGGCAGTTCGCTTTAAGAAGCCCAGCATCCTGAAATAGAAAATCATATAAATAACAAGATATACAACAACAAGCAGTGCTGCAGCGAGCGGCAAAGCAAGAGATACGAGGTCTATTGCGACCTTTATGACCATAATTACGATGGCCAGCTTCTCAAGCTTATGTCCAAGCTGTGCTGTTTTTTCTGCCCCTCTTTCTTCAAGAAGCTTGCAGAAGCCTTTGATGGTGAGCAGACCGGAAGCTGTCATAAGGACGGTGGAAACCGTGGTAAAGATGGCCTTCAAGCCGGAAAGCGCTTCTATTCCGGCAAGGCATGAAACGATGATGGAGAGAACAAATATGATCAGAGCTGTCTTAAATGAATCTTCATCTTTTGATGCCTGAAGGATGCCAAGTATCTGGAGTATACCTGCCGCAATCGTAACAAAAGCGCCGACAAGGGCTATGGTTGCAGAAACCCCTGTAAAAATACCGACTTCGGAAGTCTGATATGCCGCATCTGAATTTGCGAGAAGTATACCGCTGATCGTAGCTATGGATGCGATAATGGTTATTATGGCGGCTATTATATAAATTATATAAGACTTATATAATTTTTGTGCTCCGCCCTTTGCGTTTGGATAAGTATTCATATTACCTCCGTAAAATAAAATTTTGATCTTAAACCGTGTACCGGATACAGGCACAGGATAAGCAGGTACTAAATATCATAGCATTATTGGACACATAATTCAAAAAAAATTAGATTTGATTTTTCAAAATTACTGCCATGAGCTTCAAAATTTTAATAATTTTTGAGACTTTTTTTCGAAAACTTTTCCGAAAACGGTTGAAAGGGAGTTTTTTGGGACTTTAAAAAAATTATTATTAAGGCATCAAAAGAAACGGAAAAAGACATCAGTCAAACAGAAAGAGAGGCAGAACATGATCATAGCAGTAGATTTTGACGGAACACTTTGCGAGGACAAGTATCCTTTTATTGGCAGGGCAAATGAGGAACTTATAAGGACACTCAGAAATGCAGAGAAGTTTGGAGACAGGGTGATACTCTGGACCTGCAGGTCAGACAAGCATTTAAGACGTGCCGTAAGATGGTGCGCGGCGCATGGACTGTTTTTTGATGCGGTCAATGAGAATCTCCCTGAGGTCATTGAAAAGTACGGCGGAGATTCACGCAAGATATTCGCGGATATCTATATAGATGACAAGATGCAGTCAGTATCAGCACTGCACGGGAATGACTACGGGATCTTTGAGCAGCTTGCTGTCTGATATGTGACTGGCGACAACGCAGGTCCTTCCTTTAAGCTCAGAGAGTATATAGCCGGATGTGATCTCTATAGCCTTATCATCAAGCCCGGTGAATGGTTCATCGAAAAGCAGCAGCTCACATGGATAGAGCACTGCTCTCACGATGGAAACGCGCCGCTTCATACCGCCGCTGAGTTCAGATACCTTTTTATCGATGCAGTCTTCGAGACCTATCTTGTTAAGGTGAGACTCTATGATACCGCGGTCTGCGCGCCCGGGAATTACGAGAGAAATATTTTCCGCAACGCTCAGGTCCTCTATAAGGCGGTTTTCCTGAAATACGGCGCCTATATTAGCGGGTATGCCGCTTATGGTTCCGAGGTCCGGCATTTCAAGCTTCATGAGCATGCGGAGAAGCGTTGTCTTTCCGGTGCCTGACGGGCCTGTGAGATGGTGTATTTTGCCTGCCAAAATAACAGCAGAGTAGTCTGAGAAGACTGTCTGGGCATCAAATTTTTTTGAAATTTTGTTGATAATGATGTCGTTCATTTAAGCAGGCCCTTTAATATTGAAGTAAAGACTCGTTCAAATATTACACTTAATATGACCAGGATAAGGGTCCAGGCCAGGAGATCATCGGTATCCAGCCAAATCTTTGACTGATAGATCATTTTTCCCACTGATTCAGGAGGCGTACCTATGATCTCTGCCGCTACACCGGCCTTCCAGGCCATACCGGCCGTGACTCCGGCAGCTGACAGCAGGTATGAGCGTATCTGCGGAAGCGTGATATATTTGAGCTTGCGTATAGGACTTAAGTTAAATACTGATGCCATTTCCTCCATGTCATGGTTTACGTTTTTCAGTCCGGAAAGGATATTGTTGTAAACTACGGGAAATACAACGAGGAAGGAGATGATCACCGAGAGATTTCTCGCGGATACCCATATAAGGAAAATGACGACCATCGAAGCAACAGGCACCGAGCGGATAGCTATGACAAAGGGCCATAAAAGTGTTTCGACAAGATGCAGGCGGGCTGCGGCAAAGGCCAGCAGTATACCCAGACAAATCGCGATAAAGTATCCCAGGAATATGTGCGAGAAGGTGAAGCAGACCGTCTTAAAAAATCCGGGCTCCATCCATATGGTAAAAAGTCTTTTTAATGTTTGAACAGGAGTTACGATAAGTATGCTGCTGTCGATTATCATTGCAGCAAGCTGCCAAAGGAGCAGTGCAAACAGCACTGCCCCTGCCTTTTCAATTACATTTTTAAATTTTGACTTATCGTTCTTCAATCTTTTGTCAAAGCTAATTTTTGTAAACTAAAATTATTCAGCACCGTAGTAGAAATCAGCACCCGGCATAGCACCGCCTACAGCCTCTGCTTTCTGGTCAAAAACTACCTGCAGGAAGCCTTCAAGAGCGGTCTTCATCTCGCTGCCTGTAATGCATACGATATGGCAGCCCGGAAGAGCCTTTTCAGCAACTGCAGCCTTAGCTATAATACCATATTTCTCGATAAGCTGCGCAGCACCTGCAGCATCATCTGCTGTATAGGCAACGGAATCTGCATACTCCTTAAGGAAGGCCTCTACTGCCTCAGGGTTCTCCTCGGCAAATGCCTTGCGGACTACGGTGACACCTGTTGTAATATTGCAGTCAGTACCAAGCTCAGCCCATGCCTCATTAAGGTCCTGCACTACTCTTAAGTCCTCGACCTGTGCCTTTGCTGCTGTAGCAAATGGCTGCGGGAGGATAGCGATAGCACCCTCAGTTTCCTTAAGGAAGGAAAGAGCCTCTGTTGTATCTGCACACCAGTGGATATCAACGTCATTGTCAGGATCGATACCGTTGCTTGTGAGGATATAACGAACTGTATACTCAGGAACTGCAGACTGACCGGTCATATATACAGTTTTGCCTGCTACATCCTTAATGCTTTGAAGCTCCTCACCGCGCTCAAGAAGGTTGAGTACACCCAGTGCGTTTACAGCGAGTACCTGGATACCGCCATTTGTCTTGCTGTAGAGAGTTGCAGCGAGGTTTGCAGGAACTGCTGCGATATCAAGCTCACCCTGTGCAAGAGGAGTTACCATAGCTGATGCTTCGGTAGCAAGATCGGCAAACTCATAAGTATTTACTGTGCTTCCTTCTTCATTATCATTCATAAGCTTGACCATACCGATTGCAGTAGGACCGCTCATTGCTCCGATACGTACTGTTACGCCTTCAGCTGCCCCGGTCTCAGCTGCAGTAGTCTCAGCGACAGTAGTCGCAGCCGGAGCTGCGGCAGTTTGCTGTGCAGAACCGGAGCAGCCTGTAAAGAGCGCTGCTGAGAGCACAAGTGATGATACTAAGAATAAGTCTCTGATTTTCATGTTTTTATCTCCAATCTTTTAAGTTTTACATTTTTATTCCGGAAGCTTTGAATATACGGCCTTTGCGGTGATGCCGTCCACCATGCCAAGCTTTCCGCTTAAGGCACTGATCTTGTCTGATGGGCCGTCTACAGCGATGGATATCAGTGAAATACCGCGCTTTTCATAAGGAATCCCCATGCGTCCTATGATGCACTCACGATAATCGTGAAGTATGTCATTTAACCTGTTTACATCTCCGCCTTTTTCAACGACGATAGCTATGATCGCTACTCTTTCATTCATACCTGTCTGTCTCCATATACTATAAAAATAAAATCCCTGTCCGAAGCGATCCGGACAGGGATATAAATGCAGTAATTAAACATGGTCGCCGGGATAAAGAATTATTATCACAACGTTTCCATACCCGCGACAAATATGTCCGGGATTTCTCATTCAGCGTCCTGTCTTTTCCGTCAGAATCCTTCCGGGTCAGATCAAACCAAATATTAATTTGCTGTAAATGCTGCCGGCTTACTTTACGGCGGCAGCAGCTTCAAGCTCCTTTAAGTCAGGTGACTTAAGATCATCTTCCTCAAGAGCATGGAGCATATCCTGATATACGTTAGCTGTAGCATGCGCATTAGTGGAAACTGACTGGTGCTTTGCAACAGCACCCTTGGATTTCGCGATAGGCTGGATAGTTCCGACACCGGCTACACAGCCGCCCGGGCATGCCATGCCTTCAAGCAGGTAACCATTAAACTTACCCGCCTTGGCCTGCAAAAGGAGGGTACGGCATTCCTCAAGACCCTGGGCACTTGCTACCTTGACCTCCATTTCAGGATGGGTCTCCTTGATACAGTTGACCACAGCCTTGGCAACTCCTCCGCTTACCGCGAAGCCTCTTCCGTCAGCACTTCCTCCGTGCATAGAGTCTATCTCAGGAAGGGTGGTAAAGTCAACCTCTTTTGCTTCAAACATACCCATGACTTCTTCAAAGGTAAGCACAAAATCTATATCACTTCTTATAGTCCTGCGGCTTGCTTCAAGCTTTTTGGCTGAGCATGGTCCGATAAATGCCACCTTGCAGTTTGGATATTTCTTTTTAAGCAGACGTCCTGTAAGGACCATCGGAGTAAGTGCCATTGAGATGCACTTTGCATTGTCCGGGAAGAGCTTTTTTGCCATCATGGACCATGCCGGGCAGCAGGAGGTCGCCATAAAAGGAAGCTTTTCAGGTACTTCATTTATAAAGTCATTTGCCTCCTCAAGAGTACAAAGATCAGCACCGATAGCCACTTCAACAGCATCCTCAAAGCCGAGTGCCTTAAATGCGGATCTGATACGTCCCGGAGTAAGGTCATGACCAAACTGGCCGGCAACTGCAGGCGCAATAGCTGCAAATACCGGTGTATCCTTGTCCTTGATAGCCTGAATCAGCTGGAATATCTGGGCCTTATCGGCGATGGCACCGAATGGGCAGTTTGCAAGGCACATTCCGCAGGATACGCACTTATCCTGATCAATATCCGCCCTGCCGTATTCGTCGGAACCTATTGCCTTCATGCCGCAGGCACTGGCACAGGGACGAACCATACGCTTGATAGCTCCGTACGGGCAGGCATCCACGCACTTTCCGCATTTGATGCAGAGGTCCTGATCTATGACAGATCTCTTGTCGCGTACCGAGACCGCCTTTTTAGGACAGACCTCGGTGCAGGGTCTTGCGAGACAGCCCTGACAGACATCTGTTACCTTTACAACATTATCGGGACAGGAATGGCATGCGAACTTGATCACATTAATAAGCGGAGGCTGATAATATTTTTCAGGCTTTACAGCTTCCTCAAGTCCCTGTGAAACGGCGCCCATTTCATCAGCACGTCTGAGCGGCAGACCCATGGCAAGTCTGAGACGCTCTCTTATGATAGCTCGCTCGAGGAAAACGTCCTCTCTGTAGTTGGATACTTCGCCGGGACAGATATCGTATGGCAGCTGCTCCATCTGAGTATGCATATCCTTTATATCCGCCTCATTATAATCATATGACAGCTTCGCTATGGCTGAATAAATATTTGTTCTAATACTGTTGACGCTAGTTTGTACACCACGCATGATGATCCCCTTTAACACCTTTGCCTGCCAATGTTGTTAGCTAAGGCTTATTTTAACATCTTTTTCTTTTAATTCAGAATATATTTTGTTAATAAAATAATTTCTCTTGTATTTTTTTTAATACACTTTATACTATAAGAAAACCTGTTTAAGTGCAATGCTTAGTTATAAAGATATTTGGGGGAGTATCATATGAGCCGTCTGAATCTTAAACCGCCAAGCAAGGCGCAGGCCATAGTGGAGCAGATGTACCGCAATATGGAGCGCCGTATAGCAGCCAGTCCGCCGGGCCTGTGTCCTGTGGATATGGCACTTAATTTCCTGAGCCTCTGCCAGGCCCAGACCTGCGGAAAGTGTGTGCCCTGCCGCATAGGTCTTGCGAAGATCAATGAAATGCTGCATGAGGTACTTGAGGGCGAGCCGGATCCGTCTATTTTAAAGCGTATCGAGCAGACTGCGAGAGTTGTGGAATATACGGCCGACTGTGCCATAGGTATAGATGCCGCGCAGCTTGTGCTCATGGGACTTCAGGGCTTTAAGGAGGACTATGAGGAGCATGTTAACAACCACAGATGCATGGGAAGCCTCAAGAATCCCGTTCCCTGCGTTGCGCTATGTCCTGCCGGCGTAGACATTCCGGGCTATATCGCGCTTGTAAATGAAGGCCGTCCGGCGGATGCCATCAGGCTTATCCGTAAGGATAACCCGCTTCCTTCCTCATGCGCTTATATCTGCGAGCACCCCTGTGAGGCGCGCTGCAGAAGAAACATGGTCGATGACCCGCTTAATATAAGAGGATTGAAGCGTTACGCCGTAGATCATGCGGGAGATGTTCCGCAGCCTGAGTGCGCGGAGCCTACCGGAAAGAGCATTGCGGTCGTCGGAGGCGGTCCGGGAGGACTTTCGGCAGCATATTACCTCACACTCATGGGCCATAAGGTCACGATCTTTGAGAGACATAAGCATCTGGGAGGAATGATGCGCTACGGCATTCCCAGCTACCGCTTCCCAAGAGAGGTGCTTGACAGCGAGATAAAGTCCATTCTGTCGCTTGGCATCGAGGTGCATACAAATGTCAATATTGGTACGGATATAAGCTTCGACGACCTCAAAAAGGATTACGACTGCCTCTATCTTTCCATCGGTGCCCAGACAGATAAGAAGACCGGCATAGAGGGCGAGAACAGCAAGGGAGTAATTTCCGCCGTTGAACTTTTAAGAAGCATAGGCGATGAGGAGGAGATCGACTTTAAGGACAAGGAGATCGTTGTCATCGGCGGCGGCAACGTTGCCATGGATGTCACCCGAAGCGCCATAAGACTCGGTGCGAAGAAGGTCTCCTGCGTATACAGAAGGCGTCAGGAGGATATGACCGCCCAGGCCGAGGAGGTCGAGGGTGCAATTGCGGAGGGAGCAGAAGTTTGCTCGCTTGAGGCGCCCGTGCGCATTGAGACCGATGATGCGGGAAATGCTGTCGCCCTTTGGACTCAGCCCCAGATCATAGGCGAGGTCGATCCGTCATCGGGAAGACCGAGGCCGGTGGCTGCTGAGGTTCCGCTCAAGCGGATTCCGGCAGATGTGATCATTATAGCGGTAGGTCAGGGCATAAGCTCCGCCGGCTTCGAGCAGGTGGGCATTAAGATCCAGAGAGGAGGAGCATTCCTCGCAAAAACAAATACACAGCTTCCGGATATAGAGGGAGTATTTGCGGGAGGCGACTGTGTAACCGGACCGGCTACAGTAATAAGAGCGATTGCCGCCGGAAAGGCAGCGGCCGCGAATATAGATGAATATCTGGGCTTCAGGCATGAGATAACGACAGACGTGGTGCTTCCGCCGCCTGTATTCAAGGATCTCAAGGCAAGAGGCAGGATCAATATTTCGGAAAGAGACGCGAGCGAAAGAAAGAAGGATTTCGAGTGCATCGAGTGCGGTTATACCGATGAAGAAGCACATAAGGAATCAGGCAGATGCCTGCGCTGCGATCATTTCGGTTATGGTAATTTCAGAGGAGGACGTGTGGCGAAATGGTAAGCTTTACAATAAACGGAAAAAAACTGCACGCACCGGAAGGTACCACCATCCTGGAAGCGGCGGAAAAGAACAACATTCCGATCCCGCATCTTTGCTATTTAAAGGATATAAATGAAATAGCTGCCTGCAGGATGTGCATAGTCGAGATCGAGGGCACGGACCGCTTTCAGCCGGCGTGCAATACCGAGGTTGCCGAGGGGATGGTCATAAATACAAATCCGCCCGGGGTCAGACATGCCAGAAAAACCAATTTAAGACTCATACTTTCACAGCATAATTCAAACTGCACGACCTGTGTGAGGAGCAATAACTGCGAGCTTCAGAGGCTTTCCTACGCGCTCAATATTCATTACCAGCCGTATAAGGTAAAGCCCGAAAAAAATAAGCTTGAAAGCAACAGACTTGACCTTAGCGTACCGGTAGTAAGAGAGGCGTCCAAGTGCATTAAATGCATGCGCTGCATACAGGTCTGTGATAAGATTCAGGAGATGCATATATGGGATCTGGTGGGAACCGGTTCAAGGACTACGGTCGATGTAAGCTATAGCAGAAAGCTTAAGGATACGGACTGTACCTTCTGCGGACAATGTGTAACGCACTGTCCGACGGGCGCGCTTACCGTAAGGGACGATACCGTGAAGGTGCTCCGCGCCCTGGAGGATCCGGAGATCACGACCATCGTTCAGGTAGCACCGGCGGTAAGGGTCGCATGGGCGGAAAGCTTTGGCCTTACTAAGGAGCAGTGCACCGCAGGAAGGCTGGTCGGATGCCTTAAGGCGATGGGTTTTGACTATGTTTTTGATACGAATTTCGGAGCAGACCTTACCATCATGGAGGAGGGCAGCGAGTTTATTGAGAGATTCACTCACAGAAATAAACACCGCTGGCCTATGTTTACAAGCTGCTGCCCGGGCTGGGTGAGCTTTGTGAAGTCACAGTATCCTTCATATCTGGACTGCCTGTCCACAGCAAAGAGTCCGCAGCAGATGTTCGGAGCCATCGCAAAGAGCTATTTTGCGGAGAAGATGGGGCTCGATCCTCACAAGCTTTGCGTTGTTTCCATAATGCCTTGTTCGGCCAAGAAGATGGAGCGCGAGCTCCATGAAATGAGGGATGCCTGCGGGGATCCGGATGTAGATGTGGTGCTTACCACGCGTGAAATGAACAGACTCTTCAGAAGCGATCTCATAGTACCCGAGGAGGTAGAAGAGGTGCCGTTTGATTCACCGCTCGGAAGCTCGACCGGTGCGGCTGTCATATTCGGAGCCACCGGAGGTGTTATGGATGCTGCCTTAAGGAGCGCATATTATCTCATTGAGGGAAAGAATCCGGATGCGGATGCATTTAAAGCGATAAGAGGAAACAGACCGTGGAAGGAGGCTGTTTTCAATGTTCCAAAGGCGGGAAATGTGAGGATAGCTGTAGTGAGCGGACTCGGAAACGCGAGAAGACTCATGGAGGCCATAGACAGCGGCGCTGTTGATTATGATTTCGTTGAGGTCATGGCCTGTCCCGGAGGCTGCTCAGGCGGAGGCGGACAGCCCATACACGAGGGCAGGGAATGCGCTTCGGATCGAGGCGATATGCTCTGGGAGCTTGACAAGGCGAGCGAGATCAGATTTTCGCATGAAAATCCGGAGATCAAGGCGCTGTACCGCACCTATCTTAAAAAGCCGCTCGGTGAGAAGGCACATAAGCTGCTGCACACGGAGCACAGGCCGAAGGCCGCGCACTGATTTAATCGAGTAGCTTGGCGGACGCAAGAAGGCCTTATCGAACACAAAGAGGATGCCGATCACGGCATCCTCTTTTCATAATGCAAAAGCCCGCGGGACGGCCGCCGTGCTCGCACGAGCGGACATTTCGCGGGCGCAAGAATATGGAGCACGAAGTGCGGAATATTCGCTTGCGAAGATCGAGTAGGGGGGATTCCCCTCCTACTCGATCTACTGAGTGAGCTTTATCAGATGTTCAGAAGATCGCTGTATGCCTTAAGAGCTCCGTCTGTCTCGTGAGCAAGTACCTTCTTTGCAAGGAGCTTGCCAAGCTGTACGCCTTCCTGGTCGAAGCTGTTGATGTTCCATACAAAGCCCTGGAACATAACCTTGTTCTCGAAGTGAGCAAGGATAGCGCCGAGTGTTTCAGGTGTGAGCTTGTCGCCAACGATAATGCTTGATGGTCTGCCGCCTGCGAAATACTTATTCCTGTTGTCATCGTCCTTGCCGCATGCAAATGCCATGATCTGTGCTGCTACGTTAGCGCAAAGCTTCTGCTGGCTTGTGCTTCCCTGGATCACAACATCACGCTCTGTCTGGTTGTTCTTAAAGCCGATGAACTGAAGCGGATAAATGTTTGTGCCCTGGTGAAGAAGCTGGTAGAAGGAATGCTGTCCGTTCGTTCCGGGCTCTCCGAAGATAACAGGACCTGTAACATAATTTACAGGCTCGCCGAAACGGTTAACGCTCTTGCCGTTTGACTCCATGTCGAGCTGCTGAAGGTGAGCAGGGAAACGGCTCATAGCCTGTGAATAAGGAAGAACTGCTGTTACAGGGTATCCGAGGAAGTTTCTCTCGTAAACGCCGATAAGAGCATCCATCATAGCGGGGTTCTTGAAGACGTCAGCATTTTTAGCGAGCTTGTCTTCTGCAGCTGCTCCATTAAGGAAGCGTGCGAAGATATCAGGACCAAATGCGAGTGAAAGTACTACGCCGCCAACTGCTGAAGATGAAGAATAACGTCCGCCGATATAGTCATCCATGAAGAAAGCTGCGAGATAGTCGCTGCTCTTTGCAAGAGGTGAGGTCTCACTTGTAACTGCAACCATGTGCCTGGAAGCGTCAAGACCTGCATTCTTAAGAGCATCCTTTACGAAGGACTCATTCGTAAGAGTCTCAAGTGTCGTACCTGACTTTGAAACAAGTACGAAAAGTGAGTGCTTAACATCGATAGATGCAAGAACTGCAGCCGCGTCATCCGGATCTACGTTGCTGATGAACTTAGCTTCCATCTTGAATGCGTTGTTCTTCTTTGCCCAGTTCTCAAGAGCGATATAGATAGCACGCGGGCCAAGGTCTGAGCCGCCGATACCGATCTGAACTACTGTGGTGAACTTCTCACCGTCAGCATTGGTGATCTCGCCTGCGTGAACCTTGTTTGCGAATTCAGCAGCCTTGGCCTGAACGCCTGCATAGAAATCTCTCTTGTTAACGCCGTCTGCGATAACATCACCGCCGAGCTGTCCGCGGCAAAGCTGGTGAAGAACGAGTCTCTTCTCACCGGTATTGATCATCTCACCGTTATAAAGAGCTTCGTACTTTTCGGTAAGCTGTGCCTCATCGGCAAGTCCCTGAAGCACTGAAAGCACCTCATCATCGACCTTCTTTGAAGCAAAATTGTAAACAAGCCCGTTTGACATGGGAACGCAGTATTTTGCAACACGCTCTGCGCCTGACTCGCCTGCCATAGCTGTCTTGATATCCACCTTATCACCTAAAGCCTCAAGCTTTTTGTAAGATGCGAGCTCATCAAAATTCTTCCATGAAACCATTGGTTTAGACCCCCTTCTTAAAAATGATCCTTCCGGATCAAACAAAATACATGATTTGGTATAAGTATACAAAAAATACGATTTTATTTCAATACGCATTATGCATTATACATACCATAATGCTGTGGCAATAATGACCATAAGCGGGATGGTTATTATTGAAAAGAGAGTTGAAATTATAACTGTTTCGACGGCGTATCCGTGATCGGAATCATAAAGGTGGGCATATACAGCTACATTTGAGCCTACCGGACAGGCTGAAGCTATAAGGATACTGAGCTTCAGCTCGAAAAACTGCAGCGGAAGCACTGACAGGATCAGGATAGTGATCAGCGGAATTATCAGAAGGCGTATTGCTGTTACAAGATACAGACCGGTGTGTCCGAACATCCGCTTAATGTCGATCTGGGCCAGATAAATGCCGATCGTGAACATGGCTATCGGCGTGTTGAGACCTGCGGTAAAGCCAAGGCATTTTGACAAAAGCTTCGGCATTGGAATGCGTGTAAGAAAGAAGAATAGTCCTATGATGATCGCTATCATAAAAGGCGCCTTTATAAGTCTCTCTAAAATTCCCGATACCGCGTGAAGAGGAGATACGGCTTTATCCGAGGCGGATTTTTTTACAAAATTTCCGCTGCTGTCGGCGGCTTTCAGAATGCTGACGCCGTAGGTCCACTGTCCAAGATTGAGAATGGCGATAAACGGAGCTGTATAGAAAACAGCCGCATTGCCAAGGGCTGCCGTGATAAGCGGAACACCGAAAAATCCGGGGTTGGAAAATGCTCCGCCAAAGGCATTTATCGCGTTATTGCGGCAGCCAAGCCTTGCTGCAGCTGCGGAAATGACGATAATGGCAAAGGTGAAAACTGCGGCAATAAGAAGCTCACGCAGTTTTTCTCCGCTGTACTCTACCAGAAAACTGTTTATTATGACACTTGGGAGTGAAATATATATAAGAATGTTTCCGAGTGCCTTGCTTCCCTCGGATGAGATCTTTCCCGACCGGAACATAAGGTATCCGAGCAGGGTGAGTATGAACATAACAAGCACCTGATTGAACAGGATAACAGCATAACTCATAGGAGCCTCCGTGAATATGTTTTAGCATTTTGGTTAATTATAAAACTAAACCGAGCGAAAAACCATAAGCTGTGATATACTGAACCAAAATAATCCAAAGGCTTAAGTGGTAAGCCTTAATTTTGCAGACATGGAGCGGGGCTTTAAATGGATATTAACAGACTTATCGTAATTACGGCTATTATTATTGCCAGTCTTTCTGTCGGATATCTAAAGGGCAAGAGCAAGGTTATTGCTATGCTGGTGCTTGGTATATTCATATCATTTTACGCGATGGAGTATATGGGACAGTAAACGCACTGCCGAACGGCGGAATGCGGGAAGCAGGGGATAAGCATAAGGCAGAAGACTTAAAGATTTCAAAAAGAGCATCCGTTTCCGGATGCTCTTTCTGAAGGGTGTTTTAGAAAGGTTTGTTTTTTAAGGGAATTATCTAATATCTTTGCTCTTTTCTTTTGTACGACCTTATAATAACCCGTAATTGTGACTTCAATGTGTCGCAGGTATAAAATAAAAATAAAATCTATAAAAAGAAAGAAAAAATTATTAAGAAAATGGATATTAAAAAAGGGCGCGTTTATATAGTCGGAGCAGGCTGCGGGGCAAAAGACCTTATCACGGTAAGAGGCCTCAGAATGCTTGGGTGCTGCGATGCCGTCGTTTACGATGACCTTATCAATGCGGACCTTATCAGCGGGCTTTCGGAAAAGACCGAAAGGATATATATGGGTAAGCGGGCCGGGTGCAGAAGCGCTGCCCAGTCAGAGATAAATGAAAGGCTGATAGAGCTTGCAGAAGCCGGGAAGACCGTTGTGAGGCTGAAGGGCGGCGACCCGCTTGTTTTCGGACGCGGCGGTGAGGAGGCACTGGCGCTTAAAAATGCGGGCATCGCGTATGAGATAGTTCCGGGGATCTCATCATGCATAGCTGTTCCGGCAGAGGCCGGCATCCCGGTAACGCACAGGGGAATAAGCCGCAGCTTTCATGTCGTGACCGCGCATACGAAGGATGGGGAGGAGAACTTCCCTGAGGAACTTAAACATCTTGCGGTACCCGTCATGTCAGGAGGCACCATAGTTATACTTATGGGCTTAAAGAGGCTCCGTGAGATCGCGGATCTCCTTATGAAGGAAGGCGTGGATCCGGAAATGCCGGCGGCGGTGGTTTCCGGAGAAAATACGGGGCATCCCGCGGAGGTAAGGGGAGAGCTTGAAAATATAGCGGACAAAAGCGAAGCTGCAGAAGTCACAGCACCGGCTGTTATAATTATAGGAAAAAATGCCGCGATCGACCTTCGGTCTCAGTTAGGACCGCTTCAGGGAAAGCTCATAGGACTTACCGGAACAGATGCCATACAGGAAAAACTAAAGCCGGGGCTTGAAGCACTTGGGGCCCGCGTATATTCTGCTGAGCGCTCGGTCATCAAAGATATAGATGTGCCGTCATCCGTCAGGCATCGTTTTTTAAACGGCGGCAAATGCTGGGCTGTGCTTACGAGCCGCAGCGGAGTCCGCAGGTTTTTCGAAGTCCTTAAGGCACATGACATAGATATGAGGAGCCTTGCAAACGTGAGCTTTGCGGTGATCGGAAGGTCAACCGGAGAGGAACTGAAAAAATATGGTATAAAGGCTGATTTTTGCCCGGCAAAATATACGAGCGAAGGACTGGGATCAGAGCTTTCAGAATATATAAAAAGTAAGGAAAGCATTTATCTCTTCAGGTCAAAAAGAGGAAATGCAGAGCTTAGGAATATACTTTTGCAGAGTTTTGATGTGACCGAGGTGCCGACCTATGATATCGTTTTGGATGAAAAGGTGAAAAAGGAAGCAAAGGAGCTCCTTGAAAAAACAGATTATTTCATCTTTTCAAGCGGAAGCGGGGCTGAAATGTTTTATTCTGCCTTTGGGGAGGTCCCGGAGCGCGCCACGTGCGCGTGCATAGGAGAGGTGACGGCAGCTGCACTTAAAGGCTTTTACGACAGAGCTTTTATTGTGGCGCCGGAGATATCCGCGGAGAGCCTTATAAAAGTACTGGCAGAGGATGCGGCCGGTACTTTGAGAAAATTGTAATAATTGTGTCACTATACCTATTTTAAGCATGGTGGTATACTGAAATTCAGGGAAATCGTTTTAAACAAATCCGTTTTTAATAAAGAGGTATGACTATGGGCAGCATTAATATCGAAAAGTGGAAGCAGGAGCTTCCCGAGTTCAGACAGAAAACAAACGAGCTTCACGCAGGGACCTTTGATAAGGGAATTTACAAGGGATATTCAGGAAGATACGGAAGCTACGCGCAGAAGGGCGCAAAGAGCAATATGTTAAGGCTACGTCTCACCGGCGGGCGCCTCACAAAGGAGAAGCTTGGCTTTATCGTGAAGACTTTTAAGGAGGATGGGGTAAAAAGAGCTCATTTTACCACCTGCGAATCCATACAGCTTCATGACCTTAATGCTGACCAGCTTGGAAAGCTCGTGGAGGAGGCCTGGGATGCCGGCATGATCACCATGGGCGGCGGCGGAGACTATCCGAGAAATATTATGTGTTCACCGCTTTCGGGGGTTGAAAAGTGCGGGCTTTTTGATGTAATGCCTTACGCTGAAGCTGCCGGAGAATTTCTCCTGGGATTTATTGATGAAAAGAAGCTGCCGAGAAAGCTCAAGGTCTGTTTCTCCGATTCTCCGGAGAATGTTCCCCACGCAACCTACAGAGACCTTGGCTTCACCGCGAGACCTGACGGAAAATTTGATGTTTATTCCGCAGGAGGACTCGGAAACTGTCCAAAGTTCGGCGTGCTTGTCGCAGAGGGCATAGAGCCTCAGAAGATACTTTATTACATAAAGGCCATGTGGCTTACCTTCAGCACTTACGGAGATTATGAAAACCGCGGCAAGGCAAGGACCAGATATATGCAGGATGCCTGCGGAGGTCCGGAGGGCTATAAGAAGGCTTATCTTGAAAAGCTCGCGGAAGTCATTGCCTCAGGTGAGGACCTTGATCTGGACGTTAAGCCTTATGAGATCACAAAGACCGGAGACGGCAGCATTTGCAGTGACAAGAGGGCTATAGAGCAGAAGCAGGAGGGACTTTATGCTGTAAAGTGGCATCCTGCAGGAGGAAACCCGGCACCTGCAAGTCTGACCGCTCTTTATGAGACAATTAAGGATATGGATGCAGTTGAGATCAGGATAGCTCCCGATGAGACGGCTTATATTATAAATCTTACGGGAGCAGAGGCTGAGCGCGTTATCGCAGCCACACCCGACAGTGCGGCAACAGTATTCGAGACCTCGGTCAGCTGCATAGGAAGCTCGACCTGCCAGGTCGGAGTGAGAGATTCACAGGCACTGCTTAAGCGCTGCATTAAGGCCGTGGCAGAGGCAGGTATTGCGGACGGAGCACTTCCGCAGATCTGCATTTCCGGATGCCCGTCATCATGCACGGGTCACCAGACCGCGCCTATCGGCATGAACGGAGCCGGCAAGAAGGTGGACGGAGTTATGCAGGATGCCTTTCTTATCCATGTCGGCGGCTGCCACAGGCAGGGAGAAGAGCGCATGGGAGAGCAGATAGGAACTATTCTTACGGAGGAAATACCTGAGTTCCTTGTTAAGCTCGGCAGGGCTGTTGAGGCTGCAGGACTTAAGTTTGAGGACTGGTATGCTGAGAATGCCGACGAGCTTAAGGCTATCGCAAAGCCTTATCTTGAGCGCAGCTGATAAGGAGAAATATAATGAAAAAACTTTTATACTCTATTGGACTTAGCATGCTTGCGGCACTGACCTTCAGTATGTCAGCATTCGCAGGAAGCTGGATACAGGAGGGCTCAAGACCGGCAAATTCGGGCGGAGTTTCAAACTGGTGGTGGCGCAACAATGACGGTTCGTATCCGGCAGGCGGATGGTACTGGATAGACGGAGACGGAAACGGTACCTGTGAGTGCTATTACTTTAATTCCGAAGGCTATATGCTTGCTTCAACGACTACTCCCGATAATTATCAGGTAAATGCTGACGGCGCATGGATAAAGAACGGCACGGTGCAGCTTTTCCCAAATCAGTGGGCACCCGGCACTGTGCTTACGGCTGATAATGTCAGGGATCTGAGCGCTTCCTTAAATCCGGTAGGCACGTCTTCGTCAGTTTCCGGAAGCGGAATGTCAAGCGGACTTGCAGCTGTGAGGAACGCAGGAAGCGCATCGGTCATGTCGGACAGCGAGGCATACGCTAAGCTTATGCAGATCCAGGCTGAATATCCAAACGGTACTCCATGGGACAATAATGAGATGTATGTCTCGGGCAACCGTTATGGCTATGGATGCGCGGCATTTATATTCATGGTACAGGACAGGCTGTATGGGGCAAATGCCAAATTTACTACAGTTAATACACTGAATATGTCAGACTTAAGAGTCGGAGATCACTTAAGAGTCCGGAACAATTCGCACTCGGTCATCGTACTCAGCGTGGGAGACGGATATATTACAGTTGCCGAGGGCAATTACAATAATTCTGTGCATTGGGGAAGAACAATGACGGAGTCTGAGCTTCGAAGTGAGTTTGTTTACCGCCAGACAGCTTATTAATTTTCGGAGGAGATCAAGGCCGGTGAACGAGGCTGTGTCTATCAACATAAAAAAATCCATAAAAAACTCAATCGAAAATTGACCATAATGCCCATGTGTGCTAAAATAAACGCTTTGAAAGAGGAATGTGAGAATTAAATGATACAAAAGGATGTAAGCGGGCATCGCTCGGGCTGCATTCAGGCAGAATTCAGGAAAGAGGTAGGAAATGGCAAATATCGATTTGACCAAGTATGGAATCACCGGAACGACTAATATCATTTACAATCCGTCATATGACGCGCTTTTCGAGGCGGAGAACGATCCCTCACTCACAGGCTATGATAAGGGTCAGATAAGCGAGCTCGGTGCCGTAAATGTTATGACAGGCATCTATACAGGCCGTTCACCCAAAGATAAGTACATCGTAATGGATGAGAACTCAAAGGATACGGTTTGGTGGAACACTCCGGAATATCCAAATGACAACCACGTTCTTTCAGAGGATCAGTGGGCAGCGCTTAAGGATATTGCAAAGAAGGAGCTTTCGGATAAGGAGCTTTATGTGGTCGATGCCTTCTGCGGAGCAAACAAGGATACCCGTATGGCGGTGCGCTTCATCGTTGAGGTTGCATGGCAGGCACATTTCATTAAGAACATGTTCATAGTTCCGACAGCTGAGGAGCTTGAGGGTTTCACACCTGACTTCGTTGTATATAATGCTTCAAAGGCAAAGGTAGAAAACTATAAGGAGCTCGGCATCAATTCAGAGACAGCTGTAGCCTTCAATATCACAAGCCGCGAGCAGGTCATCATCAACACCTGGTACGGCGGAGAGATGAAGAAGGGTATGTTCTCAATGATGAACTATTACCTTCCGCTTAAGGGCATCGCATCCATGCACTGCTCAGCAAACACAGACATGGAAGGAAAGAATACGGCGATTTTCTTCGGACTTTCGGGAACAGGAAAGACAACACTTTCAACAGATCCCAAGAGACTTCTTATCGGTGATGACGAGCACGGCTGGGACGACAACGGAGTATTCAACTTCGAGGGCGGCTGCTATGCTAAGGTAATCAACCTTGACAAGGAGTCAGAGCCGGATATCTACAATGCTATCAAGAGAGATGCTCTTTTAGAGAATGTAACACTTGATGCTGACGGAAAGATCGATTTCGCTGACAAGAGCGTAACAGAGAACACACGTGTCTCTTATCCGATCCGGCACATTACAAATATTGCACAGAAGGTAAACAAGATCTCTTCAGGTCCTGCCGCTAAGAATGTTATATTCCTTTCGGCAGATGCCTTCGGAGTACTTCCTCCGGTTTCTATCCTTACACCTGAGCAGACACAGTACTATTTCCTTTCAGGCTTCACAGCTAAGCTTGCAGGTACAGAGAGAGGCATCACAGAGCCTACACCTACATTCTCAGCATGCTTCGGACAGGCATTCTTAGAGCTTCCGCCGACAAAGTATGCAGAGGAACTGGTAAAGAAGATGGCGAAGAGCGGAGCTAAGGCTTATCTTGTAAATACAGGATGGAACGGAACAGGAAAGCGTATCTCCATCAAGGATACGAGAGGAATCATCGATGCCATCCTTAACGGAGACATTAACGGCACGCCGACAAAGAAGATCCCATACTTTGATTTTGAGGTTCCGACTGAGCTTAAGGGAGTTGACACGGGCATCCTTGATCCCCGCGACACCTATGCTGACGCAGCAGAGTGGAACAAGAAGGCGGAGGATCTTGCAGGACGCTTCATAAAGAACTTCAGGAAGTATGAGAGCGTAAAGGGCGGCAAGGAACTCGCTGCAGCGGGCCCGCAGCTGTAATTGGAAACGTCCGGTAATATTTGAAATGATGAGGCTCTGGACAGCACATTTATTTGTGCTGCCCGGAGTTTTTTTATACTGATCGTTACCGGAGCAACAGTATGCATTACTAATGAACACGGGGGAAATCATGGCATTATTTCTGCAGATCATGTTTACGGAATTTATCGCTGAGATGGGCGATAAGACGCAGCTTATGCTGGTTGCGATGACTTCAAGATTTAAGCTCAAGGACATCATACTCGGCACGGCCGCCGCGATACTGGTGCTTAACGGCATAGCGGTGCTTGCGGGCGGCCTTGTGAGTCAGTTCGTTCCGACCTGGCTGATAAGGCTCATAGCTGCTGCGGCATTTTTATATTTTGCGGCCACCTCCTTAAAGAAGGACGACGAAGAAGAAGAGGAGGCTAAGGAAAAGGGCAGCTTTGCCTTTGCCCCGCTTACTGTATTTAGCACCTTCTTCGTTGCGGAGCTTGGCGACAAGACGCAGCTTACAGCTATTACCTTCGGTGCGAATGAAGGACTGAATGCGGCTCTTACGGTATGGCTTGCCTGTTCTGTCGGTCTTTTTGCGGCAGACATTATAGGTATGCTTATAGGATACCTTTTAAAGAGCAAAACTCCCGACGGTCTTCTGAATAAGCTTGCATTTTGCATCTTTTCGGTTTACGGTATAGTTACATTGCGCCAGGGACTTATGCTGCTCTTAGGAGAGGATGATTCAAGGGTACTCCTCATCACAGCCGCGGCTGCTGTATTGTTTGTCTGTCTTTGCGCATGGTATTATTTTTCACAGAAAAAGAAGTCGGAGTAAGCTATGAGCACACAGACAATATTCGCGCTGATACTATTTGTGATCACATATGTGCTTATGTTCACAATGCAGAAGCTGAGGCCGTATGTGGCGGTGATCTCGGCATGCATTTTTGTGGCGGTGGGAAGCCTCGGAGTGATACAGGGCTTTTCCTATACCGTTCTTGATGCCCTTAAGGAAATAGACTGGAATGTACTGCTTATGATAAGCGGAACTATGGGCACGGTCTTTTTCTTCATAGAATCGGGCATGCCGGATGTGATGAGCGATATGGTCGTATCCAGGGCAGGAACAGTAAGACTCATGGTGCTTGCTATGTCGCTTTTTGCGGGCATAGTCTCAGCCTTTGTCGACAACGTAGCAACGGTGCTTATGATAGCTCCCGTAGCTCTGGCTGTGTGCCGCAGCGCGAAGATCTCACCGGTACCGGTCATCATCTGCATTGCCATATCGTCAAACCTGCAGGGCGCGGCGACTCTGGTCGGAGACACGACCTCCATACTGCTTGCAAAGCAGGCTGAACCGGATCTGGATTTCATGGATTTCTTTTTTGTAAACGGAGATCCGGGAATGTTCTGGATAACCGAGGCGGGAGCTCTTGCGGCGGCACTTATCATACTGTGGATGTTCAGACATGATAATACTCCTATAGAGGTGAAAAAGAGCGGAGTGCTTAAGGACAAGGTCCCGGGCATACTGCTTGGTCTTACCATCATAAGTCTTATTGCAGCCTCTGCGATCCCCTATAAGTCAGATGCGGCACCGGGCCAGATCTACAAACCGGAGATCTCAAACGGCATCATATGTATGTTTTACTTCCTGCTGGCTGTTATCCATCAGTACCGTGCGGATAAGCACAGCAAAAACATAATCAGGGCATTTGAAGAAATAGATTTTTATACGCTTACACTGCTGTGCGGACTGTTTGTCATAATAGGAGGAATAGAGCGCGCAGGTGTCATTGACATGATAGGTGCTGGCCTTGCTTCCCTGAGCGGTGACGGGTCGAGGGCTTCATTATTTATGATCTACACTGTTATTGTCTGGATGTCTGTGGCATTCTCAGCTGTAATAGATAATATACCCTACACTGCGACCATGCTCCCCGTGGCAGAGGTCGTGGCGGTCAGTCTTTCCGCTGCCGGCGGCATTGAAATAGATCCCAATCTTTTCTATTTCGGTCTCATGGCGGGCGCGACGCTCGGCGGAAATATCACGCCCATAGGCGCCTCGGCAAATATTACCGGCATAGGCATTCTCAGAAAGAACGGCTATGAGGTGAAGACCTGGGACTTCATGAGATTTTCGATCCCGTTCACCCTGGCTGCGGTCACAACGGCATATATTCTTATATGGATTATATACAGCTGAAAATAAATATCTATGGAGGAGAACATAAACGTCATGGAAGAAAGCTTTCGTATAGAACATGATTCAATGGGCGAGGTAAGAGTGCCCGCGGATAAGTACTGGGCAGCGCAGACTGAGCGCAGCCGCAATAATTTCAAGATCGGCGTAGGAATCGAGACCATGCCTGCGGAGATCATAAAGGCCTTCGGTATCTTAAAGGGTGCTGCGGCCATGGCTAACAGAAAGCTCCGCCCGGAGAAGATGACAGAGGAAAAGTATGCTGCCATAGCCGAGGCTGCCCGTGAGGTCGCTGAAGGAAAGCTTATGGAGCATTTCCCGCTCGTAGTATGGCAGACAGGCTCGGGCACCCAGTCAAACATGAATGCCAATGAGGTAATCGCGAACCGCGGAAACGAGATCGCGGGAGCAAAGCTCCTTCATCCGAATGATGACGTAAATATGTCCCAGTCATCAAATGACACCTATCCGACTGCCATGCATATCGCGGCTGTTCTGATATTGGAGGACCGCGTGATCCCGGCAGTTCAGCAGCTAGTTAGTACCTTTAAGAGACTCGAAAAGGAAAATGAGGGTATCGTAAAGTCGGGCCGTACACATCTGCAGGATGCAACGCCGATAACCTTCTCGCAGGAGATCTCGGGCTGGAGAAGCAGTCTTGAGAGAGATATAGAGCTTATTAACGCGTCACTTCCGGCACTTAAGAAGCTTGCGCTCGGCGGCACTGCGGTCGGAACCGGACTTAATGCGCCGGCAGGCTTTGACACAGAGGTGGCAGCAGCGGTATCCGAGCTTACAGGCAAGGACTTTGAGACTGCGGAGAATAAGTTCCACGCGCTTACATCAAAGGATGAGATCGTATTCGCGCACGGCGCTCTTAAGGCCCTGGCCGCGGATATGATGAAGATCGCAAATGACGTAAGATGGCTTGCATCCGGCCCGCGCGACGGTCTTGGAGAGATCAATATTCCGGAAAATGAGCCGGGATCATCGATCATGCCGGGCAAGGTAAACCCGACACAGTGCGAGCAGGTGACCATGGTGGCTGTTCAGGTAATGGGAAATGATACGGCTGTCGGCATTGGAGCCAGCCAGGGCAACTTTGAGCTTAATGTTTTCATGCCGGTAACAGCATATAATTTCCTTCAGTCGGCAAGACTGCTTGCGGAGTCGATCATATCCTTTGATCTCAACTGCGCGGTCGGCATCACCGCAAACAGGGAAAAGATGCACCATAACCTTCATAACTCACTTATGCTGGTCACAGCTCTCAATCCGTATATCGGTTATGAGAATGCCGCAAAAACAGCAAAGCTTGCATTCAAGGAGAATATTTCACTTAAGGAAGCCTGCCTGAAGCTCGGTTTCCTGACAGAAGAGAAATTCGATGAGGTATTTAAGCCGGAGAGCATGGTATAAATCCTTATTATCGTGGTAATGTACAAAAATCAGTAATTTGAACAAAATTACTGATTTTTACTTTTATTACGGACAAAAATATGGTAAAAATTACTTGTTGGGTTCATGTGCACGACAGCAATGCTGTGTACATGAATTTATATTCCAAAAATTTCAAGGGTTAAGGAGAAAGTTATGGCTTATTTATCAGTAGTATGTGCCATTGCAGCGCTGGTTTTCGCGTATATGATGGCATCTTATGTAACAAAGCAGCCGGTAGGCAATGAAAGAATGGCAGACCTTGCATCAGCTATCCACGGAGGGGCTAAGGCTTTTCTGTTTGCCGAGTATAGAGTTCTCGTCGTATTCATCATTGTACTGTTTGCACTTATTGCGATAGGCATCAGTCCGATAACCGCTATATGCTTCCTTGCAGGCGCTCTTTTCTCGATCGCTGCAGGATACATCGGCATGGACGTTGCCACCAAGGCTAACGTAAGAACTGCCAATGCTGCCAGGGACGGCGGTATGACAAAGGCACTGAATGTAGCATTCAGAGGCGGTTCGGTTATGGGAATGTGCGTTGCAGGTCTCGGACTTCTCGGTACATCTATCGTTTACATTGCAACAGGAGATCCCAACGTAATGATGGGCTTCTCACTCGGAGCTTCTTCAATTGCCCTTTTCGCACGTGTTGGCGGCGGTATCTATACCAAGGCTGC
>JAUNNP010000189.1 GCA_030531385.1 Eubacteriales bacterium
ACCTTAAAAACTGAATCTTAAAACTGAAAACCTTGAAAATCCGAAATGAATCAGAACTTAGAAAGGAATGCGGAGGATGGGACTTGAACCCACACGACGTAACCGCCACAAGATCCTTAGTCTTGCTCGTCTGCCAATTCCGACACCTCCGCGAAGCAAATCATATGATATCAGATATGATTTGAAATTTCAAGCATAAAAATTACTTTGCAAGCTCTACACAGATAGCGATAAGATCGCTGGCCATTGCGCTTCCTGTAGGATCCTGACCTGCGCCGCGTCCCTCAAGGAAGATATCATCTGCCATGTTGCAGCGAAGAAGGATGGCATTGAACTCGTTGCGTACACCTGCAAGCGGATTGTCGCAAGGGATCTCAGTAGGCTTAACAGAAGCCTTGATAGTGCCGTCTGCCTGACGCTCAGCATTTGCAATAAGCTTGATCTTGCAGTTCTTAGCTGCAGCAGCCTCAAGGTCAGCCTTGGTAACTCCGGTGATGCCAACACGCTCGAACTCTGTCGGAGGCATGTATACGCCGAATGCTTCAGCCATAAGGATGGTGAGCTTGTTGGCTGTGTCGATACCCTCAACGTCGGCTGTGGGATCCTGCTCTGCAAAGCCCTTAGCCTGAGCCTGCTTAAGAGCCTCCTCGTAGCTCATGTTTTCCTCATCCATCTTTGTAAGGATGTAGTTTGTGGTTCCGTTAACGATACCCTGTACCTGATTGAAGCTGTTTGCCCAAAGAGATCTGTTGATCGTCTCAATAACAGGAATAGCTCCGCCTACAGCAGCCTCATATCTGAACTCAACGCCATATTTTTCAGCAGCAGCCTTGAACTCATCATATCTTGCAGCCACAAGAGCCTTATTAGGTGTAACGACGTTCTTGCCTGCAGCCATAGCCTGAAGCATGAAGGTCGCAGCGGGCTCCTTGCCGCCGATGATCTCAGCAACAGCTACGATCTCAGGATCATTTAAGATATCGTTGATATCCTGTGTGAAGATCTCCTTTGGAGCGATACCGCAGTTGATGGCCTCTTCCTTAAGCTCAAGTATCCTTGAAACCTCAATATCAAGTCCTGTACGTCTCTTTATTTCTGCTGCGTTTACAGTAATTGAACGGTAGGTTCCCTTTCCTACTGTACCGAATCCGAGCAGTGCTACCTTATAAACTTTTCCCATGATCGTGTCCTCGTCCTTCATAAAATAAAATTCTGATACAGTATATCGCTGATTTACGATTTTGTCACCAAAAATTATCCGTATACAGCGACCTTTTCAGTGCGGATGCGGCTGTTCATTATCCATTCACCGTCTGAAGTGACACTGTAGCCGTCAGGAGTCTTATCATCCTGAAGAAGTGTTCCGTCCTTTGTGAAATAATAGCATCTTGCGTATCCGTCATTATTTTCGTCGATCCAGTGCCAGCCGCCTGAAGCAAGTATGCCGTCGCTGTACTGATAATAAACGGAATCACCGCTTTTTCTCCACTCGCCCTTGGAAAGCTTTACACCAAGTCCCATCCTGTCTGCTGCGTATTGGCGGAGAACATCGCACCATACCTTATAGCCGTCGGAGTTATGATGGAAATAGTTGTCGCTGCAGTATGCCTTGGAAAGGTTTCCGTTTCCGTCGGAAAGAGGGTCTGCAAGATTTACCCAGCCCCAGCCATGTTTTGCTGCCATTTGATTAAGCATGCTATTGTAGGATTGTAAATATTCTGGCTCTGAACACCCGGATACGCATAGGTCATGCTTATAATGTTTACCTCAATGCCCGGATTGTCCTCAAGAATACGTCCGACAAATTTCTCATAGCTTGCGATGCACTCGTCAAGCGATCCCATATTGATATCATTAAGACCAAGACAAATAAAGATCCTTCTGGCATTCATAAGCTTGACGCCTTCCCATACCCTGGTCCTCTGACCCATATACATCGGCTGGATGATATCTGAGTTAAAGGCATTGAAGGATGAAAAATTAGCGGTGCACAAAAATCCAAGTCTGTCCATCCATGAACCGCCGTGAAGCGCCGCATAGCTGCGGAAGCCCTGCATGAGAGAATCTCCTATAAACACAGTATCGCTGAACCAGTTATCTATTGTAGAATTGTAGGCGGCATTGCAGTCTGCCGTGGCATAAACTCTGTCAGCCGCATAAACAGGGGTGAATGAACCGAAAAATGCAGTTGAAACGCAGGCCGCAATAAGGAACCCCGCAAGCTTCTTCTTTATGTTATTGAAAAGCTTCATTTTAAATGTCTCCGATTTTAGTTTTAGTTAATGAACATTAGTCGACTGACTAATTTTATTTTAAAGAAATTGATGTGTCAATATATGAGGACTACTATATCTTGTGGTTTTGTATAAATTGTAAAATTAAATTCCACCCCAGAATAAGCCGACATGGAATTTAT
>JAUNNP010000057.1 GCA_030531385.1 Eubacteriales bacterium
CTTGGGTCATCCGGCCCGTCCGTCATCTGCCGTATGTCGTATGACGTCTTATGTAACTATAAAATAACACCGCTGACGTCATTTGTCAACGGTGTTATCGAGATTTTATTTTAAATTTCTCCTGATTCCGAGCTTTCGGAACGTCTTCATTATCGTATCAATATCGATAGGCTTTGATATATGCGCATTCATTCCCGAAAGAAGCGCCTTCTGCACATCCTCATTAAAAGCATTGGCCGTCATTGCAATAATAGGAATGCCGGCTGCCTCGAGCTGCTTTTCGGCGCTCACAGTCTCATCATCCTTGAGTGCCCTTATAGCCTTAGTCGCCTCGTAGCCGTTCATGACAGGCATCTGGATGTCCATAAGGATCGCGTCAAAGCTTCCGACAGCGCTGTCCTTAAAGCTATCAAGCACCTTGCCTCCGTCAGCAGCTACAGTCACCTCGGCATCATTCATCTTAAATATCTCAGTAAGGATCTCGGCATTGAGCTCATTGTCCTCAGCCGCAAGAAGCCTGAGCCCTCTCAAAGCATCCTCGTAAGCACCTGACTCGCCGGCAGTGGCAGCATCACCGCCTGCGGCGCCTGCATCACCGGCCGTTCCGGCAGCTCCTGCGCCTTTGCCAAAGCCTCCGGCAGCCACGCCCTCGCCCATGCCGGCTGCACTGCCGCCTGCAGCATTCGCAGACGCACCTCCTTTAACTATCTCCATAGGAATGCTGACTGTGAAGGTGCTTCCCTTTCCGAGCTTACTCTTCACCGAGATCTGTCCGCCAAGCATATTTACGAGGTTCTGTGTTATGGCAAGACCGAGTCCCGTGCCCTGGGTCTCCTTATTTTCCGGAAGCTCCTCGCGTGAGAACGGAGTAAAGAGGATCTTCTGATATTCCTCCGACATTCCGCAGCCGTTATCAGTTACCTCGAAGGAGATATTTTCAAAGTCCTCCGATGCTGCCGGAAGGCCCTTTACCTTCATGGTGATAGTGCCGCCCTCCTGGGTATACTTCATGGCATTGGAAAGAATATTTATAAGCACCTGCTGGATGCGGTTATCATCCGCCATGAAGTGCTCATGCTTCACATCCGACACAGTGATCTCAAAGCTCTGCTTTTTAGCCTCAAACTGCGGGCGCATGATGCTCTCGGTCATGTTTATCGTCTCCTTGAGAGCAAACTCACGGGGAGCTACCTGGATCTTGCCCGACTCGATCCTTGACATATCGAGCACCGCATTTATAAGTCCAAGCAGATGCTTACTTGAGGTGAGCACCTTACCGGCCTCATCCTCGACCTTTTCCGGCTCATGCGAATGCTGAAGGAGGAGCGTTGAGAATCCGACGATAGCATTCATAGGAGTTCTGATATCATGACTCATCCTGGAGAGGAAATCACTTTTGGCTTCATTTGCCTGCTCAGCGGCGCGCAGCGCATCACTCAGCTGACGGTTGAGGGCCTCGTTGCGGACATTTGCCTCCTGAAGAGCCTTAAGGCTCCTGCTCTCGTGAATAAGCCTTGCAAAAAGCATAACGATAAGCGTAAGCAGCACAGCCGTAACAGCGAAAATTATAAGAGTGCCGTTTTCCCTTAGGAAGCGGTTAAAGGTATATGGTTCCTCCATATGTGAGGCCGTATACATTGCAGAGGAAATGCTGCCGTTATCAAGTGAGACTATGACCTTGTTGAGCACCTTGAGAAGCTCGGCCTCGTTCCTTCTGAGAGCGAAGCCTACCTCATAGCTGTGATTTCCGTTTAAGAGCTTAAGCTCGGAGTACTTTGAAAGGCTCTGGCTGATGCTGTTCATCCGGTAGCTGAGATCATGTATAAAATCCGCATTTCCGCTGCTCACAGCCCTCAGGCAGCCGTCCATGTCGTCATACTCGAGTATCTCGGCATCCGGGTGGTAGAGCGTAACAGCCTGCCGCATTATAGGATCATCCTTTATGACTGCGGCCTTTTTAAGCTTCTCATCATTGTAAACTCCGCGGAATACAAGCAGTGATGGAATTTCCGTGACCTCACCCGTCTTAATGACACCATACTGCTCAGCCAGGGCATAATCACCTATCCACGGAAAAGCGGCCCGTATCTCTCCGGCATTAAGTGCCTCAAGCATATCATCCCAGTTGTCAAAGGCCACAAGCTCAGGCGCGAAGCCTGTCTTCTCCGCCGCAGCATTTATAACAAGTCCGAAAAGGCCTGTGGGAGCTCCTTCGCTGTCAGCTCCCGATATGGGAAGAAGATCACTCATATATCCGATCCTTGCCCCGCTGTTTTGCTCTATCCAGCTCTTCTCTTCAGCCGTAATCGAAACAGACTGGTCTGTTCCGCGGAAGTACTTATTTTTCAGCTACTCATTATAATAAGGATGCTCATCCAAAAGCTCAAACTGGGCAGCGTTTAAGTCCTCGAGGATGTCCGGGCGCTGCATATTGACAGCGAAATAATAGTCCGAACCGCCCACATAAAATGCCGGGGTCTGCTTTCTTGAAAGCGACATGTCATAGGCAACGACACCGTCGAGCTTACCTGCCTTTAAGTCCTCCCACTTGGTATCCTCCTTATACTTTACGACTTCAATATCAAGGCCGTTTTCCTCTGCCCAGGACTCAAGCATGGTGATCGTAAAGGAACCGTCGTCCGCGCCGATCCTTGCTCCCTGCACGCTGCCTATATCGCTCTTTACTATCTTTCCGCTTCCCTCGGAGTCAGTGTAAATGTAGTAGCCCTCGACACCCTGGACAAGGTTCGAAAACAGCATCGTCTGCTCACGTTCCTTCGTCTTAGATACGTCCATGAGAATGTCAATGCCGTCATTCAGGAGAAGCTCCATAAGACCGCTCCAGTTGCTGTCCACGAACTCGAGCTGCCAGTTTGCGCGGTAAGCTATCTCCTGGATATATTCATATCCGAGGCCGGATCTTGATCCGTCCTCCGCAACCTCAGAAAAGCCGGGGTTATCGAACATGCCGATACGCACTGTCTTGACCTCAGCCGGGGCCGCTCCTCCCCCGGACGCTTCACTCCCGGCCGAAGCGGGCGCGGTCGCAGCCGAAGCCTGAGCCGGGGCCGCGTAGGCCGAAAGCGGCAGCGATGATACAAGCAGCATTGATATAATGCTGCAGATACCGATTATTCTGTACAGAAAGCTTTTTGCGGGTATTTTTTTCATAGCTGTGTCCTCATGCCCGTTTATTTGTATGAAATAATTGCTGCAAAGTAATCCTTGTCATTCTCGATCGCACGCTCCGGTCCGGCAGTCGCATACGCACCGTTTTCGATGCCGCGGCGAAGCGCTGCCGATGCCTCCTTGATATCGCCGGCAGAGGCCGTGCGCATACTGTTCATATCGGCGGCAAGCTTATCAAGGTCCACGCCCCTTATCGTAAAGTCGATATCCAAAAGCTTGTCGTTGTATATTCCGGACGGTCTCGTCTGATTTGCGTAAACACTTAAGATATAATTATCAAGCTCGCCCTCCTGAAGCTCGTAGCCCTCGAGGAAATCAGCAGAGCCCCTGATCACATCTATCGCAAGTCCTACATTCGGATCGGAATAGCTCATGAAGCGGAGCACATCATAGCGTCCAAAGACGTACGTATCTGCCGAATAGGCTCCCATCTCATAGCGAAGCTTCTGCGCGATATACTTATTGCTGATGAGCCCCATAAACGGAAGATACTTAAAGTCAAATCCGTTTTCCTTAAGGCCGATCTTAAGGAAGGTATAGTTCATGGAGTCGTTGGTATATATGCCAAGCCGCCTGTCGGAAGGTGCCGGAAGCACATAGCCGGCCCCCGCAGCATTTACAGAAAAATCGGCAAATGCTGCCGCCAGCACGTCTGTGAGGTGACCCAGCTTATCCTCCGGCGCCGCTATGCCGAAAATAAGATCGTCCTTGTTTGCGATAAGCCCGGAGATCCTCTCCATATCCTCAGTGAAAGCAGCGCTGAAATCAGCATCGGTCCCGAGCCTGCCGTCTGCATCCTTAAGATAATCATAAAAGCCCCTGTCTAAAATATCGTGCTGGTAGATACGATCCTTTGCGATTATGCTCGCATTCTCACCTGAATAGCTGTTCGCAAGCTCGGCAGCATCAGCATTCTTAGGGTTAAAGGCCTCCATCTCGCTTTCTATGACATACTTTATCCAGTCATAGTCACTATAGTCGCCCTCAGTAAGGAGCTCTTTAAGGAGCGCCGCAGAATCCTCCATGTCCGAAGGCTCTGCAAACCAGCTGAGCTTATACATCGGGTGGCTGTGCTCACCCGCAGCCTCATCGGGGTAAATGAACTCGCCGTCAAGGCTGCACAGGAGCGTAGGCTGTACGAGCTCGATCTCTGCAAGACTGTGCTTTTTGGTATCGGTGCCGCCGCAAAGCAGGGCAAAGAGCGCGAGCTGATACTTCATATCATTTGTAAATGCGGAGGTGTCGATATACATGCTGCAGGCAGCAGCGCCGTCAGTTCCGCTCGGCACAGTGTAAAAATCAATGCCTTCCTTAGTGGTCTCAGCCACCTCGCTGTGAGAAAAGTCGGGAAGCTCAGCCGGTGTTATGCTGTAGCTCGCCATATCCTTTTCACTGCTGTCGGAATTCCACGCGTCAAAGGCAAGAGTATCCGCGATAAGCTGCTCTATCTCCTCATCACTCATGGCTGCCTTCATATCATCAAGATACTTTCTTTGCTTAGCTTCGATCTCCTCAGCAAGACCCGGCTTTGGCTTTGAGCAGATAAGCGCGCAGTTGATGGCATCCGTATCAAGGAGAGGCCTTACAGCTTCCTTTATAAACTCGGCAGCGCCGTCGCCCGAGAGTACTTCTATCGTCTCATCCGTATATTTAAAGCTGTCGCAGGTTCCATAGTTCACCCACTCAAGCATAAGCTCGATAGGTATCTCGCTGCCTGCGGTCGCTTTATTCACACAAAGACTCCCCTCAAGCTTGCCTGCGGCCGCAAAGCTCTTTACGATCTCCGGGTCCTCGCCCTTTTCAAAAAGCTCCTTAAAGGTCTCGTCACACACAGACTTAAAAAGGTCCATACGGTCCTCGTTGGTATTTGAGAGCTTAATAAGGAGTGTCGGCTTTTGCAGGTCGCCTTCGAGGAAAATGCTGACGGGCTCGTAGATCCCCGCATCCTGGAGCCTGGTATTGAACACGGAATAGGTAAAGCCTCTCTCCATGTTCATGACCTTCTCGAGGCGTAACTGAGCCGCCGGTTCCAGTCCGCTTAAGTCAAAGGCATAAGTGATGACCGAGTGATTCTCTGCCTCTTCATCGGTATAGGCAGGCCTGTCAGTGACCGCCTTCTTAAAGCCCACAGCAGACTTGCCATCCTTATAGATACCGAGGCCCTCGGCGGTCGTCACATAATCATCGCGGCCTGTTTGCTTCGGATGCTTGGAGAGGTAGTCCCTATCCAGCATTTCCATAAATCTGTAGATATTGATGTCGCCATAGAGCGTGATCAGACTGTTGTCAAAATGATAGCAGCGCTCATAATCCTTTATCGTATTCTCATAGGTCAGCTTGTCATACTCTCTCCACGCGAGGCCGTTGTTGTTGGCACCTATCTCGCCGGGATACAGAGTGCCGATGACCTGTCCCAGGCTGTCAAACTCTTCGTTGGTCATATAACCCATGTCCTCTGCGAAGACCGTGCCCGTCATGCTTATCGGCTCATCCTTATCATAAAGCTGATAGCGGATCGCCTCTCTCTTAAAGATATTTTCCTCCTTTAAGATCATGGGGGTCTCCATGCAGCTAAGGTAAACGTCGGCAGCCTTCATAAGCTGGTCCTCGCTTATTGAGTAGATGTCATACCAGGTCATATCCAGCGCCGTATGGGCATTGATATAACTCGTAAAGGTCTTGCCAATGAGGTTAAAGAAAAGGTCCTTGCCCGGATACTTGTCCGAGCCGCATATGATGGAATGCTCAAACACATGATTGGCATCGCTGTTGTCGACGGTAGGCGTGCGGTAGCTTATAGCAAACCCAAGCTCCGGGTCCGCGTTCTTTACGACGAGTAGGTCCGCGCCGCTAAACTCGTGCTCAAATAAAAGCACGTCGGCACCCGCATAGTCCGCCTTGTACTCTGACTTAAGCTTAAAGCCGAAGGTCTCGCTGCCCGGTTCCTCGGTGCCGGTCTCAGTGCCTGCCAATGCTGACGCTTCCGTCTCTGTGGCTGTCCCGGCTGCGTTATCGGCGGTTTCGGCCGCCTCGGTGCCGGTCTCGGTTGACGCAGATGGGGATGGGGAAGCTCCGCCACAGGCAGCCAGGGAAGCTGCCAGGATCAAAACCGGAAAAACAGATAAAGCTTTATTAATATCATTTTTTCTCATATCTCATACCTCATCTCATTAAATGCCGGATTAGATTGCCCTGCCCAGCTGATATGCCTGCTCCATAGATGCCTTGTCACGAACCGAACCCGCATCCATAGTATCAAGACCGAATACATAACCTCCCTCGGTCACAGTCTCATCATAGCACCCGAGGTACTGCCTGAAGCTCGCGAGCATCGTCTGATTCCACTCCTCCGACGGAGCTCCACAGGCGCTGATCATATAAAACTTTTTATTCTGCATCCTGCCAAGCAGCGCATAGGTGCGGTCGATCACAGCCTTCATCTGTGCGGTCCAGGTATAGTAATAGATCGGTGAAGCCAGCACGACCACATCTGCTGCCATGATCTTATCATAGAGACCTGCCATATCATCCTTCTGCACGCAGGTGCCGCCGTTTCGCTGGCAGCCGTTGCAGCCAAGACATCCATTCACTTTAAGGTCCACAATATTGATCTTCTCCGTCTCGTGACCGCTCTCCATAGCTCCGCGGATAAACTCATCGCAGAGAATACTAGTGTTGCCGTTACGTCTGGGACTTCCCATTAAAACCAAAACTTTCATAAAATCTCCTGTTGTTTTTAGTGTGGGCGGTGTAATTGAGGTTGTATTTTGTTTTTATACAACAAGCTTCTCAAAATCATTCCTGCTTATCATAATACCACTGGCAGCCAAGCAATCTGCTCTGTCATAATATATTTTGCTTATAACATTCTCCTTTTCGCTATCCACACCATAATGCAAAAGTCTATGGCAAATAGGGCAAAGACAAACTATATTTGCGTACACATCAAGACTGCTGGAAAACTTATCCTGTAACTTCATCGGCAAAGCATGATGTCCTTCCATATATGGATGCCCTGTGCTTTTTGCAGTAAATGTATTATGTTCGGGATTGACCTCGCAATGGTAACCTGCCGACTCAATAGACTGGACCTTTATAATCGTTGAACGCTTCCATGTTGTACTAACATTTTCATGCCTGGTTCCTACAGGCACTACGGTATCCATAATTTCTATCTGTCGATGAATATTGGCAAATCCCTCACCACTTGCAAACTTATAGTAATTATTAAAGCCCGCAGTATACATCTGGTGACCACGCTTATCAAGAGCCATAAAATCCGGATCAGCATAAAGGTATGCTTTTATAATCTCCAACTCACCAATATCCTGGATCTCATAAACCGACTGCTTTATCTTTTCCTTCTGAACCAAATACCTGGAAATATATCTAAGCGCATCCTGGTAATGTTTAACAGAGGAATCAGAAACCTTGCGGATTTCCTTTAAATATTTAATATAGTACGTCATTAATACATACTCATTCATTGTTTTATACCTTTGCTATCATTGGTGCGATTATCCCACAAGACCCTGGCTGGTTGTGTGCAGGAATTTCGCAGGAATTCTCTCTTCCATTCTCCATACTATGTTCATAGGGCGGGAGCCTTCATGCCGAACATAGTCTGCCAAGCCTAAGAATGTATAGCTCTCGGTTCCGCCGTGGAAATCCTTTTTTCTCTCTCGAACAAACAGGCAAATACGGCTACCATTTGCAGCATGATTTATATATCTTTGACCCGTCTTTGAATCCGCACTTGTTGTACTTTGGCTTTGCCAATGGAAAAGCGAGTCACTAATAGAATAATCATTATACATAGTTGTCGGGGAATACTCTTTATCAGACTTATTAAGCGTGATAAAGAATACATCCATCTGCTTCTCGGGCAGCCACTTTACTCCCTCGCGTACATTGCTTGGAGTCATGTAATCCATAGCTACTAAAATCTGATCTCTGCTGTAGGTACAGTAAAGATCGAGTGGACAGTCAAAGCCAAGATCAGCATTAGAATCTATAAGATCGATCTGATCAAACTTATAGTTTAAAAGCTCCAACAATTCACTGATAAAAACCTTACTATCTACAAGAGACTTAAGATTTTTTATTGCCTCTGCATCATCCCAGGAGATTGCAGATTTATTCCATACAGTGATGTAGAACATCTGCAGCATGCGCTTTTCATAACCATTAAGCGTCTCAAACATTTCCGGAGCATCAACAAACTCTTTAAGCTGCGGAAGAAGCTCCCTCAAAAATCCGATCCATCTTCTGGAATCAATATTTGATAACCTATAAAGTGCAGTCTTAGCAATTTCCTTTAGTGGTTCGCTATATGCCCCTCTTACCTCTGCTATCTCACATAATGCAGAGAAGCTCTCAGTATGATAAATGTCCTTTGGTTCTAAATGATAATAATTCAGGAAATTTGTCAGAGTGATATCGCGTCCCGTATCATCCTTAAAGCTTTCAATTCTGCTGACAAGCCATTTTTGCTTACCTGTTGCAGCATTAATATTTTCTAAAATAACCCTGGCAGCCTTCTTTTCAAGCTGGATGTAACAGCCATGTGGAACAGACGGAAATTCGTCTCGTATTTCTTTATTTAAGCTACCGCTTCCTGGCTGTAAAAGTGCTTTGAATTTTTCTTCAAATCTATAATTTTTGTTTGCCTGTCCAATAAAGTCGAGCACAGTAAGACAATCCTTTCCCTCAGATAGTCTAAGACCACGACCTAACTGCTGTAAGAATATCGTTAAAGACTCAGTGGGGCGTAAGAAAAGTACCGTATTTAGGGGCACAATATCAACACCTTCATTATAGAGGTCAACTGTAAATATGACCTTTACTTTTCCGGCTTCCAGCATTGCCTTGCTATTTTTTCTTGTATTATCATCTGTTTCTCCGGTCACGTAAAGTGACGGAATTCCATTCTCATTAAAGAACTCCGTCATAAACTCTGCATGCTTTACAGAAACACAAAAGCCAAGTGCTTTTACATCATCCATACTTGCGACATAGCGCTGCATGGCTAATATAATATCTCCGGCCCTTCTTCTAGCTGACTCCCGGCTCGCGACATACACATTTTCGAGCTCAGACTTATCATATCCGCCTCTAGTCCACCTTAATTCCGACAGATCTACAGAATCACTTACACCAAAATATTGGAATGGACAAAGAAGCCTTCTCTCTATTGCTTCCGGAAGACGGATCTCCGCCGCTATTCTGCCATCAAACCATTCAAGTATGCTCTTACCATCCATACGTTCTGGTGTGGCAGTTAATCCCACCAGCACCTTGGGCTTAAAATGTTTAAGCATCTTATCATATGTTAGTGCTGCAGCATGATGAAACTCATCTACAATGATAAAATCATAATAGTTTGAGGCTAGTGTCTCACATAAATTTCTAGAATTAATTGTCTGTATTGATGCAAACAGATGATCTATGCTTTCCGGCTTATGACCTCCTACATATAGCTCTCCAAAGTTATTATCTTTCATCACCATCTGAAAGGTCTTAAGGCTTTGCTGAAGAATTTCCTCTCTGTGTGCCACAAATAGCAGCTTGTTTTTTTCTCCTTTATGAGCATTGCAATAATTCCTGTAATCAAGCGCAGATATTACAGTTTTTCCGGTTCCGGTAGCTGCCACAACCAGGTTCTTGTAATGCTGACGAATTTCTCTTTCTGCTTTAAGTTTGTCTAATATCTCCTGCTGATATGGATAAGGTTTAATATCAAAGAAAAAGTCAAAGGAATCTCTTTTCTTTTCCTCGTTTAATAATTCAATCAGCTTGTGTAGCTCTTCTTCGGTTCCGCCATAAACTTCAAAATCATCAGCATTCCAATAATTCTCGAATGTTGCCTCGATTTTATTCATAGTTTCAGGCATATCTGTAGCGGTAAGCTTAACATTCCATTCTAATCCGCTTGAGATAGCTGCGTTCGAAAGATTTGATGACCCAACATATGCCGTAGAATATCCGTTATCCCTATAAAAGGCATACATCTTGGCATGAAGTCGGGTTGATTTGGTCACATACGAAATTTTGACAACTGTGTTTGGAAGCTTACTAAGTTCTTCAATAGCTTTACTGTCGCTGGCTCCCATATATGTTGTAGTGATGACTCTAAGCTTGCCACCGGATTGCGTAAATTCACGCAGGTCATCTATTATTTTGACAAGTCCGCTCCATTTAATAAATGAAACAAGAAAATCTATATGATCAGCCGAACGAATTTCCTTTTTCAGCTCTACCACAAGTGATGGCTCGTGCTTTGCATTTGTAAAAAGACTACTCCTGGCGATAGATGTTTCAGGACGTGGCATGTCTTTTGCTGTCTTTCCTACCGCAAGAGATGGGTCCCTTTCGTTAATAAGCGCCATAAGCTGATTTGCAGGACTTTCTAATTTCAGGTCATCAACTTCTTCGACAGCAGTTTGCCTTTTTACTATTTCTACAATCTCATTCGCAAGATCTATCTGATTAGCTATATCGCCACCGGCTGATAGAACATCATCCAGTCCTTTTTTCAAAATCTTAGAAACATAATCAGAAATAATAGATGACGCCTCAGCCTCATCTACTTTTTCAATACTCTTTCTATCTTCAGGAATTTGATTTAATTCCTCTTTAAGCTGCTTATTTACTAACTGCTCATAAATGCCTGAATGAATCATTGTTATTGATCCTTTTTGTTTTCATATTCGGTTACATAGTCATTTTTATTGTAACACAGGTTCGCCATTCTCGTATGCTGTTTTCTCGGGAGTTTGACAGCTAAAGGAAAATGGTGTCTGACGCCATTTTTGATAAATCAAATTTTTCCTCTGGCGCCATTTTTTGATTTAAACTCTTTAATCAAATTTTTCCCCTGACGCCATTTTTGATTTAAAGTAACTTCTGAGCTTTAGCCATAATTTTAGCGGCGGCAGCATTTGCCGCAAAAGGCATACGCCTGATCCGATGAGCTACTTGTAACTAAGCTTGTACTGCTCATCAGGTCAGGCGCTTTTATTAAAATATTAGCGTCAAAAGATATATTTCACAAATCGCCAATAATACGATACTTAGAAAGACTACAATTACAGCTATTATCATGGTAAGCTTTTTTATAAAAGAATCTCCCATTCTCAAGCTTATAAGTATTGTTATATCAACCGACAACGCAATCAAAAGCACTAAAATTTCACCATAGAGATTCCTTATGGATACTGCCATTTCTATAGCAACATACATGATTGCGGGAGCTGCCATTATGCACGCTATGTTTTTCAATGCGCTGGTCTGATCAGGTGTCTGCACGTTTCTTTTCACACCATTGCTTTGATATGCTGATTTTTTATATTGATAATTTTGACTGCTGCGCCTCCTGCCCTCTACCTCTTCCCACATCGCGTCTGAAGCCTCGCGCCTTCTTTGCAAGGAGATTATCTTTTTTGCAGCCGTATCTTTATCTCTGTTGTTTTCTTGTGTTCCCATAATGTTACCTTTTTTAGAGATTTAATAACATAATTATATCAGCCAGTGTACAGGTTCAACAAGCATATACGCCCTGCGGCGTCAGCATTGGCAGCAAAATATCCTATTATGGTGCAAAAATGGTGCCTGTATTGTTTTTTGATTTAAGCTACGATAAATCAAATTTTTCCTCTGGCGCCATTTTTTGATTTAAACTCTTTAATCAAATTTTTCCCCCTGGCGCCATTTTTTGATTTAAAGTAACTTCTGAGCTTTAGCCATATGTTGAGCGGCGGCAGCATTTGCAGAAAGTGCAGCTGGATATGGCGAATAGGTATATAAAGCAAAAGCTCGTACAGGCGTGACCGGTACGAGCTTTTTGGTTTGCTTTGTTTGGTTTGTTTATTCTTTATGTGGCGAGGTATTATTGACACTTAGTCCCGCATTTTTAATTAGAGTGCTTTCAGGTCAATACAAATCAAATTTAAATACGAATGGCTCACTTTCAGGCAGGCCTATTATGGCCTGCCCTATTCTGAGATTATTTATATCCCAGTCCTCTACCACATAGCCATCTCGTCTTTCTTCAATCATGCCCTTGCTTTGAACATTCGTTGCGTAGACTTCTATTTTTCTGTTTTTACCGAATTTTTCCTTTATAAATTCTCGTGATTTATAATCATTGATTCTGAAGTTTATGCTCGTTAGGAAACCAGACATTATACTGTGGGCTCTTTCCATGCCATAGCTTTCATATAACTGCTCGACATTCTGTATACCTATCATGAAGCGAATCCCCAAGCTGCGTCCGAAGTTTACCGCATCATCTATATGCTCCAGATTTGGTAACAGTCTGAACTCGTCCGTTATGAAATATACATTTCCATCGCTTCTCTCGCGCCCCAGAGCTTCCTTTATCGCCATATCGAACATAAGACTATATATAGGTGTCAGCAGTTCGCCATAAGTAAGATCGTATTCGATAAATATTTTCCTTCCGCCCTTCTTTCTGACCAGATCACGCAGACCCAATGTTCCTTTCTTGGCGAAATTACCTACAAATATCTCCCTTACTATCTGTTGCAGCTCCGACAGTACTCCCTGTGTCTGCGGTGACTCGTCCGTGGCTATATAACTGGTCATAGCTCTCATATCCGGATATGAATCCAGCATATCCCTGAAATCAGACGAGTTATTTGATAAAGTCTATCAGAGCTGAATTGTTTAAATATTTGTTGTCACCGCTCGCCTCGCTGTTGTTATTGATACCTTAAATTGACCGAAAACTGCTGTACTTGATTGTCCAAGGGT
>JAUNNP010000058.1:0-5124 GCA_030531385.1 Eubacteriales bacterium
GCATGGTGAACGACCACCTGGCGAATTGCCCCTGCCGGGAGGAGGGCTGAATGTTTGATCTGGTGGATATGCATCTGACCGGGATCGGATGGTCATCATATTCGATGCAGATATTTTCGAGGAGAAGGTATCCGGCTATGATGAGTTTATCGCAGATGTTGAGAGCAGGAACATCGGAAGTATCATCGAATCCATTATCAAGGATGAACCATAATAAACATTCTTTGCTTGTCAAGGATGTCGTTCGAGACAAATCTACCGGACGACATCCTAATTTTTTGCTCTCTTCCCTGCTATGCTCTGCTTCAGATCAATCAAATATCTTCAAAACAGAGGTGACACAGGCGGGTTTCATTATACTACGTGTAGAATGACAGAAGCCTTTGGGAGGAATAAAATAGAGGTGATATGGAATGAAGCAGGAAAATGAAAATATATTTGTAGTAGAGGTCGACATGGACAAGCGCGATCCGTCAGATATTGCACAAGATGCAGCAAATCAGATTTCTGAATTGTTCGACAGACTGATCGAAGAGAAGAATAGAAAAGAAGGTGTAAAATAATATGGAAAAAAGAAAATTGGCGTCGGTGCAGTATGTTCATCATATCACACCGATCGAAGGCGCGGATAAAATAGAATGTGTACATGTTCTTGGCTGGCAGTGCGTAGCGGGTAAGGGGCAGTTTCAGGTAGGTGATCACTGTGTTTATATGGAGGTTGATTCGTTCCTTCCCGTATGTGAGAGATTCGAGTTTCTGCGGAGCAGCAGCTATAAGAAATCAGAAATCCTTGGCGAAGGCTTCCGATTAAAGACCCAAAAGTTCAGAGGACAGATTTCTCAGGGCCTGGTCCAGCCTCTATCCATCCTTCCGGAGGGAGAGTATGAACTGGGCGCAGATGTGACAGATGTTCTTGGAATCCGAAAATGGGAGATTGAGGAAAAAGTAACCAGTAGCGGTACAGTGATAGGCGATTTCCCATTTGGTATTACCAAGACCGACGAGCTTCGGGTGCAGTCTTATCCGGAGCTGATCAACGAATTCAAGGCAGTCCCCGAATACTATATCAGTACAAAGATGGACGGGACCAGTGTGACCATGTACTGGGTGGATGGAAAGTTCGGGGTATGTGGACGCAACTATGAATACGAAGATAATGACAAATGTGCTATGTGGAAATATGCTCATGATCACAACATCGAAGAGGATTTGCGTGTTAATAGCATTCCTGATGTAGCTATTCAGGGAGAGTTCTGTGGCGCAGGAATCCAGAGGAACCGATTGAAGTTGGTAAAACCGGAATGGTATGTCTTCACTGTGGTAGATATGAAAACCAGAAGGCGGTATTCGCTGGAGCAGATGAAAGAGTTCTGCAGATGCACAGGGCTTACGATGGTTCCGGTAGAAGAAATCGGATCTGAATTTCCGTATGATTCTGTGGAAGAGCTTCTCTCCAGAGCAAAGGGCAAATATTCCTCCGGGATGAATAAGGAAGGCATTGTGATCCGGCCAACGGAGACTGTATATTCGCGAACAATCGAGGGCCCGCTTTCGATGAAGGTGCTGAATAACGATTATCTGCTGAAGGAGTGATGAAATGTCACTAAATAAAGCCATTGCTCAAGGGAAAGAACATCGAAAGCCCTACGGAAAGACTAGCGGAACGTATGCCAAATCGGTTGACTGTACCTGCCGAAATCATGGCAGCTGTTACTGGTGTATGAAAAACCGTCTTCATAACACGAGAAAGAAGGAATATGCTATGATGGAGGCGATGAAAGAACAGGGGTGATGAAAAATGATTTTGACTCTTTATGAACCATTCAGACATTGGTCCGCGAATGGTTCTGTATAGATCGTGCGTCAGAGAAAAAAGGGAGCATTAATATGGCGACCTGGAACGATTATAAAAATCATGTCAGGGAGGCATATCCTGAAATCGGAAAGGATTTCGACGAGGCTGAGTCCCTTTCCAAAATTGTCGGGGACATGACTGAACAGCGCAGAGAGGAAGGTGACGGGGAATGAGTTTTCCAACAATCGATAAACAAAAGACCGGAGAACGAATCCGTTTTCTGATGAATCTGCGAGGAATATCCGTTTCAGATGTTCAGCAATATCTTGGATTGTCTACTTTGCAGGCGGTGTATCATTGGCTGAACGGACGAAGTCTGCCTACGATCGATAATATCTACGCATTGAGCGAATTGCTCAAAGTGCCAGTGGATACAATTATCTGTGGGAACAGAGCGTATCAGCCCTATGGAGTCTACGGCAGACTGAAAGCGTATTATGATCGATTACAGTCCTGCGCGGCTTGATATGTTACATAAAACAATAGCGTTTTTGTTGCGAGACAGCAACGGAAAATGCCAAATTTTGAAAAAATCGGCATTTTCCGTTGACTTGCGATATCTCCGGTTGTATCCTATACACAGGAGGTGTGTGATGGCTGCTATAATAACGGAAAACGAGATACTCGCAGTAATTAAGGAAAATCGGCCGGATGCATCTGAGACGGATTTGAAATGGGCGCTGTTTCATTACTGCAAGGATAACGGATTGCAGCGCATTGGAAAAAAACAGTATGCAGGAAGCGCGTTGGTTTACGAATATATACCCGGAGAAAAGGCTGCTCAGATTCAAGGCTTTCTGCAGGGAGAATTTCCGGATATGGAGATCTGCATATGGGAAAGCGCGCTTTTGAATGAGTGGATGAATCTTCTGTTGGCCAATAACACGATATTTGTGGAGACTGGGAAAGAATGTGTTGAATCGGTCTACTACGCACTTTGCGAAAAATCTGGCGAAGATATGATCCTGGTGAATCCTTCTCTTGATGATTACTATCGCTACCTGAGGAATGATCTGATTGTTATCAGGACACTGAAAACCAGGGCTCCGATCACCAGGAACGGACATATTACACTCGAGAAACTGATCGTGGATCTTTTATATGACAAGTTCCTGTCGCAGTTAATTGACCGATCCACTGCGGAGGCGGTTATTGCAGACATTTCAAAACGGTACATAGTGAATGAATCAAGACTTTATGCTTATGCAAAGCGCAGGAATAAAATGAACGAAGTTCAGGACTTTTGGAGAAAGCTGAATGATTGACCGGTCGATTTACAAAGCAGAGTATATCAGAACCATTTCGGCAGAAAATAAATGTGATCCGTCCATTCTGGAAAGAAGTGTATTCGCTTTTGGTCTGCTTGAGGCACTGGTAAGTGTTGGCACCGAGTTTATATTCAAAGGCGGAACAGCGCTGATGCTCCTGTTGGATACCCCGTTGCGATTATCTACGGACATTGATATCATTGCGCAGCCCGGAACGGATATGGAGTCATTTGTAAAAAAGGCCAGCACCATATATCCGTTTATCGGTTATGAAGAAAACAAGAGGAAAGGCGTTAATGACATCGTTAAGCAGCATTTTCGTTTTTTCTTTGAGTCTGCGCTTCGACCGGGCAAAGAAATTTCCGTCCTTCTGGATGTGCTCTATGAAGAAAATCACTATGCCCGTTTGATTCAAAAAGAGATCAGGAACAGCGTGATATTAACAGAAGGTACGCCATTAACCGTGACACTTCCCAGTGTCGAGTCTATTCTGGGCGACAAACTGACCGCATTTGCACCGCACACGATCGGTGTGCGGCCAATCGTAGAGTATGAGGATCGTATCATCGATAAGAAGATCGAAGTAATCAAACAATTCTTTGACGTGGCTTCCTTGTACGAAGCAGCAGTTGTTCAGGAGGAAATTGAACTGTCCTACATAAAGACAGCTGAAGCAGAGATCCGATACAGGGGCATTCAGAAAACGCCGAAAGATTGTCTGAGAGATACATTTTTCTCAGCAATTTCGATTTATTCGAAAGGAAAGATAGATGATGGCGGCTATGCTGATTACCTGTATGGTATCAGAGGACTTGCCGGTTTTATTATCAATACCAGGTTTAATGGCGAAACGGCATACAGACAAGCCGCCAAGGTGATGCATTTGTCCGCTTGTTTATATAGCGGCAATTCAGTTCATACAGAAATCCCTGAGGCTGCATTATTATCCGGGAATTACGCCGGGCTGAACACCTCAAGAAAGATTGACAGAAGGGCCTTTGATATGATGGCATACTCCTTGAAAATCATGGGGGAGTAGCATCTGTTCTGCAATTCATCATTATCTGATTTCCGCTTGTCAAGGATGTCGTTCGAGACAAATCTACCGGACGGCATCCTAATTTTTTGCTCTCTTCCCTGCTATGCTCTGTTTCAGATCAATCAAATCAGACAGAAACAGAGTCAATTTAAAATGGATCAACAGGAAAAACAACCATGTCAGTCCGGGAGCAATTCCGGGGCCTATTTTATTTGCACAGGGAAGAAAAAGCAGTGTATAGTATGATATATTAAATGCTGTAAAAGATAACCTGGTGGCATCCTACAGAAGCTGAACTGCAGAGCGCGGTGGACTTCAAAACATTACAACCGTACGGTTAAATAGAAAGCTTAGAAAGGTGTGATATATTCATGCGTATCGATTCAAAGAAGACTATCTGCATAGCAATAGATTACCAGGAGCGCCTGCTCCCTGCGATAGCTGAGCTTGATGAGCTTATGAAAAGATCCGTGTTTTTGTTTAAGGGACTTAAAGCGCTTGGCATTCCCATGATAATGACCACGCAGTATGCGAAGGGGCTTGGGGAAAATGCCGCTCCGATAGCGGATCTGATAGGAGCTGAAAACTGTTATGACAAAAATACGTTCAGCGTGATGGGACAAGATGAGGTACGGGACGTTTTGAAACAGGGCGGATATGAGCATGTGATCATCACAGGCACCGAGGCACATATCTGCGTGCTGCAGTCGGTCATAGACCTGTGCACTGCAGGTTACCGTGTATATATGGCGGAGGACTGTGTTTCGTCCAGACACCTGCATGATAAGGAAATCGCGCTCAGGCGCGCTGAGGAGGAAGGCGCTTTTCTTACTACCGCGGAAGCGCTCCTTTATGAACTGATGGGGTCATCGAAGTGCCCGGCATTTAAAGCGGTCTCGGCGCTGGTGAAGGAACAAGGCTGAGAAGCATCCTGCCGATCGGCAAAGGCTTATTTGGCCTTT
>JAUNNP010000058.1:5134-12902 GCA_030531385.1 Eubacteriales bacterium
AAAGATGAAAGAAAAGGAAAAAATGCTGCGTCAGATGCTGTATGACGCAAATTATGACAAAGAGCTGGAAGATGAACGCCTTGCATGTAAAGCGTTGTGTCAGGAATATAACAGTCTGCCCATAAAGGATATTGAGGCACGACATGCCTTTATAAAGAAAATCCTTGGGAAGACCGGGGAGCAGGTTCACATAGAGCCGGATTTCTGGTGTGACTATGGATATTTGATCTCAGTAGGTGAAAATTTCTACGCGAATCACGGGCTTATCATTCTGGACGCGGGGACCGTTACCTTTGGCGACAATGTCTTTATTGCGCCATCCTGCGGGTTTCACACCTCCGGACACCCCATTGATTATGAACGCCGCAACCGGGGATTGGAATATGCCCGGCCCATTGTTGTCGGAAACAATGTGTGGTTTGGCGCAGGTGTTCAGGTTATGCCGGGAGTCACGATCGGGGATAATGTTGTGATTGGAGGCGGGAGTATTGTTGTGAAGGATATTCCTTCAAACAGTGTTGCCGTAGGAAACCCCTGCAGAGTAATTCGAGCAATTACAGATGATGACAAGACATGATACTTGAAAATGCGGGATGCGAGGGAAAATGATATGGAAATAGAGAAGATACTGTCAGCATGCGACCACACGCTGCTGAAGCAGGACGCAACATGGGAACAGATAATGGAGATATGCGATGATGCGGCAAAATATCATACTGCGTCGGTCTGCATTCCGCCGTGCTATGTAAAACAGGCAAAGGCATATGCAGGCAGCAGTGTCCGAATATGCACGGTCATAGGCTTTCCGAACGGGAACATGACGACCGCGGCAAAGGTTTTTGAGACACGCGACGCAATAGAAAACGGCGCCGATGAGATCGACATGGTAATCAATATCGGAATGCTGAAGGCCGGTGATGAGGAGTATGTGCTCAGCGAGATAAAGGCCGTAAAGGCTGCATGCAAAGACCACATCCTGAAGGTCATCATTGAGACCTGCCTGCTCACGGAAGCTGAGAAGAAAACCATGTGCCGCATCGTGACAGAGTCCGGCGCGGACTTCATCAAGACCTCGACCGGCTTCGGGGGCGGCGGAGCCACCTTTGATGACATCAGGCTTTTTGCAGAGCATGTCGGCCCTGCTGTAAGAATAAAGGCAGCAGGCGGGATCTCATCGCTCGAAGATGCTGAGAAGTTCATGGAGCTCGGGGCCGAAAGACTTGGAACCAGCCGCGTCGTTAAGATTGCAAAGTCGATGCTAAGTATAAAGGAGTAGATGCGTTATATGCTGCACGATATATTTTATGTGATATTTGGAATTATCTCATTTTTGTTCGGTTTGATCCGGGATACGGTAATAGAATGCTTTGAGGATATTTTCGGAAATATAAGCTTAAAATTTGAAACAACAAAATCAAAATACAGTGAGAAGTTTGAGGCCAGACTTTCCTCGCTTAAAAAGCACTACTGTGAGATCCTGGCCACAAATAAATATATTGAAAATCCTCCGATATCAAAGGATGCCACACAGATCTTCACGAATATACTTGAGCTCCAGCGTCAGAGGCTTTCAAGGCTGGGCATAAACGTTATCCTTGATATAAAAAGGATGCTCTATACCGATGACCCGATTCACGAATACCCCACCCGCTTCGACGGCAAGTACGATATCCATGAAATAAAGGAAAGCGTCCAGGTACACAGGGAATATGTACATGATTCCGATTCGAAGGTACTTTATAAAAATACTGCTTCGAAAATGGCCCACTATACCCTGATTCAGGCTAGGACTGTCGGCGGAAAAAAGATCATCTGTCCAAACTGCGGCTGTGAAACGACCCGTGAGGATCTGCTCGACGGCTGCGATTTCTGCCATACAAAATTCATGATCGAGGACCTCGGAAGCAAAGCCTCGGCCATATCCTTCCTCGATGACACAGAGATGGAATACTCCAAATACAGAAAGATCCGGAGTGCCGTCAGCTTCCGTGTTTTTCTTTTCTCATTTATCATCTGGACCGCTCTCATTGGTATAGCATTTTATATCGGCTGTATCGACGAAGGCCTTCAGGGCACGGAATGGGTGGAATATGCGTTTTACGCACTCATGATGGGTGGGATTTTCGGGGCATTTCTTGCTGCCGGGACTCTAATCCTTTACTGGGTGACGCTTTTCCCGTTCATACAGGCCCGGGCCTCCATCACTTATTATACAAAAAAGCAGCTTGATAAGAAAAAGAAAGCTGCCGACAAGAGTGCGGAGACTGAACTTAAGGCAAGGGAATACGACCGTCTGTTTTCGCTCTACGGCTTTTACTCCGGGCTTCAGAACAAGCTCGCGTCGATCATTTTTGCCGATACACCGGCCCAGATCAACTCTTTTTCATCCGGTGACCTGAGCCCGATGCTTAAAGCTTATGCAAATGCTGTCGACTTTGAGGTTTTGGATTTCTTTTTTGATGATTTCAAGGTTGAAGATGGGTTGCAGAAGAGCTCTGTCACCGCCGATATCAACATCATGAGCTATGATAAGACCAGAGAGCGCGTCACTAAATCACCGCAGAAAATAAAGCTCAGACTTATTAAATCTGCTGATTGCAAGACCGAGGCAGTATGCGCGCCCCGCATCATGATTTGTGAGTCCTGCGGTGCGAGTTTATCTCTCCTTGACGGCATGACCTGCAGATACTGCAATGCAAAGCTTGACATGAAAAAATATGACTGGGTCATTGATGAATATGAATTTTGATTTATGTTTCAGGAGTGTAAAGTTATGAAGACGGAAATAATACAATGTCTTCTTACAAATAATCCGTGTTATGCAGAAAATGTGGATCAGGTTGATGTCAGGTATGCGGCATTTCAAGAGGATGGTCCTAAGGGACTAATGCTGCATTCAGTGGGGCGCAGCGAGCCGCGGGCGCGGACCTTCATTGAAGAGTGGAATGACGAGGCATTTGAGGGCCCGTGTGTGCATGCTTTTATCGATGCAGAGGACGGAAAGGTCTATCAGACGCTGCCGTGGAATTTTCGGGGATGGCATAGCGGCGGCACTTCCAATAATACGCATGTGGGCGTGGAAATGTGCGAACCGGGATGCATCATCTACATAGATGAAAGGAAGTTTATCTGCACGGATCCGGAGGCTGCGCGGGCTTCGGCTGAGCGCACTTATGAGGCGGCAGTGGAACTGTTCGCCATGCTGTGCAGAGAATATCATCTCGATCCCATGGCGGAGGGGGTGATCATTTCTCACAAGGAGGGATTCGTTAGGGGCATCGCCTCTGACCACATTGATCCTGAGCATCTCTGGGAGGGACTGGGGATGGAATATACGATGGATGGTTTCCGTAAGGATGTGGCGGAGAGTGTATGAAAAATAAAGAACGGTTGATCGATATGCAGAGCAGGTATGCCGTAAACGGGAGGCTGTATCGTGAGCGGCTGAGAAAACTGCTGCCCAGTATCATGTTTTCAAATCTTTCTATTCTGATAATCCTCACTATAGACAGTATAATCGTTGGAAACTTCGTTCAGGACAAGAGCTCTCTGGGCGCAATGTCTGTAGTATCGGTTATTATCATGATGTTTAATACCATCGCCCCGTTTTCTGCGGGCGGTATCATATTTCGTCTGTCCGAGCAAAACGCCACCAATGATATGGTGAATGTGCGGAGAAGTCTCAAGGCAGCAGCAGTGCTGGCGGTTGTGATTGCGGGAATCATCTGCATAGCAGGATATCCTATTACACATCTGTGCATTGATAATCTGTGCTACACGGAGGAATTAAGGGCGGCGGCATGGCAATACACTGTGGGTATGATGATCGCCTATCCGTTTAGTGTGATTACTACCGCGGGCACTATGGTGCTTTTGTCCGAGGGCAAGACCACATGGGTAATGCTTCTGACGGTGCTCGAGGGTGTGACGAATCTGGTCATGGATCTTGTTCTGACTGCAATCGTGGGCATGGGTGTTGCGGGAGCCGGTTACGGAACGATGATTGCTTCAATCGTAAAGTTCATTGCGGCGATGCCGATACTGTATATCTATCTGAAGAAGCAGGGTAAGCTAGGCTGGGAAAAAAGTGTCGATCTGCAGGAGATAAAGATACAGCTGTCCTATGCAGTTCCCACGGTGGTTGCGGGAGCCGTGACCTCTGTTCAATATTTTGTCATGATTCGTTTAATTGGAGACAATCTTCAGGTCGATGGGTTGTTTTCCACGGCGTTATGAAGAAGGAGCGAAAGGAGATGGAAGGATGCGACGTGTTTTACTTTTCGGTGGGAAATGAGGGGGCCGGGGAATTTGGGCAGGAGCTGGAGATGAGCCTGAGAGAGGCTTCAGGCGCTTCTTCGGAAATTACTTTGGGCATGGAGAATGCTTCGTTCGCAAGGGCACTGCATGGTTCGGAGAATGAGCTGACAGGAATCGCAAGGTGCGCCGAGGTCATGATCGACACTGCACGTACATGCAGCGGAAGCCGCAATATAGATATTGAGATTACGATCTCGATTACAGGAGAGAAGATAGTTCTCTCGGTGATGGACAACGGTTCGGATTATGGAAGTAGTTTAAAGAAGAACGAGAGCTGCCCTGGACAGCGGTGTACAGGGGAGATTCTATGGTCGATTGCTGATGATATAAAATATCAGAATATTCTTGGTATGAATTATACGATCATAGAGGTCAGTGCATAGCTGTTTCAGGATTGGAGGTGATTTGGGCTGGGAGCTGTGTTATAGTGAGTTGTGAAGTGAAATTTAAAGTCAGGAGGGGCTCATGTTGAAATATAAGTTGGATGAAGCGGCAGGAATATTGACATTATTTTTAGAGGGCAGGGTCGACAGTATTAATTCGCCGGAAATTGAGAAGGATGCGCTGGAAATCTGTGCAAACTCCAAGAACCTCGTCATCGATGTGGAGAAGCTTGAGTATATCTCAAGCTCAGGCCTGCGGATAATTCTGAAGTTGGGCAAATTGTGCGCGAACACTTCTATAGTAAATGCAAGTTCAGAAGTTTACGAAATTCTGGACGCGACGGGATTCACAGATATCTTCAAAGTGCGAAGAGCTTTGCAGGAAATATCGGTCGAGGGTTGTCAGGTGATTGGCCGCGGCGGCAACAGCACGGTCTACCGTCTGGACGAGGAGACGATCGTTAAAATCTATGACCCGCGCTATCCGGTCACAGTGGCGGAAGACGAGCAGAAGTATGCACGTGCGGCGACGGTCTACGGTATCCCGACGCCGCTTTCGTTCCGGCTCGTGAAGTGCGGTGAGAGCTTCGGAATCGTTTTCGAGCTCATAAACGCGAAGAGTCTCGGAAGGCTGATTTTAGAGCATCCGGAGAACTTGGACGAGTATACGTCTATGTATACAAAGCTCCTTAAAACGCTTCATTCTGCAAGACCGGACGAGGGGACCTTCAACAAAGCGAAGGATGTGATGCTGAAGAAGGCCGACCTGCTGGATAAGTGGCTGGAGCCGGCGGAGGTCGATGTCGTGCGCGATGTCATCAGAGCGCTTCCGGACGATAATTGTATAATTCACGGGGATTTTCACCCCGGAAACATAATGGTTCAGGCTGGAGAGCCTATCCTGATCGACATGGCTGAGGTGTCAACAGGTGCACCGATCATTGATCTGGCGGCAGTGTATAGGGACATTTGTTCCGCGCCGCTGAATTCGCCCGATACAGTGCAGCATAACCAGGGACTCACGCCGGAGTTGGCCCTTGCACTGTGGAAGAAGTTTTGTCAGAATTATTGTGGAACTGATGACTCCGAGACAATAGCGAAGTTTGAGAAGAAGTGTTCGATCGGCTACGTGCTCAGTGCGGCTCTGTGCCTTGGGATCATACCTCCCGGAGCGGAGAAGCATGCGTCCGGCATTCGCGACAAGCTCATAAGAGGCATACTTATTCCGCAGGCCGAGATGATCAAGATGGTGCTCGGGGGTTGATCCTCAAAAAATTAAAGACCACTTGGAAATTTCTCTTCTTTCTCAAGTGGTCTTTCATGATGCCGGATTAATCATTCTACATATCTCCTTTATCATTATTTAGTTTTCTCAGAAATCATCGATTTATTCTTTCCTCTTTGTTATTTCTCAGATCAGTTTCTTCACACTTACGATCTCTTTAAAGAATTCTTTATGTCTTTCTGATTGTCTTTATATTAGTACAATTTCAAATTTTCTGCAATTGACGGAATATATGAAATGCAGGCAAGAATTTCTTTGTTTCTCACAATTTAAAATATACACGAGCGGTGCTATAATGAATTTGTTGGGCGGCTTTTTGCCGTTATTTTTATGTACTCGGGAATTCTGTGGCCGAATTCAATAAAGTTATTGATGGGATATTACCGCGGACTTTACCGCTAAGGATATTTTTGCGGAGAATGCATGGTATTTTCGCAATGCACTGGTCAGGGCAAATTACAACGATCTGAAAAACGGCATTCATGAGACAACGGAGTTCCTTGAGCTGTTTCTGCGTAATCTCCTTCTGAATGAAAATCATCCGCTCCATAACCGGACATTGCATATCAGCGGCATATTCCAGGAAGCATTAGAGGCCATACACATAATCGCCGATAAGCTTCCTGCCACAGGAGAGCTCCCAGTCTCCGGTTATCTCGTGATCCTTGGAGATGAACAGACAATGGTCACAGATACTGCGAACCTTATGAAGTTCCCTCTTTAATGTATCAAAATCAATATCCTGATATAAGTCGACAGCACCCTCTGTGCTGCTGATATTCTGATCAAAGGCATCATTGAAATATCTGACATATGCTATGGACGGACAGGGGTATAGTTTTCCCTGATATAGGTTGGGGAATCTGCAGCTCAGCTGCCTTACACCTGCGGAATGTCCCCCATTGACATCAAAGATCCGGGAGAATTTGCTGAGAGTATAATATCTTACGTTCAGGCCTTTATCGGCAGCAGCCTTCATGATCTTCTCGATGCTTTTATACATCGGAGGGTACAGGGTGACAAATATATTGATATCATTGCGCAGAAATGACTCCACCAATCGGTCCGGCATCTGATTCAGCAGGGTTCCGTTCGTGTGTACCTCTATCGTCGAAAAGGGGTAGAACTCTCTGACCATGTCCAGGTACAGATCCAGCTGCCTGTTGAGCAGCGGCTCTCCTCCAAGAATGTGTATTTTGTCTATATACTCCACGACCTTCCTCAATTGTGTCAGATCCTGCCTCAGAGCATCCGGGTCCGGGAATACCTCGCCGGGGACCAACGGCGAGAAGTGCGTGCAGCCGCTGCAGTTCAGATTACAGTGATCGGCAGCGTGAAATTCAAGAAAATGCAGGCAATGATAGTCCTTAAATCTTATAATATCTTTTTCGTCTTCGCTAAGGTAGTACCTGGGCGTGGCTGCCAGAACCTTGTCCGGATCAACTCCTAAAGTATAGAATTCCTCTGCCAGCTTCTCAGCCTGATCAATGAAGAGTCTTCCGCTGATGATCACATGATCTGCCAGACCCTCCTCCAGCAGCCGCGCGGTTTCCACTGAGGAGATAAAATGCCCGGTCTGGGTTCGGGAGAAGGCCTTTTCTTTATCTGTATATGCATGGACCTGAATACCGTGCCGGTTCAGAATATCATACAGGGCACCGGATCGATCACCGGCATATGTCAAAACAACGTTTTTCATAATCACAAGTCCTTTCCCATGGGGTATAATATGATTACAGTGTCAAAAGTCCGAATCCACAGATGAGCTTGCTTATCTGTGGGT
>JAUNNP010000059.1 GCA_030531385.1 Eubacteriales bacterium
ATTTGCTCAAACCGTGAGCGGCCTTTCGGAGGGAACTACGCGGGAATTCACATCGATTGGTGATGGATTGCAGGTAGAACGTTCTACCGGAGGCACGATCGATGTAAAAGGTGATATAAGTACGTCCGTAGATCATGGAATTAATGTTACGAATACTGTTACAGATGTAACGGTGAATGTCGGCGGCGATGTAAGCACTACTAGTGGTTTTGGAATTCAGACCCACGGAACCCGTGATGAAATCACCGTAGAGGGTAATGTTGAAGGAGGCCAGGCAGGCATTATGGCCGATGGCTCCTCCGAGACAATCACTGCCGGTAATGTGAGCGCGACACAAGGTAATGTTGTCGACATAACTGGCAGTGACAGCAATGTTATCACAGTAAATGATGTGACTTCAAACGGAATGGGTGGAATCGTCATCGAGCGTTCGGCTAATAATAACATTGTGAATGCAGGAACAATCACTACTGGCCATGGGGATAGTATCGTCATTTCAAAATCTGATGGAAACAAAGTTACTGCCGGCGGCATTACCACCGAATCATATGGCATCTCCCTGGAAGAGGCTGATGGCAATACCGTTAAAACCGGCGCTATTAAAGCGGATTCAGAAGGCATTTCTATAAATAATGATTCTGACGGCAATACTGTTACTGCCGGCAATATTACAGATTCTTCAACAGGCATTTCTATAAATAATGATTCTGACGGCAACACTGTTACTGCCCGCGACATTACAGAGTCAAATACCGGTATCTCTATAAGCGGATCTGATAAGAACAAGATCGAGGCAGGAAAAATTGAGGGCGCAACGTCTGTTTCCATCGATACAGCTAACAATAATACAATTACTGCCGGCAATATTAAGGGCAATGAAACTGCTGTGAGCATTAGTTCCAATGGGGAGGGCTCTACGGCTGCCAGCAATAAGCTCACCTTCGACAGCATTACATCAGAGGGAAACGGCATCGTGATCTATGGCGGTGACAATTCGTCCATTACAGTCAAGGGAGATCTCGCTATAACTGCACAAGATGGTTACACCGATGGAATCGCTATTATGGTAAATGATAGCAGCAATACATCTATCGTTGTTGAGGGCACTATCGATGCAGGCTCCTGCAGCGTTCTTGATATTGACAACACCACAACACAGTCCACTACTAATCTGACTGTTTTTGAAATCAAGACAAATGATGACGGCAATATCGTTAGAGGCGAAGATCCTTCTTTAGCAAAAGTCATCAAGGCAGCCATCAACTACATTATTCATTCTGATGTAAGCGGAGCCAGCGATACCATAGCTCTGAATTCGGATCAGTCAAGCGGCGGTACGGTCGGAAGCTATACCGGAACCGACGGCAAGAGCTATATTACTGCTACCACAGGCACATATCAGGTGGCATGCCTCGGCGGCAGCACTATTTCGAATTTGACTGTTGATGGTAAAGCTTCGGTTACGCAGAATGCTGACGGCACATACTCCATTACCGTAAAGGACGGCGGCGGCGTCAAGATGACTGTAACGCTCCAGGCTCCGGATAACAATAACGGCGGAAATAATGGCGGAAACGGCGGCGGTACCAACGGAGGCGAAACCGGCAACGGATCTAGCGTCAGCGGAGGCTCTGCCGGCGGAAGCGGAAGCGGCGGCGTAGACAGCATTCTCAGAAGCGGCTCTGCACATATCCACAGTGATGGTCATAAGTGCATCCTGGTTTATACCAACATTTATGGTGAGCAGGTCAAGAAAGAGATTTATTTAGCCGCAGATACCGCAGCAAGAAGCGACTTCCCTGCTCAGAATGTATCCTTAGAGTATCTGTACGGAATTATGCCGGCTCTTAGTGCCTATGAGTACGACTGCATCAATAAGGAACTCATGAAGCTTGACGATATCGACAAGACAAAGATCCCTGCATGGCAGCCATCAAATATCATTAATGTTATCAAGTTAGGATAATATTCAGTGAGTTATTCAGCTGAAAATTCAGGTTGATTTCATTGATCCCTCCGGTAACTACAGCGGAATTGTAGTTGCCGGAGGGATTTTTTTGATTTAAACTCCGCGGGCTAGTTTTAGTCATGGAATGGCGCCTGACGCCATTTTATTGATTAAAGAGTTTAAATCAAAAAAAGGCGCCTGACGCCATTTTATTGACTAAAGAGTTTAAATCAAAAAAAAGCGTCAGGGGAGATTTTTCTTGATTGAACGTATATGATTTGAGTGCTATAATTTGAAATGAATTTTATAATCCACTTTAAAGTGATAAGGAGGAAAAACCAATGAAAAAGTTCATCGGAATCGCCCTCGCAGCTGTACTTGCTGCAACAGCAGCTCTTGGCGCTGCAGCTGCACCATCAGCTGATGCTGCCGGCGGAATTCCAAGTGATGCAACTGGTCTTCCTGAATATCTATTTGAAGATATATTTGAATACTTAGCTTCTGCATCAACAACTCCTATAGTTGTTCAGATCACAGGCAACACCAGCAGCGGAGATTCATCTGGTGCAAGCTCAGGCGGTTCAGCAACCACAAGACCTGGCTACACAGCAGCTCCTACAACAACAGCTCCTATAGGAGCAGTTTATGTAGCTTCTTCAACAGTTACAACAGCTACAGGCGCTCAGATCGGCATCATCGATCTTATCACAAACCAGACAGGTATCACCACAGGTATCGTAGCTAACGCTGACACAACATATTCAAATGTTGCTATCGGCGAGGCTAAGTCTGCAGGACTTCCCGCATCTGTAGCAGCTATCATCGCTGCAGCTGATTCAACAGGATCAACAGCAGGTATCCCGGGTGCAAACGGAGCCAGAGCTCTTTCATCACACGCTATTAGAAATGATTTTGGTGCTAAGACATACACACTTTATGCTTCATCAGTATCTGCTGCAAACGGCACAGTTAGAGTTGCTTACTACAACAACGCTAACAACACATGGAGCATCATCGCCTGCACAGTAAATGCTGACGGAACGATCAACTTCACAGCACCTTACTCAGGAACAGTTGTCATTCTTGCTTGATGCAGAATAAGAATGCATTCCGCGGAATTTGATTTAAACTCCGCGGGCTAGCTTTAGTCATGGAATGGCGTCAGGCGCCATTTTTTGATTAAAGAGTTTAAATCAAAAAAAGGCGCCAGAGGAAAAATTTGATTAATGAGTTTAAATCAAAAAAGGCGCCTGACGAGATTTTGATTAGGTACCACAATTTTTAGATGTAAGGAGATAAATTATGAAGAAATTCAGTTTAGTGACTTTGATGACGCTGATCATCTCGGCATTCCTGGGAATGTCAGCATTCGCAGGCTGGGAAAATACCAGCTACGGCTGGCGCTATTTTGACGGGTATGGCTATCTCGCCGACACCTGGCAGTGGATCGACGGCAACGGCGACGGCTATGCGGAGTGCTACTGCTTCAGCCCCGAGGGCTACATGTACAGGAACTGCTACGTGGACAATGAATATGTAAATGCTGACGGCGCCTGGACTGTGAACGGCGTGATTCAGCGCACGGCGACCGGAGGTACTGTGAATGACGGCTATAATATCGAGACTTCGAGCGCCACGACCCGCACTGTGTATGTTGAGCTGTATAATTATACAGGCAGCAATATTGCCCATATGTACCTGTCGGGCGCGAACCGGGATGACTGGGGAGCGGATATTCTCGGCGGCAACATGCTGTACCACGATGACAGTGCCTATGTGACCTGCAATGTCGACAAAAACAGCAACCGCTGGGATCTGCTCGCCATCACCCAGAACGGCGGAGAGTACAAGTTCCTCGACCTCAATTTCGCAGGCCGCTCGTCGCTTAGCGTGAACCTCGTGAGAGAGGCGAATGCCGTTCGCGCATATGTTGTAAACTGATTACGCGCACAAAAAAACTGAAATAATGATTACACGCACAAATAACTAAAATAAATCATAGCCCGCGGAATTTGATTTAAACTCCGCGGGCTAGTTTTAATCATGGAATGGCGTCAGGCGCCATTTTTTTGATTAAAGAGTTTAAATCAAAAAAAGGCGCCTGACGAGATTTTTTGACTTAACCTACGATAAATCAAAAAACTCCCCTGACGCCATTCGCTATGGCACCATGAACTTCGAAAAAACACTTAAAATAATGGTAGAATTTCCTTTACAAGCCATCAAAATAATGGTTTAATTGTATGAGGAGATGAAAGATATGAAAAGGAAATTTATTACACCCGAATATGTAACGGCTGATGAGATCAGGCAGGTAAGGAAGAGTCTTGGTATCACTCAAAAGGATTTTGCGGAGCTTATAGGCGTTTCAAAGCCTACGGTCGAGCGCTGGGAAAGCTCTGATGGACATATTACGGGTCCGATAGTTTTTGTGACTGAGCTTTTAAGGAAACATAAGATAAATTTACAGGACTATACCATACCGCCCAGGGTGATGCCCATACGGATGTGGTACATGTACAAGAACACGAAATGTACGCTGATCGACGTGGATGAAGGCAGAAGAGAAGTCAGCATTTGCAACTATATAAACAATATGCAGTTCAGGGCTTTCGGCGTCAGGGAGAAGCCGACATATGACGACTACTGCGATTTTCTTGAATCCAGGTGTTTTCCGCGCAGCCGGGACAATATGAAGCTGATCCTTAAGGATCTAAATCTCCCTTTTTATGACCCGTTTATGATCGTGCAAAAGACGAAGGGCAGGATGGCGGAGGATGATTTCTGGATCGACATCGAGGGCTGAGAGTTATGGTTGAGTTATTTGAAAGTCAGATAGTGGAGCTGAACCGGCATTCGTCGAAGGGGAATCAGCTAAAATGGCGCGACGGGGATACCTGGTATAAGGCTGATTACATGGGCTATGAGGGCTTAAGCGAGTACCTGATCTCTCAGCTGCTTAAGTGTTCGAGTCTGAATGCGGACGAGTACGTCCTGTACGAGCCGGAAAGGATCAGGTACAAGCGGCAGATCTATAATGGCGTGAGGAGTCAGCATTTCCTGCAAGGCGAGTGGCAGATCATCACCTTGGAGCGTCTTTTTGCGAATGCTTTTGGCGGCAGCCTTCACGAGTCTGTGTGGCATATCACAGACGCAGGGGAGAGGTTTAAGTTTCTTTTTTCTCAGGTTGAAAGGCTCACCGGACTTCATGGGTTTGGATCGTATATGGCAAAGCTTCTTACTATAGATGCATTTTTTCTTAATGAAGACCGCCATACTCACAATATTGCTGTTTTAATGAATGCTGCAGGGGAGTACAGGCTGTGTCCGATTTTTGATAACGGAGGGGCGCTGCTCTCTGATACTAAATTGGATTTTCCGCTGTCTGCTGATGTTTATGAGCTGATGCACGAGGTGCGCGCAAAAACGATAAGTGCCGACTTTGATGATCAGCTTGATGCAGCAGAGCAATACTATAGCAGTTCGATCAGGTTTACCTTTGACAGAAGCGATGTTGATGCTCTTTTGTCCAATGCCGCTGCCTTTTATTCTGAGGCGGAGATCGAGCGAGTCAGGACTGTTGTTTATCAGCAGATGAGGAAGTATAGTTATTTGTTTAGTGTATAAGGAATGAATGATTATGTCTGAAAAAAATGGCGTCAGGCGCCATTTTTTTGATTAAAGAGTTTAAATCAAAAAAAGGCGCCGGAGGAAAAAATTTGACTAAAGAGTTTAAGACGAAAAAAGGCGCCTGACGAGATTTTTGACTTAACCTACGTTAAATCAAAAAACTCCCCTGACGCCATTGAATCAAATTGACACACTACGCAAATATGCGTATAATGCTAATTAGGATCATTATCTTAATTAGCATTTATTATTGGGTGGTGAAGTGAATGACTCTAAAAGATATGCGCACTAACTGCGGCATTAGCCAGGCTGAGCTTGCGAGAATAAGCGGGATCAATCTGCGAAGTCTGCAGGATTATGAGCAGGGCCACAAGCCTATAGAGGGCGCGAGAGGTGAGACTTTGTACAGGCTCAGCATGGCACTCGGAGTAAGTATCGAAAGCATTCTCAGGGACAGCTGCGTCCATGTCGATGCATATTTCAAGGATGAAAGACGGTCGGCTGAGCGTATCATGGCATATGAGAGGGCTGTGAATAAGAAAATGGCCACGGTTGTTCATTTTCCTATCGTCTGCGATGACGAGCATATCGATATGAGCCGGATCTACCCGACCAAACAGAGGCTGGTCAAGAGCGTTATCGACCAGGTCCGTCCGGATAAGCGTTTAAACAAGCTCATTTTGTTTGGGAGCAGCATTACCATGCGCTGCTGCAGGGACAGCGATATCGATTTTGCAGTTGGGCTTGCCGACTGCTCTGATCTTGCTAAGAATGAAATCTCCGAGCAGATTCAGACTATATGCGATTGGAATGCTGACATTCTGTGGCTTGACCGCCTTGTTCCATCGGAGCGAGTGTACATGGATATTCAGAAGGGGATGGTGCTCATATGAGCAGGCTATTGTCTAGGGCGAAGGTTGCCCTTGAAAATGCAGAACATAATTACAAGCTGATCAGCAAAGACGATTGCTTTCTGGATGCATGCTGTTACAACCTGCAGCAGGCTGTTGAGCTGTCCCTTAAGTTTCTTGTTGAGATGACCGGCCAGCAATACGCCGAAAACCATGATATACGTGCAAATCTCAAGATTTTAAACCGGGTCGATTACCATGTCTCAAATGAGGCTGAACTTAGAAACAAGGCTTCTACCTTATATAGCTGGGAAACCGAGTCAAGGTATAGGGAGTCCTTTGTTGCCGTGATTTCCGATGTTGAGGAAGTATTTGCCTTGGCCAGAGCACTTGTGGATGAAGCGGAGAGTAAGATACGTGTAGAGACGCCGGGGTAAAATTAAGGTGCAGCGATTCGGCCGGAGCCGTACGGGTTTTCGTAGTCAAGCAGATAGCCGGGAAGCTTTGCGAGCGGCGAATTTTTTGTGGACACCAAAGGATATCCGTCGGCGCCTTTTTCAAAGCTCTTGATATAGGCTAAAAAGACTATGTAATCCTCGCCGACATAGTCGAGTATCAGCTTACTGTCGGAAAACATAGAGTATCCGTTTCCGCTGTTTCTTAATATATAGTTTATTCCGCCGATAGAATAGGTTTTTGATACATCAAGCGGCTTCCAGGCACCGGCCTCGCGGTCGTAGACATTTACATCTTTTACGCGGTAAGCGCCGGTCGGCGGCGCTGCCCAGACCTCATCCGAGCTGAGTTCAGCTGTAAATTCCACATCTGCGTCAATTGTAAACTTAAGGCCTGCAACCTGCAGGAAGCCTCCGAATTCCGCGGGCGTTCCTTTTTCCGCATCGGTGAGGCCTATGTCCTTTGCCGACATTTCAAGCATGTCGAGTATTTCCTGTCCGGTGACCTCTATCAGACATATGATATTTCCAAAGGTCTGAACAGTTTTGCAGTTTATGGTATTTATGTCGCCTGCCGGGATATCAGCCCTAATGCCGCCGCCGTTAGATATGGCCACGTCGCAGTTTAATCCCAGATTGTCATTAAAGAACCAATAGCAGGAGTCAGCTACGAGATCGCCCAGGTTTGTCTCAGCGTTTCGCACCATTCTGAGCCCTGTTGCCGGATCGCTGATCGTGAAGTCTATCTTTGTTGAAGCAACCTTGGCACCCATTTCATTTTCGATTTTTTCAGCATAGGCATCCTCTGCCTCCTCGACCTCAGGATCCCTGTTGTCATACTCTGTTACCAGCTCGGTGGAGATCCCCTCAGGGCCAAGCTCCATCTTGCCCACGGCGCCTAAATAACAGCCGGTCTGCGTAAGAACGACAGCATTTCCCGAAGCATCCTGTACGATTTCGCCGGGCATGACCGTATGCGAATGCCCGTCAATAAAAGCGTCCAGGCCCGTGACGTGTTTGATCACCTCCGTGCTCCTTGTGCTTTCGCTTGCAACCTCGACGCCGAGATGCCCGAGTCCTATCACATAGTCGGCCTCCTTGGACGCCTCATCAACCGCCTTTTGAACACACTCATAGAGCTCGGCGCTGTCCTCGCCGTTGTAAAAACTGTACAGATAATTTTCCCCGGACTCGTCCTTAAAATAAGTGGGGGTCGTGGTCGTGAGGGTTTCCGGCGTGGTGATTCCCACAAAGGCCACCTTCACACCGCCGGCTTCAAGTATTTTGTACGCGGGAAAAACAGGCTTGTTATCGGGCACCGAGTAAAAATTGCAGCATACTATCGGGAAATGCAGACTGCCGGTACGCTCGAACATGCGGTACATGCCATAGTCAAACTCGTGATTTCCGAGAGTCGCGAGCTGATAGCCGGCCAGGTTCATCAGCTCAGCCACAGTTTCGCCTTCATTAAAATTTCCGTAAATGCTGCCCTGCAGAAAGTCTCCGCAGTCCACGAGGAGGACATTTTCCCCGGCAGCTTCAAGATCCTTTTTCATTGCCGCCACCGAAGAGTAGGTCAGCCCCTTTTTGCTGTTCCCGTCCGCGTCCGTCACCTGGTTATACAGGAAGGAATGAACATCATTAGTATAAAGTATGGTGACCTTTTCCTGAGGATGCGGCTTAGACCCGCATGCAGTCAGCATTAGCATCAGGGCAAGGGTAATTATAAGCGTAAGGGCTATGAGCAGGCGGTGCATAAGCGCGAATGTTTTTGACCGCCTTGTCGATTTGATCTTGTCGATAATCATATTAAACATATTTTGCCTCCATGCTGACTGTGATGAGGTCATTATAGCACAAGAAGTGCCAGGCGCCAGCACCCTGCGGGATGGAAATGCTGTGGCCGTGCCGGAAAAGCCGTGGAAGAAGAGGCGGAAATATTGGCATTAAAGATGGTTTTTCGGTAGTTAGTATGTTAAAATGAAAAAAGGCGTCAGGGGAAATTTTTTGATTAAAGAGTTTAAATCAAACAAATGGCGCCGGAGGAAAATTTTTGATTAAAGAGTTTTAATCAAACAAATGGCGTCAGGCGTCATTTGTTGACTAAAGAGTTTAAAACAAAAAATAGCGTCAGGGGAAAAAATTTGATTAAAGAGTTTAAATCGAATTTTTTCCCCTGACATGAAGGAGTGTTTTATGCTGCATTTTAAGAGGTTTAGAAAATTCGTTGCGGGGCTTGCGATTTTTGCACTTTCGCTTTCGATGGTGATTTCGGCGAGTCCGCTTGCGTCGCAGGCCGCGGTAGCGGTTCAGAAGGAGCAGTTTTCTGCAGCGGTTCAGGTCGACAGTGCCTTTATTTCGGGCAATGTGCTTTCTGCCTATGCGGATAAAGACGGGTTCGACCCGCTTTTTCAGGCGCTGGCATATCGCGAGTCGTTCCCGGGCATGAGCGAGGCTTCGATCGCTTCGCTGAAGGCCGAGTATGAGTCCGCGGGTAAGAACGCGGGCCGGCTGCTGAACGCATGCACCGCGCCCGAGGGCCGCAGCTTTACTTCGTCCGAGCGCTTCGCGGCTTATGTCATAAGGAACATTTCCAAGTATTCCGCGGAGTATTTTACGCTGCAGACGGGGCGGGAGATTTTTGATCCGCGCTTTTATGCAGCCGCATACCCTGGCGCGTTTGAGAGCTGCGGCCTTGATCCGCTAAAGCTCCTTAATCATTATATAAATGCTAAGGCTCACGGCGCCAATGTGCTTCCGTCAGGCTTCAGCCTCCGCACGCTTATCGCAGGCGCGGCGCCGGTGTCCGGCAGCCCGCTCGCAGGCACGGCAGCCCAGGCCGGCACGGCCGCATCAAGTGCAGCGCTCGACCAGGCCTCCCAGGCCGCGGCCACAGCAACAACCGGCGCGGCTGCATCAAGTGCAGCGCTCGCCCAGTCCTCCCAGCCCGCCGCCACAGCCCAAGCCGGCGGCAGCATTTACAGCACTACAGGCGCGCCCCGCATCATCTACGCCCCGGGGTCTGAGACAGGGCTGATCGCGGACTATGCGGCCGTACCGCTGCCGCTGCTGGAAGACAGGGCAGGAAAGCTCCGCGCCGGCGTTCCGGGTGCGCAGATCCACATGGAGATCTACGCCGCGTGGCTCGCTGACAACTGGAACGCTTTTGAGGCACTTTCAGCATCGACCGGCGCCGACTTAAGCTCGATGTCAGCCTACTATGACGCGCAGATAGGGCACACATCCGCAAATTGCAGCCTCGGCTCAAGCGACGTGGCGATCGGCTCAGACGATTCCTCTGACGACGGACGTCCGACCCCCAAGCCCGTGCCCAAACCGGCCCCAACCCCCGCTCCAACACCAACACCTGTTGACCCGGAAGCTACGTCGGCGCTCACCTACATCATGTACTGGAACGCTTTCGACCTGGAGCGCGATTCCCTCCAAATTGAAGCATTATGCGCATCCATCGCCCAGTATTGGAACAATAACGGCGTGATGCCGGACATAGATTTTTACGCCTGTGTCGGCGGATGCGAGACCTGGTCTGGCGGACCTTCATATTTTGCAGACAACCTCATAAATTACAATACAGCCATATACAAGCTGAACCTCGAGGGACTTAAAGACATTGACAGCACGATCATAGCTTCCGCACTCGATTACGATAAAGACTACGGAATCACTTCGGAAACAAGGTATGCCACTTTCTTCAACGAGAATACACTGACCGTACTCGAAGACGGCCTCAACATGACCAAGGATCCGCAGGGCTGCATCACAAAGCTGATCGACCTTGCTTACGAGAATTCACCGAATTCTGCAAGCTACTTCCTCAACTTCTCCGCACACGGAGGCGGAACGGCTTACGGTATCAGCGGCACGACCTCTGACAAGATGTTTAACGGTATCAAAAACAGCAGCTTTGTTGCCGATGGCAAGACATTCTCAGTCATCGGTTATGATTCCTGCATGATGGGCAGCTACGAGCTGGCCAATGCCCTTTCGGATTACTGTGAATATTATATTGGAACAGCTGAAACCGGTAAGTCCAGCTGGGATAGCAATATCTTTATGCCGAAGGTCCTTGATAATTTAAATGCTGCCTACGAAGACGGTTTCGCCAAGTGGATCTCGCAGCTGATCACGGATACCTACCTGCAGTCGGGACGAAACGGAGCAACCTCCGATGGCGATCACACGACCATGGCCGCCTTCCGTTCCGCGGACTTAAAGGACACACAGGCTCTGTTTGAGCAGTTCTTCTGTGATCTTATTCTTCTGGCGGACGATCCGGGCTCCAATCTGAAAAACGACCTTTACTCGGCAGTCAGAAATGCCTCTGTATACTGCCAGGTCTATGGCTCAGGCGATAAGGATTCTTATCGTTATATTGATATGTACGAATTCTTCACTAAGCTCAGCGGTGAATTGGCTACAGTGAAGTCTAAATATACCGAAACTCCGGAGGCTCAGGCCAAATACGAGGCGTCCTTTGACAAGCTCCTTAATCAGATCGATCCGCTTGCGGAATCCATTCAGACCCTCTGCTCATATGCAGGCATCAACTATCAGAATGCTCAGGTCACCAAGAACGGTAAGTCTACGGGAAATGCTTATTACACGAGGTTTAAGAACACAGCATTGGCAGGAATAAGCATGAACATACCGGTTTATGAGAACTCGACTCTGATGAATGAGCCTTACAAAAAGCTGCTTGCAGACGAGAGCGCCGGACTTTATAACTACGGACTTTTCCTGAACGACTATTATGACTATATCGTGACGACCGAAAAATCCCGTATTGAAAAGCTGAAGGCCGCAATGCGTGAACCTGAAGAGGGTCAGCAGACGATCAATAACCTCCTTGGTGCGATCTCCGTTACTCCGATGGGCACCTATGACAGCGGAAACTACACCGTTACGATCGCAATCAATGATTATTCAAGCGATGCAGACACCAAGTTTCCGAATGGAAGCACTGGAAAGAGCCCGCTCGACTTCTTTGATACGGTCGACAGCATGTCGCTCCTTTTGACCTACGAAGTGACCGATAAGAGCAGCGATACGGGCAGCGAGACCATATACACGCGCCTCGTTTCCTCGCAGAGCATTTCCTTCTATAACTTCAACACGTCAGCGGGTACGGAAGGCGGTGCCGAAATCAGCATTCCGGCCAGCTGCTTTGAGGACGTTGTGCTCCGCGCGCTCGCGCTCTACAAATCAAATGCGGATAACGAGCCAGAGTCGCTGGACACATACTATGGTTATATCGGAAACATTTATGAGATCAGAAATGAGTCCTCGCAGATGAAGGAGATCGCCGCGGAGATCGGCAAGGCCGCAGATATTGCCGATACCACCGACTACATGGTTTACGATGGAAATGCTGTTGCCGATTCTGCTTCAATGAAGAATGTATATCATTTCTTCGATAATCAGGGAAATTATATCGGAACATATCAAAAGACCGGAGATCAGTATGAGATAATAAACAACGTTAGCGACATCACACTTTATCAGTACGCGCTCGACCCTACGCAGCACGACAAATACTGCATTGTTGATGATCAGGATATGATCAATATCGCCCTCCCTGAGGACGGCGCATACAAGCTGATGCTTATCAAGCAGGAGGCCTCCGAGTTCTCAAAGAGTGACGAGGCGAAGAATCTCAGCTATGCCTTTGCGGCTGACATGAACTATAAGGACCAGGACGGTGCCGAGCAGATCTACCGCTGGATCACCATAGGCGAGGGCCATTATGATATGTATGATGGCACCAAGCTCCCGATAGACGGAATGGACAACACGAGCCTTGACAAAATCGCCCTTGTTCCCGCCGGCGACGGCACCTCATCCGCTGCAAATGCTTCCGCCGACGTGCCTGACACAATAGTCGAGCGCGCCGTGCTCACGGAAGATGGCGAAAGCGACGGTGAGGATAAGTCTGTGAAAGAGGTCAAGGACGAAGTCAAGGCTGA
>JAUNNP010000190.1 GCA_030531385.1 Eubacteriales bacterium
CACCAAGTGAATGCCAGAAATTAAACGATTCATAATTAGTCGTATTCATCTGGGTCGATACATGTATATCTATTTCGGGCACTATTCTCTTTGCCATCATAAACAGGCCCGGATCTGAAATTATAACCGCATCCGGACCTATTTCTTTAAGCTCTTTAAAATAATCCTCTGCTGCGGCAAGGTCATAGTCGTGGGCAAAAATGTTGACCGTAACATACACCTTCACGCCGTGTCTGTGGGCATAGTCGATTGCCTCGAGCATGGAAGCCTTATCAAAATTATCGGCCTTTGCTCTTAAGGAAAATGCTTCCCCTCCGATATATACCGCATCGGCTCCATAGGTCACCGCTACTTTAAGTGTATCCAGATTCCCTGCAGGTATAAGTAATTCAGGTTTTTTCATAATTATTTTCTTTTGCGGGGACCTGGTCCCGCGCTTTACAGTTTTACACTTACTTACGAGCTTTACAGTTTTACACTTACGGAGACTCCGTCTCCTACATTTAATACCGAGCTTTCCAGTTCAGGATCATGCTTTATGCGATATAAAAATTCGCGCATCCTTTCATGAATGGTGCGGTCGCGTCTGGCTATGGTAAACCTTGACTCAGCGACTGTGCGGTCCTGCAGCACATTGTCGGCTATAAGCACGGAACCCTCATGCATAAGTTTTTTTATAAGCGGAAGCCAGATAAGATACTGACCCTTTGCCGCGTCAAGAAAAATAAAATCAAAGCTTTTATTCTCAGCGGAAAGCTCCTCCAGCACCTCACCGGCATCTGCCTCCCTAAGCCCGATCCGGCTTTCGAGGCCTGCCTTCTTTATATTTTCATGTGCCAAGGGTATGCGTTTTTCATAATTCTCGATCGTTATGATATCCGCATCCGAAGCGCCTGCCATTACAATGCTGCTGTAACCTATCGCTGCGCCTATCTCAAGGATCGATGAAGGCATTTTAAGCTTCAGCATTGTCCTAAGCAGACTTTCCGTTTCCCTTCTTATGATGGGTATGTCATGCTCCTTTGCGTAAGTCCTTATTTCACTTAAGAACTCATCCTTGTCCTCTTCAAGTGAATGCAGGTACTCGCTGATCCTTTCGGCCTCATTCATGGAGTTCATTATTCAGCCTTTCCGCTTCCAAGTCAGTGCCTTCGTCACCGCCTCCGTATATTCCGTTTTCGGTCTCTTCCTGGGCAGCCTGAAGCGCAAGACTGTCTGCATACTCCTGTTCAGTCATATCTATGGTCTTCAGGATCTCCTTAGTTGACATGGAGGTGTTGACCTTATAGGTGCCGGGATAAAAGCCGATATCATAAAGTCTTGCCTGAACCCTGAAAGCAAGCTCACTTGGTATAACACCGTTCTCATAAAGCTTTGCGGCAAGCTCATCTATAGTCTCGCCCTTTTCCACCACAACATCAACATCAGTCCCCGGAGCCTCTTCGACAGATTCCGCGCAGAATATCGTGAATCCAAATCTGAAGCTGTAATTCACCACCGAATAGGTGACGATTATAAGAAGAGCAAGTATGATTACATAGCCTGCTATTCCTTTAATTATCATTGCTATCCTTCTTATTAATGAACCCTCATCATTCATGCTTATACCTCTGAAATAACGGGAAGAATCATCGGCGTTCTGTTCATCTTACGCCATATATAATCGCTGAGCTGATTTTTCAGCACATTTCTTATCCGCGCAATATCCTTATATTTGCGGCTCTCATCAATAACCTTCAGCACGACCGCCCTCACTTCTTCGATAAAGGCTTCATTTTCCTTTACATAGATCAGACCGCGTGTAACGATCTCCGGACCCGAAAGGAGCTCTCCGGTACTCTTATTTATGGCAAATGCTACGATCAGTATACCATTTTGAGAGAGGCTCTGCCTGTCCTTGAGCACAGCATTTCCAACATCACCGATGCCAAGTCCGTCTACCATTACCGGTCCCGCCTGGACCTTGTCCACTACTCTGCAGCTTTCCTTTGAAAGCTCTATAACATCGCCGGTATCAACGAGTATGCAGTTTTCTTTTGGAACGCCAATTGCCAGGGCGACATCCTTCTGTGCAAGCCTGTGCCTTAATTCGCCATGCACAGGGATCGCGAACTTAGGATGCACAAGTGAATAGATAAGCTTCAGCTCCTCAGCGCAGGCATGTCCTGAAACATGCGTATCCTGATAAATGACCATGGTCCGTCTTCTTGAAAGCTCATTTATTACCTTGGAAACGGCCTTTTCATTTCCCGGAATAGGTGTGGAACTTAAAACTATAACGTCATTCGAGCTTAAGGAAAGCTTTCTGTGCTGTCCGGTCGCCATGCGTGAAAGCAC
>JAUNNP010000060.1 GCA_030531385.1 Eubacteriales bacterium
AACATTCAGCCCTCCTCCCGGCAGGGGCAATTCGCCAGGTGGTCGTTCACCATGCCGATCGACTGCATATATGCGTAAATGATGGTGGGGCCGACGAAGGTGAAGCCCCGCTTTTTCATATCCTTGCTGATTCGCTTCGAAAGCTCCGTCTCGGCCGGAATCTCCTCCGGCGTTTTCGGATGATTGTCGATGGTCTTGCCGTCTGTAAAGCCCCAGAGATAGCGATCGAAGCTTCCAAACGCCTCCTGCAACTTAAGAAATGCCTGCGCGTTGGTCACGGCCGACGCGACCTTCCGGCGATTCCGGATGATACCCGGATCCAGAAGCAGTTCTTTAATCTTTGCGGCGTCATATCCCGCAACGATCTCCGGCTTCAATCCATCGAAGGCCTTCCGGTAATTCTCTTCACGGTCCAGGATGGTGGACCAGGAAAGGCCCGCCTGTGCGCCCTCCAGGATCAGCATGGCGAAGAGCTCGTCGTCGTCATGCTCCGGGCGGCCCCATTTATGGTCGTGGTAAAATTTCATCTTTTCTGAGCTGAAAGCCCAGGCGCAACCGGATTGCTGCATAGGTGGTCACCGCCTTTCTTCAGGGGGTATGTATCTGATCAGGGCAAGCGTGTCCTGGTCTTTGCAATTCGGATCCAGCATGTTTTCGATGCCGCCGTTGGCCTGAGCCACGGAAGTAAATTCGCCTTTGCTCATGCCTTTTTCCTTCATGTCGATGAACTGGAACTTAATGCCGTGCTCCCTATGTATTACTTCGTGATTTTAACAGTTGGCTGAACAGACAGCACCAAGCCGAGCTGATCAAAAATCTTCAGGAGTATCGTCAGATTAGGAGAAGATTTACCTGACTCAATTCTCGCAACGGACGAATGCGGAATGCCGCAAAGATCCGCCAGATCTCTCTGCGAAAGATTCAGATTGTGCCGCTGCTCAATCATTGCTCCAACGATCTTGGAGACGGACTCGACTTCATCGATGTCCTTTCCGATTTCGGGATTTGTCTCCCTTACATGATTTTTATAATCGGTCCAGGTTGCCATATTAGTGCTCCTCCTTTCTTTTCAGTCAGTCATCGCGTTCTGCTTTCTATGCGTATGGTAGCGAAAATGCGTCCATTTGTCAACGGGATGTACTTTCAGGCAGGGACCGGAGAACAACGCCTTTCCGGCCTTTGTTCATAACGAACGGAAATTTCGGATTCGTTGTTCCGAACTTCAGTTAGACAATGCTAACCAACTGTACTATAATGGTCAGGAATAGCCGACGAGGTGTTTATGCGGCTTTGAGCGCGATGGCAGATCCTGCCAAATTATTCAGGGGAAGGGGTACAAATAAAATGGAGAAATTTGAAGGCGTTGCCAACACAACCTTCGTGCCGTTGGTGGCACGAATCTATATCTCAAAGAAATGGCCGGATTTCTTCTATGACGCGAAGGCGCTGGCGCTGGAGAAATATCTGCCGGACGATGCGGCAAAAGGCTCGTTTGAATATACGAATATCGCATCAGTGGCCAGATACTACAACATGGACAAGACGGTGGGGGCATTCATCGAAAAGCATGATCCCTGCAATGTCATCTATCTCGGTGCCGGACTTGAAAGCGCCTACTTCCGCCTGACAGAAAAGCATGGTCTGAAGCATACGCGCTACTACGAGTGTGACCTTCCGGAGGTGACAGAGACCAGACGGAAGGTCTTCGGGGAAAACCAGCAGGAAAAGCTGATCGGCGGAGACATGTTTGCGCTTGAATGGGTGGATGAAATCTCCGACCGGGGTCTGCCGACTCTTCTGATTGTTTCCGGCGTGTTCCAATACTTCCACGAGGAAAAGATCCTGAAATTCATCGAAGGACTGAAAAAAGCCTTCCCCGGCGGACAGCTCCTGTTTGACGCGACCAGCACAAAGGGGCTGTCCTTCACCAACTGGTTCATCAAGCGGACCGGCAACGCTTCCGCGCTTATGTACTTCGGAGTGGATGACGCGGCTGCATTCGCAACAAAGGCCGGTACAAAACTCCTCGAGGAGACGCAGTTCTTCACGGAGGTACGGCCTCTGCTTGGGAAACGCGCAAACCTGATCAGCCGCTTTTCCATGAAGGATTCGGATGACGGAAAGAAAAGCATACTGGTACTGCTGGAGTTATGACATTACAATTAACGGAAATAGGACAGGTCTCAGATCAACACAGCCCGACACTTACCATGCCAGGCTGCTGCATGGTTGTTCACCGCCTTTCGCCAGAATGTTAGTATCGGACATTCGATAAACTGGGATTTGCGCGTCCTTTCAAGGATAAAGCTAACGAATAGCAGCGAAGAAGCCGACGTATACGACAGGATCCTCACCATTGTTGAAGTCCACCTCAAGATAGCATTGGTCGCTGCCTTCTCTCGGGTTGGACAGGTCGCTCTTACGGATACTGATGGTGCAGCCGTCCCGCAGTTCGACCCCGTTTACTTCGTAGTACATCTGATCCTTGTCTATCATCCGAAGCAGCCATGCGGTACCGTAAATATACGTCTCGAGGGTGATCTCATGTGAGGAGCCTTTTTCCACATCTCCGAGGACCGCTTCACCCCAAAGAGTGGTCTTTCGATTGTCTTCAGTATCGGGAATGATCCAAAGAGCTGTCTTCTCCGCATTGTTCACAAAGTTGACAGTGAAAAGTTCGCTATACATCATCGAGTTTCGGGTCTCCACATTGAAGGTCACATCCTGAGCAGGCATGATAAACGTGAACACGTATCCGTGTTCGTCATCATAGCTCTGTTTCAGTTCGACCTGATCGCTGGAGAAATAATAATCTGTATCGGTGGCGATAACGTCATAATAGACCGTCACCTCCTCTCCTGCGGCATATCTGGTCCTTATGGAAGAGGACTTAAAACCACCGTCTAAATGAACTGTGTATTTTCTTTTTCCGAATCCAAACAACATCGCAATCACCCCCAGGATCAATACCACTATCAATACATTTCTGACCAGCCTGCCTGTAATTTTGATATTCATAGACACCTCCTTCAAAATCTCAGCTTTGAAATTGTCTTTTTATGCCCACTGATTGTCCTTCTTGGGTGGTCTGATGCCGGAAAGAAGCAGCTGCTCAACTAAGAACCACTGACCGATGGACGACGTGAGACGACACCTAATCTCCCTCGGAGAATCGGCACCGCCGGACATGAGATAGGCATTGAAGTAATTGCCGTCATCGAATCTCTTGAACATCGGCGCTATTCGAAAACAAATCAAGGACCCTCCTCGAAATGCTCCTTTGAGATCACGGACAATGGCTGCGGCATGTCAGCATGTTGTCCGGGTCGGTATTCATAAGGAGGTACTGGTAAATGTAGAGTAGTCTGAGTTTGGTTCCGTTTTCCGTGTTTAACACTCCTGCTTCCGGAATCGATACTTGCCTTTTCCGTGTCCGGTGACCGGCTCGATGATTCCATGCTCCGCCATCTCCTTTAACAATTCAGAGGATCTGGATGATTTAATTCCGATTACTTTCACCACATCCGACCGGCCAAAGATCGTCGGATATGGAAGCGCCTCCAGCAGCTTCAAAATGTGTCCTGCTGTTTTTGACCCGAAAGCATTTTCAATGTCCGCTTTTTGGGTGTCAATGTCCGCTTTTTCTGCCTCTTTGAATGTTCCGCTGATATGCAATGTCCGGTTATGGAGCGGATGATTTTCGTTCAGCAGGAGATTACGCAGAAACAGCTCAAGGAACTCCGTTGTCTCATGAATGCCGTTTTTCAGATCGTTGTAATTTGCCCTGACCAGCGCATTGCGGAAATACCATGCATTCTCCGCAAAAATATCATTCGTCACATCAAACCCCAGCGTGCGCAGATATTTGATGAAGAATACCGCCGTAGTCCTGGTATTGCCCTCCCCAAACACATGGATCTGCCACAGTCTGGATATGAAGACTGCAAGATGGTGAATGATCTCATCCATCGAAAGATGCTTATAGGAAAACTTTTTCTCTTCGGAAAAATCATAATCAAGCGTTGCCTTAAGCTCCGTGGCACTGCCGTAAAGCACGGTCGCACCATTCAGCACCCATTCCTTTTTCGTGATATTGTAATCCCGGATGCGCCCTGCGTGAGAATAGATACCGGCAAACAGTTTCCTGTGAATGGAAAGATACTCATTGGGCGTAAAACTGAATGCCCGCTCAGAAAGAAGCGCGGCTATCCGTGCGGAAACCTTGTCAGCCTCCTCCGTACGCTCTGACGCGTCGCGGACCGGATTTTCCTCGTAATACGTCTCTAAGAGAGCATTTGCTTCTTCAAGGGAAATCTCACCCTCGATATTCCGAACAGCAGTATGAGCCAGATATTCTGATGTCTTCAATCCGTCAACCGCCTGCAGCCCTATGGCTGTGTGCCAGGCATAACTCTTGTCCCGTTTCCCCGGTTCAGATTCCTTTAAATATTCCTTAAATGGATCTTTGTCCATAGATGCACCTCGCTGCTTGTTCAAAACCATATCCCTTTAATAATCCGCTGCAACACCAACAGCCGGATGTCCGCATGGCAAAGAGCTCGTCATCGTCATGCTCCGGGCGGCCCCATTTGTGGTCGTGGTAAAATTTCATCTTTTCTGAGTTAAAAGCCCAGGCGCAGCCGGTCTGCTGCATGGTTGTTCACCGCCTTTCGCCATGATGTTAGTATCGGACATTCGATAAACTGGGATTTGTTAATCAAAATATCTGTGGCTCGTCGTCTTCAATCATTTCCAACCTGAATACGACCGGTCGCACGCCGTCGTTGCAGCAAGCAATATGAATATCATCATGGCCGAATACTTTACCTCCACCCGCTAACGTACTTGCCTGGATGCAGATGGACTGCCACGCCATGTCACAGAAGCCCTCCGGCATCTGATTTCCAAAGGGTCCTCCAGTAACAAAGACATCCCCTTCTTTCATCATATGGCAAGGCCCAAAATCTGGGATAGGAACATATTCATCAGCCAGATCTTTATAAAACGCTCTCTTTAAAACTGTAATTTTACACTTTTTCAAGAAACTCACCTCTATAAATTAAAATTTGTTTGCACTGTTTCACCGCACCGCTTCCCAACCGGTGATCTCCGTATATTTCATCCAGCCATTTTCTGGCTTTCTTACAGGTTCCGCAGCGCGGATATTCGATGTACAGCATAAATGCTCCTTTCGTCTCTGTTCAAAACCGTTGTCGTCTCTTTAGTTCCGTCCCTTCTGTTCATTATCCCAGCTTATCTCCATTCTTTACCGGCTTATCGGGACGGCGCACGGTGTCCATGCCTTTCTCCGCGATATAGGTAAATCTCTTATACTCGACTCCGTCACGCACCACGGTCTCATCCCACATGGAAACTGGCCTTACCCACAGGCCGCCCTCACCGTAAAGCGCCCTGTACACGACCATCTCTTCCAATGTCTCCGAGTGCTTTGCCACGCCTATGACCTCGTATTCATTTCCCTTAAAATGCCTATACCGTCCAGGTTTGATCATCGCTCCCACTACTTTCCTTCCTCTATGCAAATGCTGTCCCCGGTCAACCCGTGTAATAATCCTCAGGATCAAACCCACTTTGTTTCCCAGTCCTTATAATAACCTTATACCAATATTTATCCCAGGCAACATCAGTGCTGCTATTACAATCTTTGTTACTCCAAAGAATACCACAAAACCATACGCATTTCACTGATAACTATAATTCTTCCAATTCAAGGTCCTCTTAAATGAAAAATGCGGCCGGAAGAGTAGCTTCTCATTCGCTGTTCAGACCGCATTATGTAGTAATAGCAAAAGCACCGGCTGGTAGTCGGTGCTTAGCTTCGTGTTCAGTATTCTGTTTTTTGTGCCGTGCTGAAACTTGCTGAAACTTAAATTCAAGCCCCAACTTTATTGACTGTCACCGGCAGGTTATTATCATACTGTTCCGAGTGAGGCACAATCTATCTTCATCTGGCCAAGGTATATAAACCACTCTTTATCATCAATGAACGGATTTCCGGGGTCTCCCTTGTATATATGCTCCGCTTTTTTGATCAATTGATTGTTGCCTGTATGATTTCCAAGGAAAATATCCACCTTCTGTTGCTGCATGCGCGTCATGGATTCTATGTAAATTTGCCTTGTCTCAAGCTTTTCATCACCTATATCCCTGAGAAATTTAGTCTGAAGCGTGTTTAATCCAAAGCCTCCGATATATCCACAGCGCTTCACAACGCCATCCTCTTCCGCGTCAAAAAACAATCCTATCACTCCCGGAGTATGACCCGGTACCAGATGAAATTCCATGGTGATATTACCAAATTTCTTTATGTCACCCTCACGCAGCACTTCATCAGGCTCAAACAAATGAACACTTAAATCAGGATTGTCCTGAATAATCACCATTTCAGGATGTTCTCTCATCATTACTGCGTCCGGTTCCCCTATATACAGCCTGCTGCCAAACATCTTCCTAAAAAACTCGGCTGATCCGATATGGTCAAGATGGGCGTGCGGCAAAATCACCCATTTGACATCATCAGGCCTAAATCCAAGCGACCATATAGCCTGTATCAGCATTGCCGTAGCTCCGCAGTTTCCGCTGTCCAACAATAACAGTCCATCACCCGTATCTATAAGATGAATGCATACCCATGAGTCCCCAACATAATAAACCGGTCCGTATATGTGAAACGGCTTCATATAGCGTTCCTCCTGGCAATACCAGAATTTGCTTAACTTGGTAGCATAATATTTATTCTGCCGCTCTATATATTCCTCATAATCTTTTTTTAATCCCACCTATATCACCGCCTGTCCTACTTAAACTTCAGCTTTTTTTGATTTCTTTTCCTTATAATCCTGCCACAGCGGCCATACGATGGAGATTACAGCTACTATGATGAAAATACATGATACCGGTCTTGTAAAGAACCTTGTCCAGTCTCCTCTAGCATAGCTGATTGCCTTTCTGAAATTAGACTCCAGAATGGAACCAAGCACATAGGCCAGTATAAAAGGAGTCAACGGAATATCCGCATAATTCATCCAGATACCGAGCAGCGTAAAACCAAAAGCACAGAACACTGCGAACATGCTGTGTGAATTTGAATAAACACCGACAAAGCACAACACCAGGATGGCCGGATACAGGTAATGATACGGGGCCTTCAGCAAATATGGAAAAAATCTTATGCCTAATATCTCTACTATAAGGGTAAATACGGCACCAAACATTGCCGCAATAAATATCATGTTTGCAAATACCGGATGATATGACTGAAGGAGCGGTCCTGCTTCTATGCCGTGTATGGTAAGACCCGCTAGCAGCAGTGCTGTAGTTGTATCTCCGGGTATTCCAAGAGAAATCATCGGTATGATTGCCCCACCAACAGAAGCATTGTTTGCCACCTCTGGGGCTATAATACCGTCAGGGCAGCCTGTGCCGAATTCCTCTCCTCTTTTTGAACTGTTTTTAGCTGCGGCATACGCGACAACATTTGACAGGCCCGAGCCCATTCCCGGCAGGAATCCTATACCCAGTCCGATAAGAAAGCTGCGCACGGTATTCCCGATGTTTGCAGCGAAATCAGCAGCCGGAAATTTAAAGCTTCCAATTTCTCCCTTGAACTGCTTGCTCTCAGAATCATCGTTTAGGGCATAATCCATAAAGATCATGCTGCCCGCGAACAGCCCAACTACTACAGCCAGCATATTAAAGCCGCCGGCAAGAACGGTGGTACCAAACTGGAATCTGGGGGTTGCAGAGACGGGTGAAAGCCCAACCTGCGTAAGCAGCAGGCCAATACCAGCTGACAGCATTCCCTTCATCATCTTCCCCTTTGAAACACCGACGACCATTGCAATCGCCATCATGCCGAGTCCGAAATATTCCCATGGTCCCATCATTACCGCAAATTTTGAAATAATGGGACATGCTATCATGGCAATAATTATAGATGGAAGGGTTCCGATAAAGTTGGATACGGTTCCAATTGACAGTGCCCTTGTGACCTCACCTTTTTTTGTCATTGCGTGTCCGTCATAGCAAGTTGCTACTGATGACGGTGTTCCGGGAATTCCCAGAAGTATGGCACCTATAAAACCTCCGGAGCAGCTGCCTACCCATATAGAGATCAGCATCGCAATAGCTATGTTCGAATCCATTCCGAATGTCATCGGCAGTATTATTGTTATCGCCAAACTCCCCGACAGGCCCGGAATAGCGCCAAGTATGATACCCAGCAGACATCCTCCGAGACACAGAAGGAGACACATCGGATTAGCAAGAATCTGAATTGCGGATAAAAAATCAGCCATTTACTTTTCCCTCCTTATCCCAACAAAATGCCTTCAGGCAATGGCAATGCCATAACCTTTGTAAATGCTGCGAAGATCACTGCTGTGACTATGCCCGCAAAGATCAATCTCTTGTATAACGCAACATCCTTTCCATCCGCAAACAAAGTTGAGATTACGAACAGGACCACGAAGGTCGGAACAAGAAAGCCGATAAGATTTAATGCAATAATATATACAAGTACCACACCGCCTATAAGCGCAAATCTCCTGAGTGCTTCCGCGGTATATGGATCCGTGCCTTTTTGTGCGCTTTCATTTTTTATGATCAGGTATAATCCGGTTATGATAAAAATAGCTGCGCAAATACCGGGAAATACCTTCGGACCTATATCACCCCTCATGGTGCTTTTGGGAAGCTGAATGGTCATCACCATCACAATGATACCCAGTACAAGGGCTATCAGTCCTGTGACTCTGTCTTTCTTCATGTGAACCTCCGTAATTGTTCCTGATGGTTTTTTAGCTTATCATGTCGGCTGCAGGATAAAGGATTCCGTATACCATCTGCCTTTTGCCTCGCCGTTTGAGTTTAAAATCCCCCTGCCCTGCTGTAATCTGTATCTGCCTATAATGCATTACGATAACAAAGGGACAGGGGGGAACTTTGATTTTCTTATTTTTTCCTTGTCTTCAATTCATCATGTCCGAAATAAATGATCCATTATTCTGCTGCACTGATATTTTATCAGCCAAGTCCCATCGCCTGAACTGTCGGATAAACGGATACCATGATGTTATACATGTCCTCCAAAGTTTTCTTTGACTCTTCCGGTGTCTGGTAATCCCATACACAATTCATCTTGGTATAGCCCTCAACAAGAGTCGTATCCTTGCTTGCCTTTTCAAGTGCAGCGGAAATAGCCTGTACATCTGCGTCGCTCATGCCTGCCGGTCCAAGGAGAAGCATAAGATTGCTCATATTGATATTTTCATAGCCTGACTCGCTGAGTGTCGGAACATCAGGCATAAGGTCGCTCTTGTCATTTACCATTGCAAGGCACTTAAGATCACCGGACTCTACATACTGACGCGCGCTTAAGTTTGCAAGCAGGCAGTAATCAACTGAATTGCCGAGGATGGTAAGGATACGGTCCGCATCCGATCCACCTTCAACGAATGTAGGCTGGATGCCAAGCCTGGTCTCAAGCTCTGCTTCCATAAACATTACGAATCCGCCGGTCTGACCACTGGTGATAAGCTCACCAGGCTTCTCCTGGTCATACTTGATGAGGTCATCAAGAGTCTCAAACTGTGAATCACCCTTTACATAAATACCATAGCCTTCCTTACTCGGTGTTGTATAAAGTCCGAGAACAGTAAACTCATCAAGCGTATGATTGTACTGTCCACTGGCTATACGTGTAAGCATGCCGCAGTTAGTTCCAAAAATCGAATACCCGTCTGGCTTGCCATTTCTTGTTGTCTCATATGCGGTCATGCTTGCTCCTGAGGTATCATTTTCAACCACAAAATTCTGACCTGTGACATTTCCGAGAGCATCCGCAAGAAGTCTTGTAAGCATATCGGATCCTCCACCTGCAGTCTGGTTGAGAAGGATGGTAACATTCTTATCCGGCCATGTGCTGGTCTCTGCTGATGCTGCCGGTGCTGCTGCACTTGTCTCAGCTGCCGCCTGGGTTTCCGCAGCCTTGGTTTCTGCCGGTGCTGCCGCTGCCGTTGTTGTTGCTGTAGATGATGAGCCTCCTGAACATGCAGTAAGCATTGCTGCTGCGCAAAGCACAGTCATTACTTTGATAATCTTCTTCATTTTTCCTCTCCTATTATCCATTTTGCTAAATAATACCCATTTATTCTGACCTTGTCTCGTCGGAGATGTCGAAATCATAGGTATTTTTTACAAATACATTATAAAATGCCGCCCCTTTTCTTTACAATCTCACAAAACTCATATATATTATAAGCAAAACGCATAATTAAATTTTGAATTTTTCGGATAAAAAGCATGGATACCTGGCAGTTAGAATATATAGTCACAGCTGCGCATCACAGCAATCTCACATCTGCAGCCCGTGAACTTCACATATCCCAGTCTACATTGAGCCGAACTATTGCAAGCGTTTCTGCGCAGATCGGCACACCCCTTTTTCAGCGCGGTAAAAAGCTGATACTTACCCCCGTAGGTGAGCGTTATGTCCGCACTGCACAACAAATTCTCGAAATCAAACGTCAGACCTACAGACAGATCAATTCCATCTACGGAAGCGGCGACAATTTTTTTTCCATAGGCCTTTCTCCGCACACAGATTCCCAGGTCCTGCTTTCCATGCTTGAGCATTTCCAGGAGGAATATCCACAGGTTCGTATGAACATCACAGAATCATATTCTCTTGAGGCAGCGAAAATGGTCGCCAGGAATCAGTTGGATATATCTATAGGTATTCAAACTTCTGATTTCGAATATTCCGGCAGCCTGCGTTTCATACCGTCTTTCTGGATAACATACGTTATAGCTATTTCGGATATAAATGCCGCGGCCAGGGGCGGTGCTGTTTCTTATGATTATTCTGTTGGAGATTCAGAGCTTTCCTACGAAGATCATATACCTTCAAAAAGTCTTGTATCGCTTAAGGACATTCCTTTCGTCGGAATGGATGAGCGTGCACTTGGTACGCTTAAGCTGAAGGGGATTTTTAAAGATGTTGGTTTCAATCCGATTCAGATTGCCACTGCGGCACAGATAACTCTGGCCAAGAGAATGATACGCGAATATAATGCCACGGGTCTGGTTCCCATTGACAGCTGCAAGTCCGGTGACGGTCTTCGTTACTTCAGATGTGATCCTGAAATTCAGGTGCTCAAAGGCTTTTATGTAAGAAAGGATTACCGTATAACAGCAATGGTATCCACATTTATAAAGGAATACTCTCAGGCAATGCGGAAATTTTATCCTTTATCGGTATCAGTGAGGAATGAGAATTTTATGAATTACTTTGAACCCGAAACTATTTGATAAAACAGACGACCAAAGTTTATAATTCACAAAACTCGAATCACTCTTTTAGTTCAAAGTCTTCATATGCAGTTTAAAAAACAGGAGAGAGATATGTTTGATTCAAGACAAATGGAATATATTATCGCAATTGATGACTGTCACAGTCTTTCTAAAGCAGCCGACAAATTATACTTAAGCCAGTCCGCGCTCAGCCAGCAACTTGTCAAACTTAAGGAGTCAGGTCTTCCTCCTCTTTTTCAATATAAAAACGGTCAGATGAACACAACCATAGCCGGCAAGCTGTATTTAAACGGAGCGCGCACCATAATGAATCTCAAAGATGAATTTATGCGCTCTATTAGCGATGATGCTTTTACCGAAAAATAAGTCAGTTACTACCGCGCACTACTAACAAAGGTGTTGGAAACACATCCATGATGGGCGAGCTCCTCTCAAAGTCACCTGAATCGGCAAAAGTTCTATCGGAGATGGGAATGCACTGCATCGGATGCCCCTCACATAACAACGAAACCCTTGAAGATACTTGGTTTTGATTGTGTTTACTGTTCAGGTTTCAGACAGACTGCGTCTTTCCGCCTAGATAACATATCCCTAATCATATTAATTGTATCTGAAAACTCAATTCCTTCTGCATATGGCATCTGCTGAGTGTAATTATTCCATCTTTTATTCATTGTTTCATCCGATTCAATGTTTGCCAAAATACCTGCTATGTCAGTTATTTTATTTATGCTCCCTCTGTGTGAAGCAGTTTCTGTGAAAGCCACCCTGAATATAGCGCGGTCAAAATCATAGGCGGATAAAATATACACATCATAAAAATCTCGCGGCCTTGTATTATCAATTCCCCTGCTAAGAATAGTCTCGATTTTCTCGGCCAGCACAGTTTCAATAGTGTAGGCCCAGAGATTATATGACACATTCTCATCAAAAATATCAGTAAAACGGTGTAATTCAGCCCCGGGTGTAATAACATCGCCGGTTGAAATATCCATTGACATCGGTGCTTTGATCTTCCTGAAATTTGCGCGAAACATTACCCGATATCCTCCATATTCATCATCCTCTCTTATTGGAGAAATACTATCAAAAGCATAGATAATACCATCGTCAGAATGTATTCCGCAAATATTATCAAATGCTCTTATTATAGTTTCTTCATTAAGAGGAAGATTTTTAAGTGTCGTATCAAGATCCATCGTCGCTCTTTGAGCTATTCCAACTATAGAGGAAATAAGCATACCTCCCTTTACAACAAATTTATCTTTATAGTCAGATTGTTATTGATACCTTAAATTGACCGAAAACTGCTGTACTTGATTGTCCAAGG
>JAUNNP010000191.1 GCA_030531385.1 Eubacteriales bacterium
CGGCTTCCTTTGAAAACCTGCAGCCGCAGTAATTTTGCCTGTAGAGCCCGTGCTCCTTTGAAAGCTCGATGCTCCGCTTATACCCGTTTTTCTTTTTAAAATCCGAAGCAAGACACTTTAGACCGTACTGCTCCGCAAGCTGCTCCCCGATCGAGTTAAGTGCCTCAGCATTTTTTAAAGGACTAAGCGTAAGCGTTGTAGCGAAGTAATCAAAGGGCACATTTTCATTCCAATGCAGCATGAACTCCGCGGTCTTTCGGAGCCTTAACTCATAGCATTTTAAGCACCTTGCGCCTCGCTCCGGGTCATCCTCATGCCCCTTTGCGATCTCCTCGAAGCTCTCTGGATCATAGTCCGCGATAACACAGCTTATCGGAGAAGGCACCCCGTGGGATACCGGTCCGCCGGCAGCAGCCGGAGCCTTCGCACCGTCAGCATTCCCAGCAGCAGCCGAAGCCGCTTCTGCATTCAGCTCCCCTATGAGACGCCTAAGCTCCGCAGCCCTCTTTTCATACTCCTCTTTACTATCCATATTCGGATTATAAAAGTACATCGTAAGATCGAAATGCCGGCTCAGGTACTCCATTACATAGGACGAGCATGGCGCGCAGCAGCTGTGCACAAGGAGCCGCGGCCGCACGCCCGCACGCTCATTTTCCTCAATTATCTTATCGAGCTCTTTCTGGTAATTTCTCTTTTGCATAAAATTATAAGAAGTCCCTGATGCGCTTCGACCTAACCGGATTACGGAGCTTACGTAACGCCTTCGCCTCGATCTGACGGATACGCTCACGGGTAACATTGAACTCCTTACCGACCTCTTCAAGAGTACGCGGATGACCGTCATCGAGACCAAATCTCAGCACGATGACCTGACGCTCTCTTTCCTTGAGATCTCCAAGCAGGGTATCAATATGCTCTCTCAGCATAACTGACTCAACATTTGCCTCAGGCGTCACAACATTAGAATCCGCAACGAAATCGCCGAGGTTTGAATCATCCTCCTCACCGATAGGAGTCTCAAGTGAAGCAGGCTCACGCGCGATCTGGAGGATCTCCTCCACCTTCTCCTCTGTCATGCCAAGAGCCTTGGCAAGCTCTGAGGTCTTTGGCTCATATCCGAGATCAAGCGTAAGCTTTCTCTGCATCTTTGCGATCTTGTTGATGGTCTCCACCATATGTACAGGTACACGGATAGTACGCGCTCCGTCTGCAAGCGCTCTGGTCACTGACTGTCTGATCCACCAGGTAGCATAGGTAGAAAGCTTGTAGCCCTTTGTATAGTCAAACTTCTGTACGCCCTTCATAAGACCTAGGTTTCCTTCCTGAACAAGATCAAGGAAGCTCATGCCTCTTCCGGTATATCTTTTTGCAATGCTGACAACGAGACGTAAGTTCGCCTCAATAAGTCTGTCCTTAGCCCTTTCATCGCCCTCAGCCTTTCTCTTCGCGAGCTCAAGCTCCTCCTCAGCTGAAAGCAGCGGTACTGTACCGATCTCCTTAAGATACATTCTTACAGGATCATCGGTCCCGACACCCTCAAGCAGGTCGACTGCGTCAAGGTCGATATTTTCCTCGATGTCCTTCTCGTTGAACTCATCGTCATTAAAATCATCGTCATCGAGTCCGCCGATAAGTGAATCATCGGTACTGTCTATCTTATCAAGATCAATGTCGATATTGACAAAATCAGCATCTGAAACAGGCTCCTCTTCTTCCGTTTCGCCATTTACAACATCGATTCCCTTGGTTTCAAACATGGCATACAGACTGTCCATCTGTTCTGCATTAAGTTCTGCTTCCTTAAAAGCTTCGCCGATCTCACCGTAAGTGATCTGGTTACCTTTTGCTGCTGCTTTTTCTGAAAGCTCTGCTACTTTTTCTAAAATCTTTTCCTTGTCCAAGAGTCTAACCTTCCTTTACATTAGCCGCGTATCCATATGGATACAGCGCTGACAACAAAAAGTGCAAAAAGAAGAATTCCGAATATTGCGTAAAATACACCGGTTGCCTTCTTTTTTGAGTTTCTCTGGTAGGTAACGAACATAAACCATGCGTTAAAAAAGCTCAGTACCGATGCCAGAAAAAATATCAGCGGAAAAAGAATCATGTACTTTGCCGGCTTAAGTATTGCAAAGAAGGCCATAATAACAACAAGAAAGCCTATTATTATGTGGGCCGCATCTATGATCGTTCCGATTTTTCTCGGTGAATAGCCGCTTCGTGAAGCCATAACTCTCCTTTCCTTCTGAAATAATGACGGACCCTCTGTCCGTTCCAATAATGCCGGATCGTCCGTCCGGTCC
>JAUNNP010000061.1 GCA_030531385.1 Eubacteriales bacterium
GCTTCCGGTGCGGGCGGTGTTTCCGGTGCGGACGGCGCGGGCAATGCTTCCGGTGAATGGATCTGGGACATTCACGCAAGGCTTGACACACCGCTTCCAAAGGGCATTTATGCCGAGACTCCGGAGTACGTGATAAGCATCTCGGAGGAAGACCGCCATGAGCTTAATATCGTGGTCACGCTTTACGAGGGCGAGCTAAGGAGCTTTTACGCGGACTACAAAAATTATTATTACCTTCCGGCAGAGGATATGGCTGTTCACAAGTCGGTCGGGGAATTCGTAGATAAAAAGGCCAGAAGGCAGGCTACAGCGCGTACCTGCTATCAGCGCGTGAAGGGATTGTTTATTCCGGAGACAGAGGCTGTTTTCGCGCCGATGATGTATAAGGAATATAAGGCGGCGCCTGCATACGGAAGGGTGCCTGAGGAAAGCCTCGCGACCGGCAGCATTGACAGAGAAAAGACGCGAAGGTATGTGCTGTCAATGCTGAAGAGCCTTAAAGAAACCAAAAAGGACAGAACGTCCGGCTGAATCAGTCAGGCTGCGGAAACAGGGAAAACGAGACAAAATAAGGGAATTTACCAGATGGGAAGACTTATCAATACAGGAATCGAAAAAGAAGATAAGGTCATAGAGAATAAGCTCCGTCCGCAGCTTCTGGACGACTATATCGGCCAGGGCAGGATAAAGGAGATGATGAAGGTCTATATAAAGGCCGCAAAGTCCAGAGGGGAGTCCATGGACCACGTTTTGTTTTACGGACCTCCGGGACTTGGAAAAACGACACTTGCGGGCATCATTGCCAATGAAATGGGCGTGAATATGAAGGTGACCTCCGGACCTGCAATAGAGAAGCCGGGCGAGCTTGCCGCCATACTTAATAATCTTCAGGAGGGCGATGTTCTCTTTATCGATGAGATACACAGACTGAACCGCCAGGTCGAGGAGGTGCTGTATCCCGCGATGGAGGATTTTGCAATAGATATCATGCTGGGCAAGGAGGCAAGCGCGAGGTCTGTAAGACTTGATCTCCCGCATTTCACGCTCGTAGGCGCGACTACCAGGGCGGGAATGCTGACAGCGCCGCTTCGTGACCGTTTTGGTATCGTTGCGAAGATGGAATTTTATTCGCATGAGGACCTTCAGAAGATCGTAGAAAGATCGGCAGGCGTGCTCGGCGTAGAGATCGACGAGGACGGAGCTAAGCGAATAGCAAAGCGCAGCCGCGGTACGCCGAGGCTTGCAAACCGTCTTTTAAAGCGCGTGAGAGACTATGCCGAGGTAAAGTATGACGGACGCATCACAAAGGAGGCCGCTGATTATGCTCTCGATGTGCTGGACGTTGATAAGCTGGGACTTGACCAGAATGACAGGGAGTACCTGCTCACGATCATTGAGAAATTTAAGGGAGGCCCGGTCGGAGTGGATACGATCGCAGCATCCTTAAGTGAGGACAGCGGAACAATTGAGGATGTTATTGAGCCGTATCTTCTGATGAATGGGCTCATCCAGAGAACGCCCCGGGGACGTGTAGCCACAGAAGCTGCCTATGACCATCTCGGACTGGAAATGCTGGGGCAGCAGACACTTAAGATTTGACGACACCGGGTGTAAGGGTCTTTAAAAGACCGGGGAGTAGTTTGATATGACATTAAATAATAAAATGGCAGAAACAGAAGTCCTGATAGCGGGAAAGGTATATAAGCTTGCGGGAGCAGACGCTGAGCATCTGCAGAGAGTCGCCGCGCTGCTTAATGCCAAGATATTAGAGGTAAAAAACATACCGGGATATAAGAACCTGGATCATGATTATAAAGAACTTCTCATGAATATAAACCTTGCCGATGAGTATTTTAAGGTGAGGGATGAGGCGGACAGGCTTAAGGCAGAAGCTGAAGCCAAGGAAAACGAGCTTTATACGGCACGTCATGACCTTGTCAGCATGAAGCTTAAGCTGGAGAATGCCTTAAAGCAGCAGAACGTACTGGAAAGAAGGGCTGAGGAGTGGAAGACCAAGTACGAGGCTCTTAAGGAAGGACAGCTCTAAGCTGCAATGACGGATCCGGATCAGGACTGTAAGGTCTGAGAGAAAATGGATACACTGAAAATAAAAAGAAAAACTGAATTGCTTGCGCCCGCGGGCTCATTTGATTCCGCAAGGGCGGCGGTAAATGCCGGGGCCGATGCCATTTATATGGGCGGCCCTTTGTTTTCGGCGCGTGCATTTGCAGAAAGCTCGGCTGAGGGCGGCTGCCGCGCAGACGGCAGCAATACGGGCAGCGGCAGCGATGACCGCGGTGGAGATACACCTGACATGTTGTCTCAGGCGCTCGATTTTTGCCATCTGCGGGGCGTGAAGGTATTTATGACCCTGAACACGCTGCTTAAGGAGTCGGAGCTCGAAACTGTCACAGAGTATCTGCGTCCGTATGCGGAAAAGCATTTGGACGGCGTCATAGTGCAGGACCTTGGAGTATTCAAAAAGGTGCGTGAGGAATATCCGGAGCTCGAGCTTCACATCAGCACCCAGGCGGCCGTCACAGGCTGGAGGACTGCCAAAAGATATACAGAGCTTGGCGCAAAGCGCATAGTCCTCGCCCGTGAGCTTTCTCTTTCTGAGATACGTGAGATATATGAAAAGACCGGAGCAGAGCTTGAGGTCTTTGCCCACGGAGCTCTTTGTTATTCCTACAGCGGAGAATGCCTCATGAGCTCATTTATCGGCGGGCGTTCCGGAAACCGCGGAAAGTGCGCGGGCACCTGCAGGCTGCCCTTTGATGTTTATGCTGCAAATGCCAAACCCGGTGAGGCTTTCTCTAAAGCCGGAAAAAGCACCGGCAGAAGGGACAGGACCGAGGATGACGCGGGATCGATGCGTCTCAATAAAACCGGAGAGCAGTATCTGCTTTCCATGTGCGACTTAAATACACTTGGCAGACTTACGGAGATGATAAAAGCAGGCGTCTACTCCTTTAAGATAGAGGGACGCATGAAGTCGCCGCTTTATACGGCGGCAGTGACCTCTGTTTATAGAAAGTACCTGGACCTTGCGGAGCAGCTCGTCAGTCAAAGTACGGCTGAGCGTGCTGAAGCACCGACGGTCATGGGCAGCCACGATACCTACGTGAGGACGCAGGCCGGCGGGTACCGCGTAGAAAAGCGGGATGCAAGGCTGCTCTCCGAGGTCTTTGACCGAAGCGGCACGACCTCAGGCTATCTCGACGGGCTTAATGGGCGGGAAATGCTGACGCTCCTTGCAAAGCCTGAGCACAGAAACCGCGATGAAGCGGTAATAGAGGAGCTTAAGAAAAAGTATATCGATAACGATAAAAAAGTGCAGGCAGAGGCCGTGGCAGTCCTGAGGCTCGGAAAAAAGCCCGGGCTGACACTTAAGACGGCGGACGGAGCAGAAGGACTGCCAGGCGGAACCGGCTCGGCAGACGAAGACGCTTGTCCGGGTCACTACAGTGTTACCGTGACCGGGGAGCTGCCGCTTGAGGCAGCTGCAAGCAGGCCGGCAACCGAAACCGAAGTCAGGGAAAAGCTCAGCAAATTCGGCGGCACGGATTTTGAACTGACCGGCCTTACTGTTGAAATGGACGATAATCTTTTTGTGCCGGTAAAGGTCTTAAATGACCTTAGGAGAAGGGCAGCAGATGAACTTAAAAGATGCATACTGTCGTGCGGCAGTTGAGACAAAAGAACAGTTTGATGCCTGTCTTAAAAGCGGGAAAGTGCAGCTTATCTATATAGACAGCGCTTATTTTGAGCCTGAGGATTATGCCGGACTTGTAAGCAGGGCGCATTCTGCCGGTGTGCTCTGCGGGCTGCGTCTTCCCTTTATCTGGAGGAAGAGGGCAGAGGAGTATTTTGAAGGCGGGGGTGAGCGGCTCTTAAATAAAAGCTTAAATGCAGCCTGCGGCAGAGCGCCTTCAGCGCTTATTTCAGAGGCCGGCTTTGACATCTTTTTATTCAGAAACACAGAGAGCATTTTTTACTTTGCGGAGCGCGGACTCCTTTCGGGAAAGCCATTTGTGACCGACCACAGCATTTACAGCTTTAATAAGCTTTCCGCGGATATGCTTATGGAAATGCTGGAGCTGCCGGGCACTGACGCAGAAGGCGGCATGGCAGCTGCTTTTAGCGCTGTCACGTTTCCGCTTGAATTAAATGAGAAGGAGCTCGTAAGGCTCGGAAGATCGCTCAAAAAGGCTCGGAGCGAGTCCCGGGACGGACCGGAGGCAGATGAGGCGGGAACAGATCCCGGATGCATTCCTTTAGCGGAGCTCGTGGTCTACGGCCGCGCGCCCATGATGGTGAGCGCGCAGTGCATAAACAAGACTGTGGGAAGGTGCGACGGCAAGGCGCATGAGCTTTTGCTTCGCGACCGCACGAGGGCGGATATGCCGGTAAAAAACTGCTGCAGATTTTGCTATAATACTATTTACAATTCGGTCCCTACCGTGCTTTTTGACCTTGAGGGACTGGCCTCGAAAGCGGGGGCCGGCAGCATTCGCAGTGAATTTTCTGTTGAAAGAGCGGAGGAGGTGCGGCTCGTGCTTGAGGGCATAGTGCCGAAGGATTTCACCCGCGGACACTTAAAGCGCGGCGTGTGAGATACCTGTATTTGACAATATGAATTTTGGAAACGGTGAATTTCCGTCAGATTTTTTATCCGCCTTGCTAACACTAAGACCCTGCGTTATAATAGAACCAAGTTTGATGACCGCATTGCTGGTTATATTTGGAAGAAGGCGATAATATGATAGAGGCAGTAAGCTGCGGCGGCGTAGTCATTTACCGCAGCAAGGTTTTGTTGTTATACAAGAATTACAGGAACAGATATGAGGGCTGGGTCCTTCCTAAGGGTACTGTAGAAGAGGGCGAGACCCACGAGCAGACAGCACTCCGGGAGGTCAAGGAGGAATCCGGAGCTGATGCCGATATCATGGATTATATCGGCAAGAACACATATTCATTCATTGTTCCGGAGGACAAGGTCGAAAAGGATGTTCACTGGTATCTGATGAGAGGCCGGTCCTATTATTCCAAGCCGCAGGCAGAGGAATATTTCAGGGACAGCGGCTTTTATAAATACCACGAGGCCATTCACCTTCTTAAATTCGATAATGAAAGAGAAATGCTGGAAAAGGCTTTTGAGATGTACAGGCTGCGCCGCAGAGAGGGCACCTGGGACTGAACAATAAATAAATGCAAACTGAGACCGGGCAGGAATGTGTTCCTGCCCGATTATTTGAAGAAATGGGAAAACAATACATAAAAATCAGAGGTGCCGCAGAGCACAACCTTAAAAACATAGATCTCGACATTCCGAGAGACAAGCTGGTGGTATTTACCGGACTTTCGGGCTCAGGCAAGTCATCGCTTGCCTTTGATACCATCTATGCCGAGGGACAGCGCCGTTATATGGAGTCCTTAAGCTCTTACGCGAGACAGTTCTTAGGCCAGATGGAAAAGCCGAAGGTGCACAGCATAGAGGGACTTTCGCCCGCCATCAGCATTGACCAGAAATCCACAAATCACAACCCGAGATCGACAGTCGGAACCGTGACGGAGATTTATGATTATCTGCGTCTTCTTTACGCGCGCATAGGCATCCCGCACTGTCCAAACTGCGGCAGGGAGATAAAGAGACAGTCGGTCGATCAGATGGTCGATACCATTATGCAAATGCCGGAGCGCACAAGGATCCAGCTCCTCGCGCCCGTAGTCCGCGGCCGTAAGGGAGAGCATGTAAAGCTTCTCGAGCAGGCGGGAAAATCCGGTTATGTCCGCGTCCGCATCGACGGAAATATGTATGACCTTAGTGAGGAGATAAAGCTCGATAAAAATCTCAAGCATAACATAGAGATAGTAGTAGACAGACTTATCGTGAAGGAAGGCATAGAACAGAGACTTACCGACTCTGTCGAAAACGTGCTGAAGCTTGCGGACGGTCTTCTGATGGTGGATGTGATCGATAAGGAAATGCTGACGTTTTCCCAGCATTTCGCGTGCCCGGACTGTGGTATAAGCATCGAAGAAATAGAGCCAAGGTCATTTTCCTTCAACAACCCCTACGGCGCCTGCCCGGAGTGCTTCGGACTTGGTTATAAACTGGAATTCAGCCTTGATCTCATGATCCCGGATCCGACGCTTTCGCTTAACAAGGGCGTGTTCCAGGTGACGGGCTGGCAGTCGAGCGGACAGGAAGGCTCATTTACACATGCCATGCTGAAGGCGCTCGCAGAGGAATATGGCTTCAGCCTCGACACGCCATTTAATGAGCTCCCGGAGCACATAAGGCACATGCTGATCTACGGCACAAACGGGCGCACAGTACGCGTGAAATATAAGAGTAAGTACAGCGGCGGAAGCCTCTATGAGACAGCATTTGAAGGTCTTATTGAAAATGTCAGGCGCCGCTATAAGGAGGCCTTCACCCAGGAGGCCAAGGAGGGCTACGAGGAGTACATGCTTCACGACACCTGTCCTCTTTGTAAGGGGCAGAGGCTGAAAAAATCATCGCTTGCCGTGACTATAGGCGGCCGCAATATCCATGAGGTCTGCGGATTTTCCATAGGCAGCTTTGGGGAAATGCTGAACTCGCTTAATTTAAGTGATTTTCAGCTGAAGGTCGGAAGCGAGATCTTAAAGGAGATAAGGGCGAGGATCGATTTCCTTGTGAATGTCGGCCTTGATTATCTTACGCTTTCACGCGCCACGGCGACGCTCTCGGGCGGTGAGGCGCAGCGAATAAGACTTGCCACCCAGATAGGTTCCGGACTTGTGGGTGTTGCATATATACTTGATGAACCCTCCATCGGACTTCATCAGAGAGACAATGACAAGCTCCTTGCTACTTTAAAGAGACTCAGGGACATCGGAAACTCGGTTATCGTTGTGGAGCACGATGAGGATACCATGCGCGAGGCCGATCTTGTTGTGGATATCGGTCCGGGCGCCGGAGAGCACGGAGGAAAGATAGTTGCTGTCGGCACCGCCGAGGAGATCATGCAGTGCAGGGAGTCGATCACCGGTGACTACCTCTCGGGCCGAAAGAAGATAGAGGTCCCGGGGGTGAGAAAGGAGCCGAAGGACTGGATCACCATAAAGGGCGCCGCGGAAAATAACCTTAAGCATATTGATGTAAATGTGCCTCTCGGTGTAATGACCGCAGTCACAGGCGTATCGGGATCCGGAAAGTCTTCACTTGTCAATGAGATCTTATATAAGACTGCCGTAAGGAAGCTCAACCGCGCCAAGACGATCCCCGGAAGCTCGGATGGTATAGTGGGACTTGAAAAGCTTGACAAGGTGATCTGCATAGACCAGTCGCCTATAGGAAGGTCGCCAAGGTCGAATCCGGCAACCTATACCGGAGTGTTCGATATGATAAGAGACCTTTTTGCGGCCACCCAGGACTCCAAAGTCCGCGGTTATACCAAGGGACGTTTCTCGTTCAATGTCAAAGGCGGACGCTGCGAGACCTGTGCGGGCGACGGCATTATCAAGATCGAGATGCATTTCCTTCCTGATGTGTATGTCCCGTGCGAGGTATGCGGCGGAAGAAGATATAACCGTGAGACTCTTGAGGTCAAGTATAAGGGAAAGAGCATTTACGATGTGCTCAATATGACTGTCGAGGAGGCGCTTGAATTCTTTAAGAATGTGCCTTCCATAGAGCGAAAGATACAGACTCTTTATGATGTTGGACTGTCCTATATCAGGCTGGGGCAGCCGAGCACCGAGCTTTCGGGCGGAGAGGCGCAGCGTATCAAGCTTGCTACAGAGCTCAGCCGGCGTGGCACCGGAAGGACACTTTACATTCTCGATGAGCCAACGACGGGACTTCATTTCGCGGATGTGCATAAGCTTGTGAATATACTGCTCAGGCTCCGCGAGAGCGGCAACACGGTAGTGGTCATCGAGCACAATCTCGATGTCATAAAGACCGCGGACTATATCATCGATATGGGTCCTGAGGGCGGCGACCGCGGCGGCACCGTTGTGGCGTCAGGGACGCCTGAGGAGATCGTGCGCGTCCCGGAGAGCTACACCGGGCAGTACCTTAAACGGATGCTCGGCTGAAAGCCGCTCCGCGCTGAGGCGTTTTTGGGTGTCAGGGGGACGGTTCTTTTGACACACATTTTTGCAATCGGACGCGGACAGGCCGGCACGAATCACATAGAAGAAAGGATGAATACAGATGCTTTTTAAGAATATAACCATAATCAACGGTGACTTCGAGGTTCAGAAAAATATGTTCGTGAGGACCGAGGGGACCTCAATAAAGTATATAGGCAAGGCTGCGCCCGAGGAGATGCCGGGCGAGGAAGTCTATGATGGCACAAACAAGCTTATGATGCCCGGACTTTACAACGTGCACTGCCATGTGCCTATGACGCTCCTTCGCGGCTACGGCGACGGACTTCCGCTTCATGACTGGCTCTTTGACAAGATATTCCCGTTTGAGGCAAAGCTCACGGACGAAGACATCTACTGGGGCACAAAGCTCGGCGCCATGGAGCTTATTTCATCAGGCTGCACGTCAATAAGTGATATGTATTTTTCCATTAACCACATGGCACGTGCGCTTGACGAGTGCGGCATGAAGGCAAACATTTGTCACGGACTTTCTTCCTTCGATCCCGACTGCAAGGTCCGTGAGCTTAAGGGCTGCAAGGACACGATAACACTCGCAAAGGACGCGGCAGCAGGAGTATACGGCGCGGCAAATGCTGACGATACCAACAGCCGCATCAAGGCTGACATGGGTCTCCATGCAGAGTACACGACTACGGAGAGCTTTGTACGCCAGATCGCGGAGCTGGCCGCCGAGGAAAATATGACCATTCACGTGCATATCTCAGAGACAAAGGCTGAGCATGCGGAGTGTAAGGAGCGCCATGACGGCCGCACTCCGGTTAAGTACTTCGCGGACTGCGGCATTTTCAGAAACAAGGTGCAGGCGGCGCACTGCGTATATCTTGAGGACGAGGATGTTGAGATAATGAAGGCAGCAGGGGCCGTCGCGATTCACAATCCGTCCAGTAATCTGAAGCTCGGAAGCGGCATCGCGCCCGTAAAGAGCTATCTTGACCGCGGTCTCAAAGTGGCACTTGGCACTGACGGCGCATCCAGCAACAATAACCTCAACATGATGGAGGAGATGCATATGGCTGCCATGATCGCCCGCGGTATTACCTTAGATGCAAATGCCATAAGTGCGGCCGATGTGCTCCGTATGGCGTCCCTTGAAGGCGCGAAGGCACAGGGAAGAGAGCTTTGCGGAAAGATAGCGGAAGGATGGAGAGCGGACATTGTTATTCTTGATATGGACAGACCCGGAATGCAGCCCGCGACTGACCCGCTGTCAAATCTTATTTTCTCCGCGCAGAGCTCTGATATCGTGATGAATATGATAGACGGAAGAGTAGTTTATAAAAACGGGGAGTTCATGAATATCGATAAGGATGAGGTCATCTTCAAGGTGAACGAGAGCTTCAGTAGAATCCTGAAGGAGCTGTAAGCGGCCATCATTGGAAGATAAGAGCCTATTTACTTCGCCAAGTGTCGATATACCGGATACAGCCTCTGGCCGCCTTGGGATTCACCGCATATTTAAGGCCTTAAAATAGCTCTTAATCTGCGGTGAAATAAATAAAAATGCATTGACCGCAGAATAAAAGTGTAATAACATATACTTGGGAGGGCGGTATGCATGATAGGAAGAAAAAGAGAAATACATGAGTTAAACAGATTATACGACAGCAGTAAGGCAGAATTCGCGGCAATTTACGGCAGAAGACGAGTCGGTAAGACATTTCTTGTGGATTCGGTGTTTGGAGGCAGGTATGCGTTCAGGCATGCGGGTCTCTCGCCGATAGAAGGAGAAAAGGTTACGACATTACGAGATCAGTTAGATCATTTCTATAAAAGTCTTCTGCTTTATGGAATGCAAAAGTGTGAGAAACCAAAGAGTTGGCTTGACGCTTTCTTCCTGCTCGAAAAACTTCTTATGGACAAGGATAACGGCGGTAAGCAAGTGATCTTTATCGATGAACTGCCCTGGCTGGATACGCCTCGGTCCGGCTTTGTCACAGCACTTGAAGCCTTCTGGAACAGCTTTGCCTGTGCGCGTATGAATACATTGCTGATAGTGTGCGGCAGTGCCAGCTCATGGATCCGTGACAAGCTGATAAACAATCATGGCGGACTATACGGCAGATTAACCTGCGAACTCAAGCTCTCGCCCTTTTCATTGGCAGAATGCAAAGCTTTTTATGAGCAAAATAATATTGATTATTCTGAATATGATGTTACCCAAAGCTATATGATCATCGGTGGCATTCCATATTATATGGGATATATGAGAGCGGGAAAAAGTCTTGCGCAGAATATAGATGAGATGTTTTTTGCTAAAAATGCAGTGCTCGGGAATGAATACAACCGACTGTTTGCCTCCGTATTTGGCAATCCCATGGCTTCGAAAAAAATAGTGGAGGTTTTAGCAAAGCGAAACATGGGCTATACCAGAGATGAGATAGCCACCGCGATAGGAATGTCCGACGGAGGAGGATTGTCCGATATTATCAACGCGCTGATATCAAGTGATTTTGTCATAAAATATACGCCTTTCGGCATGAGCAGGAGGAACGTTTATTATAAGCTGGTGGACCCATTCTGCCTTTTCTGCGTACATTTTATGTGCGGGGAATATCGGGGCGAACACTTCTGGCAGGAGCGGGTCGCCTCTCAGGAAATTTCAAGCTGGAGAGGAAGAGCATTTGAAAATGTCTGCTTTAATCACATATCTCAAATAAAAAATGCGCTTGGCATATCCGGTGTCGCATCAGAGGAGTCGGCATGGACAAGGATAAAAGATGACACAGATGGTATGCAGATCGATATGATAATCACCAGGCGTGATAACATTGTGAATGTGTGTGAGATGAAGTTTTACAGTGACGAATTTGCGGTAGACCTCGATTATTACAAGAAGCTTTTGACAAGGCAGGAAGCTGTGAGGGGAATGGTACACAAAAAAATGTCAGTGCAAAATACTCTTATTACAACCTATGGACTTGTGAAAAATAAATACAGCGGGGCATTTACCGCTGTGATTACATTTCAGGATCTATTTTGTAGTTAGTTAAGCGGGTTACATAAGTTCACAAAAAGTACAAGGAATTTGCTTTTAGAATTGCTCAAAAAATGATACAATATTTTGTGCAAGGAGGCGAAATCTTATGTATTCAAAGGGGGATTATGTAGTTAAAGCTAATACAGGCATCTGCATGGTCGAGGGCACTGTTATGAAGCGTTTAACAGAAAGCTCCGATGAGAAGGAATACTATTGCCTCGCGCCTCTGGCTGACAGCCGGTCCAAGGTTTTTGTTTCAGTAGCTTCTGAAAAATCCAATCTCAGGATGGCGATGACGGAGAGTGAAGCATGGAAGCTCATACATGACATTCCTTCTATTGAGGTCAAGTGGATAGAGAGTGATAAGTATCGTGAGCAGGAATATAAAAATGCCATGAGGAGCAACGATCCAAGAGACCTCGTAAGTATTATCAAAAACCTGTATATCAGAAACAAGGAAAGAGAAGAAAAGGGCAAGAAGGTCACAGCTATCGATGACAGATATTTTAAGATGGCTGAGAATGCGCTTTATTCCGAGATCGCGCACGCATTAAAACGTGACAAGGACGATATGAAGCAGCTGATAGTTGATACTATCGGGAGCTGATGGTCTTACTTTGATTTATTGTATGTGTTCGGGTCCATAGAGCGGTCACATATTGAAAATTTTTCATTAACATTTTATAGTATAGCCGTGGGCAGGGAGAAACTGCTGCACGGCTATACTTCTTATTTAGTGTGCCGGAGGGAGTAATTATGGCAGACAGACCAAGAGGAAGAGATAAAAATGTAACCGGAAGCGGTGATGTATTTAAGCAGGGAAGCGGACTGGGACTCGGCGGACCTCAGGGAAAATCGGGTCGGGGCGGCAATGGCCTCGGAGGAAGACCGGCAGGCGGCGGCAATTTTGGCAGCAGCGGCGGAAGCTTTAGCGGCGGTTCATCGGGCGGACCAAGGAGAAGTGCCGGCCTTGGAGGCTGCGGAACAGTAGTTGTAGTAATAATAGCGATTATTATTTTTGTTCTCAGATCCTGCGTATCCATGCTTGGCGGAGTTGTTGGAGATGCGGGCGGAAGCGGAAGCTATACAGTTGATTCCGACAGCGGCTACGGCTCGGGCAGCTCTTACAGTGGAAGCAGTGCCTATGACTTAAGTTCATTATTTTCATTTGGAGACTCGGGCTCCTATTACGGAGATTCAGGCTACAGTACTTTTGGTGGCTCAGGCAGCTACGGCTCCG
>JAUNNP010000062.1 GCA_030531385.1 Eubacteriales bacterium
CGGCTACAGCGGCTTTGGCTCAGGCGGCTACAGCGGCTTTGGCTCCGGCAGCAGTTCGGTTTCATCCGCTTCGGCAGGCGCAGGAAGCAATGACAACGGAGTGCTTGATACCTCGGTAGACAGCGCGGCCCGTGCAAAGTACACAAAGCTTAAGGGTAACGGCAGGGATACAGCTACCGTCATGGTATACATGTGCGGTGCGGACCTTGAGTCTTCATATGGCATGGGAACATCAGACCTTAAGGAGATGACCCAGGCCAACTTTGACAGCAATGTAAACCTTATAGTCTACACAGGCGGCTGCAGGAAGTGGCAGAACAACATTGTAAGCAGTTCTGCAAACCAGATATACCAGGTAAAGCCGGGCGGACTTACCAGACTTGAGGACAGCTTTGCAAAGCAGAGCATGACAGATCCTGAGTCACTTACAGCATTTATAAAATATGCTTCCAAGAACTTCCCGGCAGACAGATATGACCTTATCCTCTGGGATCATGGTTCAGGAACATCAGGCGGCTATGGCCACGATGAGAAATATTCCACATCAGGCTCCATGTCCCTTGATGAAATCGACTCAGCCCTAACCGCAGGCGGCATAAAGTATGACTTTATCGGATTTGATGCCTGCCTTATGGCTACACTTGAGAATGCGCTTATGCTTAGTGATCATGCGGATTATCTCATAGCATCCGAGGAAACTGAGCCCGGTACAGGCTGGTATTACACTAACTGGCTTACCATGCTTTCTAAAAATACTGCTATATCAACGCCTGAGCTTGGAAAGCAGATCGCTGATGACTTCCATGCGGCATCCCAGAGAGCAGGCCAGAGTGATGAGCTTACACTTTCTGTAACGGACCTAAGCGAGCTCAGCGAGACAGTGCCTGAAGCATTCACAGCATTTGCAGAGTCCATGCTCACCCTTGTTGAGAATGACGACTACAGCGCGGTTTCAAAGGCACGAAGCTCAGCAAGAGAATTCGCGGTATCAAATAAGCTCGACCAGGTCGATGTTTCCGATTTTGCGGCAAAGCTTGGAACGAGCGAGGGCGCGGCGCTTGCGAAGGCTGTTCAGAATGCTGTTAAGTATAACAGGACTTCGAGGAGCTACGGAAAAGCTTATGGACTTTCAATATATTTCCCGTATAAGAAGGTCTCATACCTCGATAAGGTCATCAGCATTTACAAAAAGATCGGCTTTGATTCAAAATATACGAGCTGCATCAAGAAGTTTGCAAACCTTGAGGTGAGCGGACAGACAGCGGGCGGAGGAACCTGGAGCCCATATTCATCGTTGTTCGGCGGCTCAGGCTATGGCAACACAGTTTCGGGCTACAGCAGCGGCAGCAGCTCCTACAGCTCATCGTCCGCAGGCAGCGCCATGACAGAGCTACTCATAGAGTCGCTCCTTAACAGCGGAAGCTTCGGACGCATCAGCGGACTTACGGGCTCAAATACTAAGTTCATTGAAGAGGATGAGGTAAGAAGCGCAGCAGACTACATTGCCGGAAACCATATCAATACAGACAACCTTAAGTGGGTAAATAACAAAAAGGGACAGAAGGTCCTTGCGCTTACAGAAGAGGACTGGAGCTATATTCAGAATGTAGAGCTTAGCGTGCTCTATGATGACGGTGAGGGTTATATCGATCTTGGCCTTGATGCTGTCTTCGAGTATGATGACGATGACAATCTGATAGGGGATTATGACAATACCTGGCTTGCCATAAACAACAATCCGGTAGCATATTATGCTCTTGAACAGATATATGATGGAGACAATTATACTATCAGGGGATATGTTCCGATAATCCTTAATGGACAGCTGAGCGATCTGAATATTCTCTTTGACAATGACAATCCTTATGGTATTATTGAGGGCGTGCGTTTCCGCTATGATACCGATACAGAGACAGAGAACGGAACAGAGCCGAACGCAGTTGCCAAGTCCGGTATGCTGACCGAGGGCGATGAGATCAAGTTCATATGCGACTATTACACATATGACGGTGAGTTTATTGATAACTACCAGCTTGGAAATACTCTTACAGTTACTGATGACCTTGTGATCAGCAATGTAGAGATCGGAAATAAAGCAACTGCTGCTTACTGTATCACGGATATCTATAATCAGAGCTACTGGACACCGGAGATGTAAGATACGGAAAGCGCACAGCAGTCGATCACATACTGCCGAGGCTGGAAGAACCCGGTCGCGGTCAGCATTTACAGGAGGAAAATAAATGATTGGAAAGAAAGTAATACTTCGTTACCGCATGGGAGCTGAGGACGCTCACTTTTCGGGAGACGTAGTTGACGGAGCAAATATAGTCAAGGCATGGGGAGATATCGCGGCTGAGCTTTCAATAAGGCTTTTTGGAGATGAGTCACTCTTCCTTGGATATTCAGAGATCCGTTTCACATCGACAGTTCACGTTGGAGACTTCATGGAGTTCTCAGGCTATATCGAGAAGGTGGGAGGAACATCCATCACCTGCCGCTTTGAGGCACATAAGGTCATCGAGCTTGCGGGAGGCCCTGCAGCAGGACTTGCTCCTTCAGCTGCGAATGTTCTGCATCAGCCGGTTCTTTGCGCTTACGGAAAGGGAACCGTAGTTGTAAAGAGAGAGAATCAGAGACCCGAGTTCGCGGATCCGGATTTCCGGGAAAAGGCCGAAGACTGACGGCGGGAGCGCCGGACCCGGTCAATGCTCAGGGTCAATGCTCAAAAAAACAAAAGCAAATTGACAATTATGCACAAATAGAGTAATATGTTTTACATATTTCGAACAAAGGCGTTCTGCTGCTTCAGCAGAGCGCCTTTTCTTTACAAAAACCGGGCATTGCTTTAAACTAAATCCATAATTATCTAAAATTAAGCATTGCCTTAAACTGAATCCAAAATCATCTTAAGGAGGAATAATATGCCGGGCTATGACATGCTTTTAGATCAGACAGATGCTGTCAACGAGCTTCTCGCGCGTTACGGTGTAAAATTTGGCATCTATAAAAATGGCACATTTAATGAGCAGCTTTTCCCGTTTGATCCTATCCCGAGAATAATCGAAGCAGGTGAATTTGATTATCTCGAGAGAGGCTTAAAACAGAGAGTTGTTGCACTCAACATGTTTCTTAAGGATATCTACAGCAAAAAGCAGATCGTTAAGGATAAGGTCATCCCTGAGGACTTCATTTTTGCTTCAAGCGGATATATGGCAGAGTGTGAGGACGTGACTCCGGTCAAGGACATTTACTCACATATCTCCGGCATTGACCTCGTTAAGGGCAAGGACGATCACTGGTACATCCTTGAGGATAACTTAAGAGTACCCTCGGGCGCTTCATATCCCATGATCGCGAGAAACCTATGTCGAAGGTGTTCACCGGAGACCTTCCGCGATACAAGGCTTCAGGATAACCGCGACTACGCTAAGCTCCTTCGCCGCACCATGGATAATGTAAATGTCGGCGGTGAGTCTGTGGTCCTTACCCCGGGACGCTATAATTCCGCGTATTTCGAGCATTCTTATCTGGCTGAGCAGACCGGATCCATCCTCGTAAGCGGACATGAGCTCTTTGTTGACGATGACAAGCTTTACTACCGTACAGCTGACGGAGGAAAGACAAGAGTCGGCGTTGTTTACAGACGTATTTCGGATGACTTTATGGATCCGATGAATTTCAATCCTGAGTCACTTATCGGTATCCCGCATATCTATGATGTTATAAGAAAGGGCAACCTTGCGCTTATGAATGCCATAGGAAACGGCGTTGCGGATGATAAGGGCATATATTATTTCGTTCCAAAGATGATCAAGTATTATCTCGGCGAGGAGCCTGTCCTTTCAAATGCTCCTACCTATCTTCCTTTCTATGAGGAGGACATGAAGTATACGCTTGATAAGTTTGATAATCTCGTGCTTAAGGATGTTGCTGAGGCAGGCGGCTACGGAGTAGTTTTCGGAAATAAGATGACAAAGGAGCAGAAGGCAAGCTTCATCGAGCTTCTTAAGAAGGAGCCGAGACGCTTTATTGCTCAGGAGGTCATAGATTTCCAGGACCTCGATATCATTGAAGGCAATGAAAGAGTTGCGAGAAAGGCTGACCTCAGGGCATTTGTGCTCATGGCTGATGAGCCTCTCGTATGGAAGAGCGGACTTACAAGATTTTCACGTAATCCGGATTCATTTATCGTAAATTCATCTCAGGGAGGAGGCTTTAAGGACACATGGGTTTTATCTCACTAGAACAGGCTGACAGACTTTTCTGGCTCGGCCGCTACACAGAGCGTGTTTACAGCACTATCAGATTATATTTTACAAGCGCGGACATTATGATAGACGAGGCAACAGACAGCTATCCAAAGTTCTGTTCAGACCTTGATATTCCAAACGTATATTCCGATAAGGATGATTTCCTGAAGCGTTATCCTTTTGATAAGACCAATCCGGATTCCATCATAAGCAATCTTATCCGTGCATATGACAACGCCATAGAATTAAGAGAGACTATCGGCTCCGAGCCGCTTTCATACATACAGCTGTCGATCTATGACATGAATAAGGTCAATACAAAGATGACGTCAGCATTTCACGAGCTGCAGAACGTGATCGACCACATCCTTGCGTTCTGGGGCATAGTCGATGATATGATCGATTCCGAGCAGATAAGAAATATCATCAAGGCCGGAAAACGTATCGAGCGCATAGACCTTTATGCGAGACTCGGTCTCCCCGCAAAGCGGATCTCAAGAGAGATAAACCGCATGATTCCGAGAGTTGAAAAGAGCGGGCTTAAGTACAATGCTGAAAAGCTTGAAAACCTTAAATCGCTTGTAACTGCCCCCGAGATAGACTATTATAAAATAGTCAGTGAGGCGGAAACGATCTTCTGAGGAGATAAGCAGAGGATAAAGCAGAGCGGATGACTGCAAGATATTTTGGCTCCGCTTTGGAAAGGGATACAGTTTTGCAGAAATTGCATTTTAATTATTGTATGGACATAGCCTACTCGGGCGCTGCGGATATCTGCTATTACACCATAAAGTGCATACCGGAGACCAACGCGCGCCAGAAGCTTGTAAGCTATGAGATAACGATCGAACCGGAGCATACGCTCTCTATAGGCAAGGATTCTTTTGGAGCACTGCAGGCCTACGGAAGAGTGCCTGTAAGACATAACCGATTCAGGTACATGATCGACGGAGTGATGGAGATGACGGGAGCTCTCTATGAGGAAGCTGAGAATGCTGACAAAACTCCCATCTTCTCTTATCCGTATGGACTGAACCGTTCGGGAGAGGAACTTGAAAAGTACTTTAACAGCCTGAAGGACGAGCTTGAGGCTGCGGGAAGGGAGGCTAAGGCTCCGGCATATGAAAAAAGTATGATCCTGATGCACAGGCTGCATCAGGATTTTGCCTATGAAAAAGGGCAGACAGGTGTGACCACCACTGCTGAGGAGGCGTGGAAGCTGGGGAAAGGCGTCTGCCAGGACTATGCCCACATTTATACAGCGCTCTGCCATCTTGCGGGCATCCCATGCAGATATACAGCCGGGTTCCTTGTGGGAGAGGGCGCAAGCCATGCCTGGGTCGAGATATTAAGCAAGGGCAAATGGATAGGACTTGACCCTACAAATGATGTAATAGTCATAGATAAGCATATTAAGCTCGGACACGGACGCGATGCGTCGGACTGCCACATAAACCGCGGAACTATGCGCGGGTATATCGGTGAACAGACCCAGGATATAAGGGTGCTTGTGGAGGAGATATAAAAAGGGTGCTCGCAGAGGAAGTTTAAGGGTGCCTGCAGAGGAAGTTTAAGGTAGATCAGGATGATAAAAACAGTAGCAAGGGTCGCGCTCCCGGTAGATGAAATGCTTTCCATAAAAAAGCAGCGCATTTCTTCGGGAAGAAGCACCGGCAAAGAAAAATTAAAGAGAATAAGCGTGGTCACCGGCATACACGGCGATGAGCTCGAGGGTCAGTTTGTGGCCTATGAGCTTCAGCGCAGGATAAATGCCGAGCCGGATAAGCTATGCGGAATAGTGGACATATATCCGGCCATGAATCCGCTTGGCATAGATTCCATAACCAGAGGCATTCCTGCCTTTGACCTTGATATGAACAGGCTCTTCCCGGGAAATATAAACGGCAACATGACAGAGTATCTTGCCGCAGAGATCATAAAGGACGTTAAGGGCTCGGATGCGGTCATAGACATTCACGCCAGCAACATTTTCCTTACCGAAATCCCGCAGATCCGTATAAATGAGCTGCATCAGGATCGGCTGGTGCCCATGGCCGAGAAGTGCAATGTTGACTTTATCTGGGTACATGGCGCAAGCACCGTGCTCGAGAGCACCTTCGCGTACAGCCTGAACTCGGTTGGGACTCCTACGCTTGTCGTTGAGATGGGAGTGGGCATGAGGATAACCAAGTCCTACGGCGAGCAGCTTACAGACGGCATCCTTTCGCTCATGAAGTCGATGGGAATGTGGAGCGGTGAGACAAAAGAACCGAGAAAGCCTATCGTTTCTACCGACTGGAGGGATGTTATTTATTTAAATGCTTCCGTCGGCGGCATTTTTGTGCAGGATGTGCAGCATTGGCAGAGCCTTAAGGAAGGAGAGGTCATAGGCAGGATACTGGATCCGCTCTCGGGCAAAGTGCTTGACACTGTTACGGCTCCGGAGGACGGACTTTTGTTTACGATAAGAGAGTATCCGGTAGTAGATGAGGGCTCGCTTATCGGGCGTATGCTTAAAAAAGATGTGTGCGGCTTATGAATAAGAAAACTGTATATAAGATAAAGGGGCTTTACAGGGATGATTTCCGCGTCACGGGCTATGAGTTCGGAAGCGGAAAAAGATCGGTATGCATAGTCGGCCCCTGCCGCGGAAATGAGATGCAGCAGCTTTATGTCTGCTCACAGCTTGTGAAAAAGTTTAAGCAGCTCGAAGAGGAAAAGCGCATCAAAAAAGGCTGCAAGGTACTTATCATTCCGACCATGAACAGCTACTCCTACAATATCCAGAAGCGATTCTGGTCCACTGACGGAACGGATATCAACCGCATGTTCCCAGGCTATGACGAGGGCGAGACTACCCAGAGGATAGCGGACGGAGTATTCAGAGAGGTATCAAAATATGACATAGGCATTCAGTTTACCTCGTTCTACATGCCGGGTGAATTTATGCCGCACATCCGTATGATGAAAACAGAGAACTGCGATGTCGAGATGGCAAAGCAGTTCGGGCTTCCGTATGTGGTCCTTAAAAACATACAGCCCTTTGATACCACCACACTTAATTACAACTGGCAGGTCTGGGACAAGCAGGCCTTCAGCTTCTATACGACCACGACCAAGAGGATCGACCGCGCGAGCGCGGGAATGGCCATCCTCAGCATTTTAAGCTTCCTCGCCCAGCAGGGTATAGTGAAGTATCAGGGCCCTATGGGCGTTGAATCAGAGGTCATTGAGGATACGGATCTTGTGACTGTTCAGACCGCAAGATCAGGCCTCTTCGAGGGGCTAGTGAATGTCGGCGATGAGGTCAAAATCGGCACGCCTATTGCAAATATCGTCGATCCGTATGACGGCGACATCGTTGAGACGCTCTACGCACCCTGCGACTGCCGCATATTCTTCGAGCACAGCGACCCGCTGACCTACGCCAACACGGTGGTATTCAAGCTGGTACGCATCTAAAGTTGTGCCGGCTTTTTGGTGTCAGTGGGTGTGTCAGTGGGACGGTTCTTTTGACACCCCCCCTGACACCCACTGGCACATGACATATGAAAGGAGCGGATCAATGGCGATCGTAATACTTAAAAAGGGCGAAGGCCGCACCATCAAGGCAGGCGGAGCGTGGATCTTTGACAATGAGATCGACCGCGTAGACGGCAGCTTTGAGCAGGGCGACATCGTAAGAGTCAGGGACTTTGACGGCTACGAAATGGGCTATGGCTTTATAAATACGAGATCTAAGATAACCGTGAGGATGCTCTCGAGAAGAGGTGCCGAGATAACCGGGGACTTCATTAAAGAAAGAGTGCGCGCAGCCTGGGAGTACAGAAAAAAAACGGTCGATACAAGCTCCTGCCGCGTGATATTCGGGGAGGCGGATTTCCTGCCCGGCATCGTTGTGGATAAGTTCGAGGACGTGCTCGTGGTCGAGTCGCTTGCGCTTGGCATAGATAGGCTGAAGCCCGTAATACTTGATTCACTGCGGGAAATCATGGCGGAAGACGGCATTTCCATAAGAGGAATATATGAGCGCTCGGATGCTCCGGTCAGAAAGAAGGAGGGCATGGAACCCTTCAAGGGCTTCATCGGGGAGGAGTTCGACACCGAGGTCGAAATCACGGAAAACGATGTCAGGTTCCTCGTGGATGTTAAGGATGGGCAGAAAACGGGCTTTTTCTTAGATCAAAAGTACAACCGTCGTGCTGTGCGGGGGCTTGCGAAGGGCGGCCGCGTGCTCGACTGCTTTACGCATACGGGCTCCTTTGCTTTAAATGCTTACTACGCGGGGGCTAAGGAGGTCACTGGCGTGGATGTCTCCGAGACTGCCTGCGAGCAGGCGAGAAAGAACGCGAGACTTAACGGCTTTACGCTTCTGGAGGACCTTGCTGATGCAAATGCTGACGGCGGAAACTCCTTGGCCGGCAGAAAGGATTTGGCCGGCGGAGATACCCTTGCCGGCAGAGCCGGTGACGGACGGACCATCACCTTTAAGTGCGCGGATGTGCTCGACCTTCTTCCAAAGCTTGAGGCAGCAGGAGAGCGATATGACCTCGTGATACTTGATCCGCCGGCATTTACCAAATCAAGGGAAGCTACGAAAAAGGCAGTCAAGGGCTACCGCGACATCAATATGCGCGGACTTAAATTAGTCAAAAACGGAGGCTTCTTTGCGACCTGCTCCTGCTCACATTTTATGACGGAGGAGCTCTTTAAAAAGACTGTTCAGGAGGCCGCAAGGGCAGCGCATAAGCGCTTAAAGCAGGTCGAGTTCCGTACACAGTCGCCTGATCATCCGATACTCTGGGCATCGGATTCGTCATACTATCTTAAATTCATGATCTTCCAGGTGGTGGAAGAGCTGTAATGTGTCACGGGGACGGTGAGGGTGTCAAAAGAACCGTCCCCCTGACACAAAAGAGGCTGGCGCTTAAAGCGTCAGCCTCTATTATAAATATTTGTTTGAAATCAGCGTGCGGTAAATGCCTCGTAACCTCCGTTTGAATGAAGGAGATTCAGGGAAAGACCCGAAAGACCGCTTAAGTCAATGTAATTAAAGTAAATGTTATCACCTGAAGTAGTGGTACACTTAAGATCAAAGAATCTTGTGTCATTTCCGGTGCTGCAGCTTACATCCATTGAAGCTGTACTCTCAAGAACACCACAGTCCTTTAAGATATCGCTGCCCCAGTTATTCTCACCGGCTGCTGAAAGATAAGCCTTTGCGATGTCCTGTCCTGAAAGGTTATTGAGCTTTAAATAAAAATTGTGCTGATCTGTGCCGGTGATCCACTTAAGATTGCTGTAATCAGGAGTCGACATACCGCCGATCTTTCTCGTCTGTACGATACCGTTGACTGTCCACATTCCGTCAGCATTTACATAATCTGTATTGGTTACATAACGGTCCTTATACATATATCCATCCGGTCCGAAATAGTAGCACTCATAATCACTGTCGTTGTTGGCATCGATCCATACCCAGCAGTTTGTAAAATATTTGTTGTCTGCATCCGAATAACGCCATCCGTAATCGCCGATCTGCCATGCGGCAAACGAAACCGTGCTGAAAATAAGAGCGGAAAGCATGCTGATAAGTGAGAATGCGACCAGTTTATTCTTCATAAATGTTCCTCCTGAAAGAAAATCTTCTATATTATAAAACATATTAAGAAAAAAAGCTACCAAATTATTAAATTGGCGTCAGGGGAAAAATTTTGATTAAAGAGTTTAAATCAAAAAAAGGCGCCAGAGGAGATTTTTTGACTAAAGAGTTTAAATCAAGAAAATGGCGTCAGGGGTGTTTTTTTTTTTAAACAACGGGTAATCAAAAATATACCCAGACGCCATAAAATCTACTTGAAGTAAGCGGGCATTTATGCTAAATTAAATAGGCTTGCGCGGATAAGCGTGAGTTTGTGGTGCAATAATGCATCAGTAACAAGTAAACATGCCGATCTGATAAAGGCGGACCGGTGCCTGCAGGGCAGTAAATTCAGCCGCGGCAGGTTGCCGCCGGAGACGGCAGACGCTTAAAACCAGGAGGAATTAAAATGAGCGTTATTTCAATGAAGCAGCTTCTTGAGGCTGGCGTACACTTTGGTCATCAGACCAGAAGATGGAACCCTAAGATGGCTCCATACATTTACACAGAGAGAAATGGTATCCATATCATCGATCTTCAGAAGACAGTTGGCATGGTTGACGATGCTTACAAGGCAATCAACGACATCGTTGCCGACGGCGGTTCTATCCTTTTCGTAGGAACAAAGAAGCAGGCTCAGGATGCAGTTGCAGCTGAGGCTACACGCTGCGGCGAATTCTACGTAAACGAGAGATGGCTCGGCGGTATGCTTACAAACTTCAGAACCATCAAGACTCGTATCGAGAGACTTAAGGCTATCAGAAAGATGGCAGAGGATGGAACATTCGACGTTCTTCCTAAGAAGGAAGTTATCATCCTTAAGAAGGAGCAGGAGAAGCTTGAGAAGAACCTTGGCGGTATCGTTGAGATGAAGGAGCTTCCATCAGCAATCTTCATCATCGATCCTAAGAAGGAGAAGATCTGCGTTCAGGAAGCACACACACTTGGCATTCCGCTTATCGGTATGTGCGATACAAACTGCGATCCTGAGGATCTTGACTACATTATCCCTGGCAATGACGACGCTATCCGCGCTGTGAAGCTTATCGTTTCTAAAATGGCTGATGCAGTTATCGAGGCTAAGCAGGGCGATGAGGCTTATGTTGAGGAGACAGCAGAGCAGGCAGCTGAGCAGCAGCCGGCTGAGTCTGAGGGACCTAAGGACATCGAGGAGATCGCAGCTGAGTAATTGATTCATGTACAGCGGGCTGTCGGCACACACGCAGACATGCCCGCTGCAGGTACTCTTATGACAGGCGGCGTGAGACGCCGCAAAAAAAACAGGCGGCAGCATTTGACGCAAAGATAATTAGAGAAATATAAGGAGGACGGACCTATGGCAAACATTACAGCTGCTATGGTTAAGGAGCTTAGAGAGATGACCGGCGCCGGAATGATGGACTGCAAGAAGGCTCTTGCAGCTACAGAAGGTGATATGGATAAGGCTGTTGATTTCCTTCGTGAGAAGGGTCTTGCCGGAGCACAGAAGAAGGCAGGCAGAATCGCAGCAGAGGGCGTTGTTGATACAAAGATCGCTGAGGATGGAAAGAGCGCAGTAGTTGTTGAGGTCAATTCCGAGACAGACTTCGTTGCTAAGAACGAGAAGTTCAGAACATACGTTGCAGAGGTTGCTGCTCAGGCACTTACATCATCTGCAGCAGGCATCGAGGCATTCCTTGAGGAGCCCTGGGCACTTGATACAAGCCTTACTGTTAACCAGAAGCTCAGCTCAATGATCTCTATCATTGGCGAGAACATGCATATCAGAAGATTTGAGGTAGTTAAGGAGGCAGCAGGTCTTGTTGAGTCTTACATCCATGCAGGCGGAAAGATCGGTGTTCTTATCGACGTTGAGACAGACGTTGTAAATGATGCTGTTAAGGAGATGGCAAGAAATGTCTGCATGCAGATCGCAGCTCTTAAGCCACTCTATGTAAGCGGCAGCGAGATCAGCGCTGACTACATCGCAAAGGAGAAGGAGATACTTAAGGCTCAGATCATGAACGATCCTAAGGAGTCTTCAAAGCCTGAGAAGGTCATCAACGGTATGATCGAGGGACGTATCAAGAAGGAACTTAAGGACATCTGCCTCTATGATCAGGTATATGTTAAGGCTGAGGACGGAAAGCAGAGCGTTAAGGCTTACATCGATTCAGTTGCTAAGGCTAACGGCGCTAAGATCGCAGTTAAGAAGTTCGTCAGATTCGAGACAGGCGAGGGCCTTGAGAAGAAGAACGAGGACTTCGCAGCTGAGGTTGCAGCTCAGATGAACAAGGGCTGATCCGGCTTAGGCTGTTTAAGCATGTAAGGGGACTCATGGACTTTGTGAGTTTTTCTCAATAAAAGAAATTATAAAGTCACTTTGGAAGCTGATTCCGGGGTGACTTTTTAGTTTAATCGCCAAATGCTGGTCCTAGGTTCGCGGCAGAGGGTGGCATAGGGAAATAAAAAGTCTTGAGATAAAAAGT
>JAUNNP010000192.1 GCA_030531385.1 Eubacteriales bacterium
TATTCTTTTTGGTCAACTCCCTCTACGCTTTAAAGTATACAGGAAGCTTTCTTAGCTATTTTTCACTATCTGATTTTGTTCAAATCCGGTTGTCACCTCTTGTAGATGCCCCGAAAATCGTTATTTTAAGCGGTTTTCGGGGTTTTTGTTTTTTGAAAATCTGTACGAATCCGTACAAGCCTTATGCTGTAAGGATTTCCCGTACTTTTGATGCCATTTTCACAATAAATGTTATATATGTATCTACCGGATAATATGTTATAATGTAATTGTATGAATTTGGTATGCACATACAATAAGATTTCTTTTTATGGAGTATAAGCATGATTCCAAATGATCAGCTTAAGTTAATAATAGACCGAATTGTTGACCTTTACCGCAATGTGTACGGCGATAAGATAGTCAGCATTATTTTATATGGGTCTTATGCCAACGGCACGGCAAATGAGTATTCTGATATTGATTTGGTTGCCATTGTTTCCGGAAGCCGGGATGCTTTACAGAATGACATTAGGAAAATCTGGGAAATAACAGCCGACATGGAAATCGATTATGGTGTGATCCTATCTCCAACCGTGATTCCATATGATGAATTTGAAAAATACAAGCATGATATCCCATACTATAGGAACATAGATAAGGACGGTATAAGAATTGTTGCCTAATGAACGTATAGAGCTTATAAAGAAGCCGTAGACTTTTCTAAACACTCCGGTGTTATAGCATATTTTCAAAAGGAATATGTAAAAACCGGTATATTCGATAAACGTTTTTCGCATTATATAAGCGAGGCTTTCCAAATTAGGAACAATACTGACTATGCCGACTTTTATATCGTATCTAAGAACGATGCAAAAGAGCAATTAGAACATGCCGAAGAATTTCGCACTGAGGTAATTCGCATTCTTAAAGAAAAATATTCCGAATTAAAATCTCTTTTATAACATAAACCGGTTATGTAGATATTATGGGTCAATCACTTTTTTTCGTGGGATTGACCCATAATAAAGACATGTTTTCGAGATTTTTTCGGCAACTGTCAGTTGAGAGAGAGGTTCTCGTCCTTGGCGATATAGTCCCAGGTGCCATGGCAGCGGCAGCCTGCGTCATAGAGTTCCCTGATAAAGCTGTTGATCTTCGGGGCGTCCTGGGGCTGTTTGTCCGGACCTATCCTGCGCAGATAGCTTTCGAGGATAAAATAGTAGCGGTATTCTTTACCGTCGATCAGCGCGTAAATAAATCTTAATCCCGTTCCGGGGAAGCTTTCCTGGTCTGAGAGAAGGTCGTAATAGAATTCCACGCTGTAATTTTTGAAGCCGCTCTTCGCCATGATGGGATCAAGCATCGGGTCTCCGGTCGACACTATTGTCTTTACACTGATCGGCGCCGCGCGGTAGGCCGTACTTAGATACTGATATCCGTTTTTACTAAATTTCGTTCTTTTGAACTCTCCGGATTTAATGCCTTCATTGATCTTGTTGTACTGCCTGCGGGTCTCTGCGATGGAATTTACGATATCCGTCTTATCCCATCCGCTGCAGGTCGTCAGTTCCCATCCCCGGTCCACAGAGCCGGCTTCCACGAAGCTCATTTCATCCATCAGATATCCGCCGGACGCGTCAGGACCGTCTGCCGTGAAATATACTGTAAATTTACCTGCGGGCATGGTGGAATAGCCCCAGTACTCACTGAGCGCAATGATGGCCGTCGCCTTCAGGCGCTCTTCCTCCATACAGAAATCACTCAATCTGCAGTAATAGCCGAAGCCTTCAGTCTCATAATAGGTAACCACGATATCATTGTCCGCCTGCATAAGCTCCATGCGGCCGAGCTTTTTATCAGCGCCCTTACCAAACCAGCCGACCAGCAGCCCGGCATATATAGATTTCGGTACATAGCTGCATTCAAAGCCGGCCTCTGTGATGCCGCTCCTTATCTTAGAGTCTGAGGCGGCCGCAACCGGAATCGCCCACCAGTTCATAAATTCCCGCATCCCAATGGGGTCTACGTCCGAAAGCCGCAGCGTCTTAGGGAGCTTTGAGGGAAATTGATTGCTGTCGATCAGCGCCTCTGCGATTCCCTCCATGTAACCCTCCAGCTTATTCTGCTGCTCCTCAGACAGCAGCACGTCTGTTTTGGTGTCTGCTTTCGTGCCTGCTGCCAATGCCGGGATCGCGCAAAGAATGGCGATCAGGAAGGCGGTGAAAGCGGTAATGATATTTTTACGGTAAATGCTCTTCATGGGTCATTCTCCTATCCG
>JAUNNP010000063.1 GCA_030531385.1 Eubacteriales bacterium
GGAAGCACCGGCAACGGAAGCAGCTGCTGATGAAGCAGTATCCGACGAGACATGGAAGGATATTCAGGATGTGTATGCAGCTTTAGTAGAAGCACGCAACGCTACTGTGGAAGCCTACAATGACGATGCAGTTCAGGCAGATGCGGATATTGAAAATGCACTTACAACGGCTGATGATCTTATTAAACAGGTTGGAGATATAAACCGTGAAGATGTATCAGAGGCAGATGCAGTGGATCTTCTTGAGGCTATGGTTTCAATAAATGATATTTTCAAGGCATCTCTCGATGCTATGCAGCCTGCAGGCTGACAGCAAAAATGATTTTGTCGATGAATACATACGGAGGTATATATGCTCGGCATTAAGAATGTGAAGATACAGACGAAGTCTTCTATGACTCTGGAGGAGTTTTACAACGCAATAAAGGATGCGCCGTTTGGCGAGGCCGGTACACCGGGTTATGTAAAGCATGGTTTCGGTTATGTCATCGCGTTTCCGCAGATCGATGAACAGAACCAGGTATGGATCACCGGAAAGGGAAATAAGTTTCTTGTGCAGCGCAGTGCCATGGTTGCAGGCATACAGAATATGATTGTAAATGATGTAAAGGCTGACATTATGAACGAATTCTCATTGGGCATTACGGGTGTTATCAGCCAGTTCGGTTCACCCCAGAAGACCTGCCTTGCAATGGTTGATAAGGTCGCTGATGTAATCAATGCTCTGGGACTTTGAACTGTATTAAAACTCATTACTATTACTTAAAGGTTAATTATGTATTTGATAAAGTCGTCTGCTGACATGAGAATAATCATATTAGCAAACGACTTTTTTCGTAAAATTATCGAAATAGGTCAGGATAGGTATCACCAATGAGTATCATACGATCAAAAGATAAAAATAGAATATTTGGCTTCATGCTGGCGCTTTTCCTGGCTCTTTCTATCCTTCCGGGAAAAAATGTATACGCACAGGAATCGGAGCCTGAGATCGTACGGATCGGCTATTATGAAGACGGTGTTTTTGAATCCGGAGGTGCAGAAGGAGAAAGTAAGGATGGCTACGCCTACGAGTACTATCGTAAGCTGTCTGAGTTTGCCGGCTGGCAATGTGAATATGTTTATCTGGGCTGGGATGATGCTTATAATGCACTGCTTGATGGTGATGTGGATTTTCTTGCCGGACTGGCATGGCGCGAAGACAGAACGGAGCTCATGCTTTATCCTGATAAGCCGATGGGAAATGAGACCTATGCCATATTTAAAAATACAGCAGATGGAAGTATTACTTCTGATAAGGAATCCCTAAACGGAAAGAGCATCGGCGTTCTCTACGGAAATATGGAAACGGTTTTAAATAAATGGCTGTCTGATAATGGCGTTGATGCTAAGACCATGGTCTTCGCTAACATTGAGGAGCGAAATGAAGCGCTGAAAAATAATACCGTTGATGCCTGCCTTGGAGAAAGTGCGAGTCTCGGTGCGGATCTTAATCTGGAAGCCGTTCAGCTCTTAGACGGCGTGGACTACTATATCGTAGTGGCGAAGGATAGAACGGATCTTCTTAAGGAACTGAATGCTGCGCAGGAGGCTATGTTTGAGCAGGAGCCATATTATATTGAGAAGCTTCAGGATAAATTTTACAATAACCGGGCATATAACAAATCACTGACAGCGGATGAGGCCGCCTGGGTGGAGCAGCACGACTGCATACGTGTGGGCTATTATAAGGATTATATGCCGCTGTCCGATATTGACGCGGACGGCAATGTGGCGGGACTATTAAAAGACATATTCCCTGCCATGCTTTCCGGGCTCTATCACACGGAAAATATTAAAATTGAATATTACGGGTATGACGGATATCAGGAAATCCTGGACGCTCTGCAGGGTAATGAGATCGATGTCATGTTCCCTGCCAGCACCGGCGCAGGCGTCGGTGAGGAGTGCGGAATTTATCAGACATCCGAGATATGGAACGGAAGCGTAAACCTGATCTATAAAGGGGAACTGTCGGAAGCAACCACGGCGACAATTGCCCTGGTTGAAGCCAATACCCTCATGCTCTACTATGGTGTGCACAGCTATCCGGATGCGCAGATAGTCTACTATGATTCTACGGAAGCGTGTCTGGATGCGGTAAGCAGGGGGCAGGTAGGCTCCACCATATCGATCAGCCTCAGGACCAATCCGCTGATCAGCAACGAGGGATATGCAGACCTTCATACCGTAGATATTTCGGAAGCCTTCGGTGTGTGCTTTGCGGTAAAGGAAGGCAATGTCACTCTGCTGAAGCTTCTTAACCACGCCGTAAATACATTGGAGTCAGCCCACACAAATGATCTCCTGCAGAAAAATGTCCAGTCCATGTATAAGGCAAGTACCATGGGATTTGTGCGGGATCATATAGGCATTGTGCTTCTTCTGGCCCTGCTGATCATCGTTCTGATCAGTGCGGTAGTTGTGGTACTTTCTGTCTCCATGAAACGCCTGAGGGCGCAGGAACGCATGCTTAAGGAGGCACTTCGTAAAGCAGAGGAGGCAGGGAAGGCAAAAAGCAACTTCCTCTTCAATATGTCCCATGACATCCGTACCCCGATGAATGCTATCGTTGGTTTTACCAATCTGCTTGAGCGAAGTGATGCAGACCCTGAGAAGCGGTCGGAGTATATCAGGAAAATACAGGTTTCCAATAATTATCTGCTGTCCCTCATCAACAATGTGCTGGAGATGTCGAGAATCGAGTCGGGGAAGGCTGTGCTCGATGAAAATGTCTGGGGAATAACTCAGCTTTTCGACAGCATCTATTCTCTGCTTCAGGGAGAAGCTGACAGAAAGGGCCTGACCTTTGTTCGCTCCTGCAGTGTGAATCATGAATTTGTCCTGTGCGATCAGACGAAGCTCAGGGAAATATATCTGAATATCATCAGCAACGCGGTCAAATATACACCGGCCGGAGGAAGTGTCACCTTTACCATAGAGGAAATGCCTGGGACTGCGGATGGATTTGCTACATATAAAACTGTAGTCTCCGATACCGGAATCGGCATGAGCGAGGAATTTCTGCCGACTCTTTTCGATGAATTTTCCAGAGAACGGAACACTACGGAGAGCAAGGTCCAGGGCACCGGACTCGGACTTGCAATCACAAAGCGGCTGGTAGAGCTGATGGGCGGAACCATAGAAGTGCAAAGTAAGCCGGGAGTGGGCAGCACATTCACCGTCATCTTGTCCTTCCGGCTGGCTACGGAAGAGGAAATCAGAAACGTCAGGGAGAAGAGCAGGGAATATGTAAAAAGCTCCTTTATCGGAAAGAAGGTACTTCTGGCGGAGGATAATGACCTGAACGCAGAAATCGCCATGGAAATTTTAGAGGAGGCCGGACTTGAGGTTGACCGGGCAGAGGATGGCGATGTGTGTGTGAGGATGCTTTCCGAGGCTGCAGCAAACACCTATGATGCGGTGCTGATGGATATCCAGATGCCGCGCATGAACGGCTATGAGGCGACAAGGCAGATCAGAAACCTTGCGGACAGAGACAAAGCGGGCGTGCCGATCCTGGCCATGACAGCGAATGCTTTTGAAGAAGACATTCGCAATGCGCTCGAAGCCGGTATGAACGGACATACGGCAAAACCAATCGATATACCCAAGCTGATGGAAGCCCTGTCGGCGGTATTATCTTAAGAGACTATGACTGTTACGGATTACTGGACCTTATATCACAGCCCGGTTTAAAAGCTGAGCTCCTTCCTGCGAAGCACAAGACCTCCGAGTACTGTGAAAGCAACTATCCAGATAACAATGAAAGCAATGTTGTCAGGATACAGCCTTCCGGCATAAAGGGCGTTTCCGAATTGCTCAAGCTGTGTGGACATAAGCCTTGATGATATCATGCTTCTTACGCCTTCAGGGATATCGACCATGTAGGTAAACATAACCGCAAGGTTTTCGATCCTGAAACAAAACAGCATAAATATAAACATGGCAAGAGAGGTTGAGCCGCTGAGATAAAGAATAAACTGAACCAGGCTCAGGTAAGCCAGTATGCGGACCAGTGAGGCTATCAGCCTGCTTACAATGATATTAAAGAGCAGACCATTCAGCTCAGTTTGTATGAGCAGACTGTAAACAAAGCCGGCAAGGCCTATCATAAGCGCATTCAGCATTGCCAGTATCATGAGAGATGTTTCCTTTGCGAGCATGTACTTGAGGCGCCCTATGCCGCGTCCTACTGCCATCTGCATTACATTGGAATGAAAATCATCGGCATATACCAGAGGTATTTCAAAAAATGCCGCAAGTGTGGTTATAACGAAAACAGGCATCTGAAATACCTCTCCGAATACTGCTGCGGGATCGGAGAAATTCATGTAATGCTCAATTATGGAACTGTATCCATACATGGTGAAAATGGTGATGACAAATATCAGCACCTGATATATATAAAATCTTTTCTGTTTAAGTATTCTGAAAAAATCAGCAGCTAAACACTTGTTCATAAGAAGTCCTTTCACGAACAAAAATTCCTAAAGGCAAGTCGAATCCCCAAGATCAGTCAAAGAAATCCGGGCGTAATTCCCTTAAAAATCCAGCTCTTTTCTTTTGTAGAGGATAATAGCAAGCACAAATACAGCGAGCATATATACAAGGACGCTGAAAAGCGGAATTATGGGAATGCTGCCGGTGTAGCTTAAATAATATGATATTTTGGATGTAATGCCGCCGGGCAAAAAAGCATCAAAATCAAAATTCATTAACGGAGGCAGCATGGTTATCAGGGAAAAAACAATGCTTATCACATCAAACTGGATGCAGAGAAAAATGATAAAGCAGGGTATCATGCCAAAACCAAGCAGCATCAGAAGCATTGAAAATTCCAGCGAGAATACTGTATCAAGGGAGCTGCTGATCATATGGCTGATAAGCAGTCTCGCATAATATCCGCTTATGTTGAATATAAGCTTTCCGATGATAATACCGGTTATCGAAAGCATAAGCCAGGTAAAGCCCACGAGCATGAAAGTCTCAAGGAAGTGGACGGTGACGACATCACGCCTTGATACGCCCCGGCCAAGTGCCATCACACCCGTGCGGGCCCTGGCATCGTTTCCGAATATCCCAAACAGATAATATATACCGATAAAGAAGATGCCAAGGGAGATAATGGTCGATGCATTCGATAAATATTCGATATCGTTATTAAGCTCAACTGTGGTGCTTAGTACAGCTGTTATGAATAGTGCAATTATGCCTATGATGTGCACTATCCAGAAAGCAGGTCTTGTGACTATTCTGTAAAGATCAGCCCTTAGATAATTTTTCATCACTTTCTCCCAACGATATCAAAGTAGAAGTCCTCAAGACTTCTGGTCTCCTGAGTTTCCTCAAGTACATTTACACCGGCTGCGGCGAGTACTTCCCTGGCTTTATCGAGCTCATCAACTCTGATGCGCACGACGCTGTTAAGCTTCCTTAACTCATCATCAGTTACGACTCTTGCGACGCTTCCGTTATTTATGATTCCGAATTTGTGTGCGGTATTCTGCAGCTCTCCGAGGATATGGCTGGATACTATCACGGTCATATTGTGCTCTTCGTTCATTTTCTTTATTAGATTTCTGATATCGGCTATGCCCTGGGGATCGAGACCGTTTACCGGTTCGTCAAGGATCAGTATATCAGGATCGCCCATGATGGAATTTGCCATGCCAAGTCTCTGACGCATACCGAGAGAGTAGGACTTTACAGGCCCCTTTGCATTTGCGAGATCAACTATCTCAAGAACGCGTGATACCTCATTTTTATCCTTTATGCCCTTGAGACGGCGGTAGTACTCAAGATTTTCACGGCCTGTCATATTCGGAAAGAGATTATTTCCTACAAAGAAACCGATATTTTTTCTTCCGTCAAGCGGATGAGCGGGATCTGAACCTATCTGAAGACTGCCGCCCTGATAATCCGAAAGGCCGAGGATCACCTTGAACAGTGTGGTCTTACCCGCACCGTTCTTTCCTACAAGTCCGAAGATGTCGCCCTTTTCTATGTCGAGAGATACATCTGTAAGGACTTTATGCTTTCCGTAGTTTTTATTTATGTTTTTGATAGATATAACTGTTTCACCCATTGTGTCTTCCCTCATATATTTTTGATTACCATACCAGTACTCTGTCGGAGGCTGCAAGATACATGCCGTCGCCTTCACGGACATCATATGTATCCATAAATTCATCAAATTGCTGAACTGTCTTGTTGACTCTTAAGAAGGTCGGCGGATGGACATCATTGTTTAAGTACATTACTGCCATCTCATAGCTTTCCTTCATAGCCCATATATCAGCATAGCTTCTGAAGAAAAGATCATAATCAAAGCTGTCAGCATCCTTTGCCAGGTCCAGCATGCACTTAAGGCCTCCCATGTCGGCTATCGCCTCGCCCTCTATCATCTGGCCCGCAACATTGCCGGTCCCGCGTGCTATGGTAAGACCCGTGTAGCTTGATGCCAGCCTGTCAGCGCGTTCGTTGAAGGCATTTCTGTCGGCCGAAGTCCACCAGTCCTCGGAAAGTCCCTGCTCATTATAATTTGATCCTGTAGTGTCAAAAGCATGGGAGATCTCATGGCCTATTACGGTACCTATTCCACCGTACACCTTTTCAATAGGCGTATCCTCATCATAAAGTCCGCCGGACACGATGCCTGCGTAAATATAGATGGCATTTTCCAGCATGTTATAGACTGAATTAGTCTCCATGGTCGGAAGCTCATTAAAGTCCCATTCGCTTCTGTCAATAGGCCTCTTAAGTCTATCGGAAGCTTCCTTGTATCTAAAGCGGCAGAGCTTTGCCATCATGTCGATCAGCGTGTCAGAAAACTCTAAGGAAAGGCCGCTGAAGTCCTCAAAGCTGTCAGGGTAGAGCACGTGCTGCTCAAGGTTTGACAGCTTGCTTACAGCACGCGCCCGGCTCTCTTCTGAAAGCCAGTCCTCCGAGTTCAGCATTTCCTTATAGTAATCAACGGTATCATTTACAAGCGCCTTTAAGCTGTCTCTTTCTTTAGAGGAGCATGTCGCTGCGACAAATGCCGTATTAATGGCAGCAGGCATATCACTGCAGGCCATGCTGCGTGCTGTTTCAAGAGACTTTTCCTCATCCTTATAAAAGTCCTCGGTAATATAATCTGACCCATTCTTCATGAAATAGGTTTCGGAGTCCAGATATGAGGCCATCTCGTAGACTGTGCTGCAGATCATGCAGGCCTTTATGTCTTCAAGATTCGCGGTATTATAATATTCACCAAGCTTTTTAAGATAGTCAGTCTGGGTTATCTTTACGCGGAAATCACCGTCAAAGCCCCGGGCTCTCATAATGCTGCCGAGCGGATAATTTCCGGCCAGGGACTCTGCTTCTCTGACAGTATAAAAGTGACGCAGCGAATCGCTGTCATCATTTTCGCGTACAAGGTATTTTAGTTCGAGTTCGGTTTTATTTGCACTTGAGATAAGCCTGTCTGCCTCGCGGCTGCTGTATCCAAGCTTCGAAAGCACATGCCGCACGACCTGCTCATATAAAAGGACTTCGCTCATGCCTCTGCCCTTAAACAGGCTTTGTACCGTCGTTATATTTAATATGCGGCTGTCACGGTCAAAGTCCGGAAGGCTGTCATAAAGACCGGTAAGACTTAAGCCGCAGACGTTGGTGCCGTCAGCATTGGCAAAATAAGCAGTGAGCTCGTCTAGGTCAGAGATCCGGCTGATGGCATCTATGTAAGGCCTTAGCGGCTCAGCGCCGGCAGCGTCGCGGTACTCCCAGTTGTTTATCTTCCTGCCGTATGCCGCGATGCTTTTTTGAAGCGCGGCAAATGCTTCCGGCTCGAGTCCTACCTCATTCGCACCGTCAAAATCATCGGAAGTGTTATAGAGCAGTGAGTCCACGACCGCATCGATATCATCCTGACCACTCATAAGATTGTACTTTGTGGGATCATCCTTTGTTATTTCGAGAGAGAGAATGGTATCGCGGTTTATGGCAGTATAAAAGTCGTCCTGCGGGCGGACGTCTGTATGCTCATCAATATAGCCCAGAATGGATGAGTTGATCCACTTGGAATCCGGGCTGATGGTCTCGTTCAGCGTGATCATGGAATCGTAGAGCGAGTCCGTATCCATCAGCTCTGAAAGCTTTCCGCAGCCGGAAAGGGATGCCGTGGAAAGTATTGCTGTGGAAAGTATTAAACTAAGCAGGCGCGCCTTTGGTTTGCGCGGCCTTTTGAAAGCATGAAGCATGTATTTCTCCTCGTGACCCGGCCCGGCCGGTTTATGATATTGACTAAATTATACACCTTTGCAAGAGTAAATGAAAAGTGTTATCATAGCTGTTGCAGGCATGATCCTGCCTGTAACAATTACATAAACGAATAAGTCCGGTATCTGCGGTTTCACCGTCTGCGCTTTCAGCGGCGGCGGCCGCGGATCCAACAGGGAAGCGGATGAAAGTTTCGCACGAACTCGTCACTGTGAAAGCGGAGTGCGGCATATGATGTCACTGGAATGTTATTCCGGGAAGGCGTGCCGTATGAGGAGGCTAAAGTCAGGAGACCTGCCGGATTTAAGTACTTGAAGCATTGCTTCAGATCACGAGAAACTGATCAAGTACATGAAGAGCCCGGTGCTTCGGGCTATTTGCCGATACGCATAAACTGAGTGCAGAGCCGCTTTGTTTCAGGCTTACCGGTTTTGGTACAAAAATGTTGGACGAACGCCTTGGTGGGATACCGGCTGATATTTAATTTAAACGTGATTCCTGAAGTTCCTCCCTTCTGATGTGATGCCCCTTATGCAAAAAAGAGTCATTGTTCATCAGAGGAGGTTTTTTTATGAGAAAAAATGGTGTGAAATTTATTATCGCGGCAGCTGCTGCGGCAGGTGCCATAGCAGCACTTACGGCCTGCGGCTCATCAGCAACTGAGGCCCCGGCTGAGACTGAGGCCCCGGCTGAAGCTGCAGCAGACGAAGAAAACTACGATACGGGAGACGCGGCTTTGGACGATCCAAGAAATCAGAATGATATAGGCGAGACGGAGCTTCTTGCAGTAAGCTTCGGCACAAGCTTTAATGACAGCAGAAGACTGACTATCGGTGCGATAGAGGACGAGCTTGAAAACTCCTTCCCTGACTATGCTGTACGCCGCGGCTTTACCAGCCAGATCATTATCGATCATGTTAAAAGCAGGGACGGAGTGGAGATAGATAATGTCGGAGCGGCTCTTGACCGTGCAATCGACAACGGAGTAAAAACTCTCATCGTTCAGCCGACACATCTCATGGATGGTCTGGAGTATAACGACCTCGTTGCGGAGATCGCTTCATATTCAGATTCCTTTGACAAGGTGGTCATAGGTGAGCCGCTGCTTTCATCCGACGATGATTTTGACGCTGTGGCAAAGGCCATAACCAAGGCGACATCTTCCTACGATGACGGCGAGACGGCCATCTGCTTTATGGGCCATGGCACGGAGGCAGAGTCCAATAAGGTCTATGCCAAAATGCAGGAGACCCTCAAAGAGCTTGGCTATGAGCATTACTATGTCGGAACCGTTGAGGCCGAACCTGCGCTCGAGGATGTACTGAAGCTTGTACAGACGGGAGACTATAAGAAGGTGGTGCTTGAACCTCTCATGGTAGTTGCCGGAGACCATGCAAACAACGATATGGCAGGCGATGAGGAAGGAACCTGGAAGAAGACCTTCGAGGATGCGGGCTACGAGGTAGAGTGCATCATAAAGGGACTCGGCGAGCTTCCCGAGATCCGAAAGATATATGTGGATCATGTAAATGCAGCACTTGCGGAGGCCGGACTCCTGAAGGAGGGCGCCAGGCGCTGATGCCGGTGCAGTGGGGGCCGGGCAGGTGGCCGATGCCTCGGAAATGGCAGAGACCCTGGATATAGTTGATGAGGGCATGGTGCCGGTCTGCGGATCGGACCTTAAGGACGGCAACTACAAAGTGAATGTCCGCTCGAGTTCCGGCATGTTCAAGATCACAGACTGTGAGCTCACGGTAAGGGACGGGAAGATGACTGCGGTCATGACCATGAGCGGCACGGGCTACAGCTATGTCTACATGGGAACGGGCGCTGAGGCGGCAGCTGCGCCTGAAGCATCCTACATTCCTTATGCGGCCAATGCTGACGGTGCCCACACCTTTACTGTCCCGGTAGAGGCACTTGATAAGGGGATATCCTGTGCGGCCTTCAGCAAAAAGAAAGAAAAGTGGTATGACAGAACGCTGCTCTTTGAGGCCGCATCGGTTCCGGCGTCGGCATTAGCAGAAGGAACAGTGAAAACGGCAGCAGACCTTGGACTTAAGGACGGCAGCTACAAGGTCGATGCGGTGCTCGGAGGGGGCTCCGGAAGGACGACGATCGAAAGCCCCGCGGAGCTCATCGTAAAGGATGGAAAGCTGACGGCCAGGATCATATGGAGCAGCAATAAATATGACTTCATGGTGGTTGACGGTGAGACCTGTTATCCGGTCGGGGACCCGGTAAATAAGGATGGAAATTCAGAGTTTCTGATCCCGGTAGAAGTGCTGGACCACGCGATACAGGTGAAGGCAGATACGACTGCCATGAGCAAGCCTTACCTTATTGATTACACGATCAGCTTTGATTCGGCTTCCATTAAACCCGGAAGCATGGAGCTTGATTACGCTGAGGAATTTGCGGTCGACTATTATGACGGAAACATTGCCAAAATAACGATAGCTGACAGGACAATGTGGTTAAAACCGGATGAGAGGCCAAAGAATATTTACATTGCTTCGTCATCGGTCATGGATTATTTTCTGGAGCTTGACGCGCTGGACCATGCAGCGATGACAGGCACTCCGTATGCCGAGTGGAAAATACCGGAAATAAGGGAGCTTGTATATAATGACAAGATCAGCTTTGTCGGAAAATACAATGCGCCGGATATCGAATATATTCTTTCCGAGGGCTGTGATCTGGCCATAGAAAACACCATGATCTATCATTCGCCGGAGATACTTGAAGAACTCGAGGCGGTCGGCATTCCGGTGCTTGTGGAAAGATCGAGCTACGAAAAGACTCCGCTCGGAAGGCTGGAATGGATAAAGCTTTATGGGCTTTTGTGCGGAGAGGAAGAAAAGGCGGAGGAGCTTTTCAAAGGCTTTGAGCAAAAGCTTGGTGAGATAGAGGATAGTATTGAAGCTTCGGAAGGGGTGCATGGTTCGGCATCCAATGCGTATCCGGCAGCGGCAAAAGCAACCGCAGTGCTGACTGCCCGTCCCACTGCGGCCTACTTTTACATTAACACGGCGGGCGGTGTCATCGTGCGTGACCCGGGTGACTATATGATAAAAATGCTGGAGACGGCAGGAGGCCGCTATGTCCCGGAAGGACTTAAAGCGGGCTCAGGAAGTCTGACCGTGGATATGGAAAGCTTCTACAGCGCGGCAAAGGATGCGGACGTGCTTATATATAACGGTGTCATAGATGAGGGGACAAAAACAGTTGCGGACCTTATTAAAAAGGCGCCGGTGCTCTCCGGTCTTAAGGCGGTAAAAGAGGGAAGAGTATACAGGACCGGAGATATCGTTTTTCAAAAGAGCACGGGCATCCCGGAGATGACAGAGGATATGAACACGATCCTTTACGCTAAGAATAAGGAACTTAAATTCTTTGAAAAAATGGAGTGACACAAATAAATATCTGCTGATGCTTGCGGTGCTTTTAATACTGCTTATTTTTACGATGCTTATTGGAATATCGGTGGGCAGTGTGCAGATAGAGCCAAAGAATATTCCGGAGCTGCTTATAGAGGCGATGACCTGCGGCGGAGCATCGGCGGCAGGGAACGCCGAGGGCAAGGCTGCGGCATTGGCAGGAAACGGACAAACTTTGTCGGCCGAGGCTGTGATATTATGGAACATAAGGCTGCCAAGAGTATTGCTGTCAGTCCTGCTCGGAGGGGCGCTTGCGGTTTCGGGGTATCTTCTGCAGCTTTTTTTCTGCAATCCGATCGCGGGACCTTACGTGCTTGGTATTTCCTCGGGAGCAAGGCTTGTGGTGGCGATAGTTATGATAAGCTTTGTGGGGGCAGGTATCCCTATAGGCTCGGGAGCCATGGCGGCGGCAGCATTTGCAGGAAGCATAATGTCAATGCTGATAGTCCTTGCAGTATCCGAGAGAGTCAAAAGCATGTCGGTG